>CAZHMF010000052.1:0-5343 GCA_964533605.1 uncultured Anaerolineaceae bacterium
CCCCGTTGGCGCCTTTTCGCTCGGGGAGCGGATCCCCGGAATCGGGTCGCTCGCGACGGGTGCGCCGGCCGAGGTGACACTGCTTCGGGTCGAAGCCCGCTGGCCTGTGGCAACCGCCGACTTCCGATCGAAGGGCAAGAACTCGCCCCTCGAAGGTGTCGAGCTGACGGGCGAGGTCGCTGCCACGTTCCAGGGCGGGCGGGTCAACTACGGGAGGGGCGCGGGCCGATGACGGCAACTCGCCTTGTCCTGGCCGACGGCTCGGTCTTCGAGGGCCTCTCTTTCGGGGCTCCCGTCCGGGCCGATGGAGAGGTGGTCTTCAACACGTCCATGACCGGGTACCAGGAGATGCTGACCGATCCCTCGTACGCCGGTCAGATCCTCGTTCTCACCTACCCGATGATCGGCAACTATGGCGTCGACAAAGATGTCGAAGAGTCCGGCCGGATACAGCCCACCGCCCTGGTCGTCCGGCAGGTGGAGACCAACTTCAGCCACCCACGAGCGGGGGGGGGTCTCAGAGAGTACCTCCAGCAGACGGGCACCGCCGCCATCGAGGGGGTCGACACGAGAGCGGTGACGCGGGGTATCCGCCGTCACGGCGTCATGCTCGGCACGGTTACGAGCGACGAATCCGCGGAAGAGGCACTCGATCGGGTGCGCTCGCTCCCCGGTTATGACGACATCAACTGGGTCTCCTCAGTCACCACTCCGGAGCCGTTCGAATGGATCGCCCCTGCCGCAGACGGGCCCCCGGCACTGAAGATCGCGCTGCTCGACGGCGGCGTGAAGCGCAACATCATGCGTGCACTCGCAAAGAGAGGCTGTGCGGTCACCGTTTACCCGGCGAACACGTCGGCGTCTGACATCCTTGAGGAGAGACCGGACGGGGTGGTGCTTTCGCCAGGGCCGGGCGATCCCCGCTTGCTCGGGCTGATGGTTGACGAGGCAAAGCAGCTCATCGGCCGCGTGCCCGTGCTGGGTATCTGCCTGGGACACCAGATTGCAGCCCGAGCCCTCGGCGCGGGCACCTTCAAGCTTCCCTTCGGACACCGCGGGGGAAACCACCCGGTCAAAGACCTCGACGACGGCAGCGTAACCATCACTGCTCAGAATCATGGATACGCGGTCGATCCCCAAGGACTTGGCAGCACCGCTTATGTCTCACACATCAACCTCAACGACGGGACGGTCGAGGGTCTTCGAACGCGCTCGGAACCTCTCATTACGATTCAGTATCATTCGGAAGCCTGCCCCGGCCCGCTCGACAGCGACGGGATCTTCGACCGCTTCACGGGCATGATGAGGAGCAGTACCGGAGGGTTGGGATGACGCGAACAACCAGCATGCGGGTAGCCACCGTCGAAGATGGCGAGGCGATCGCCTCGATAATTCGTGCCCTCGACGACGGAACGAATGTTGGGCTGCCCGAGGACTACGACGCCGACCGGGCGCGCGAGTGGATTCAGAGGCTGGGCGACCAGGGACAGATCCTGTTGCAGTTCGACGGCAGTATCCCGGTCGCCTTCGGAGCTCTCGACTACTCGACGACCGAACCGGAGATCGGCCTGCTCGGCGTCTGGGTGATCCCGCAGTACAGAAGGCGGGGGATAGCGACGGAAGTTGCGGACGAGCTTGTGGAATTCGCGCGCGATCGCGGCTACCGGCGAATTCGGGGGCGTCTGCCAGAGGGAAACGAGGAGGCCCTGAGCTTCCTCTCCTCCATCGGGGCGATGGTCCCCCTGCGAAATCCAAGCATGCGCTTCGAGTTGCCGCTCTAGGTGGAGAGTTCCGAAGTGAGGCGACAGACACTCGTGCGACACTCGCGTCCTCCTGTGCGCAGGAGGCAGGCCCAACGCCCTCCGAGGCGACGCCCCCTCCCGCGGGCAGTTGCCGCTCTCATCGTCGCTTCCTCGATTGCCCTCCTGGTGCTTGCCGTGACGGTCGCCCTTGCGTCGTTGCCCGGAAGTGGTCTCACGGAGGGCACAGAGGGGGACTCGCTCGCCCGCCTGCTCGCGTTGGCTGCAGGCTCGGCAGGACTCTTCGGACTACTGACCGGGCTCCTCCTGGCCGGGGGATCGAGGACGTTTATGGGTCTCTTCCCGGCCGTAGTCGTAGGTCTCGCGATCGGCGGCCTCCAGGCGGCCTGCCTGCTGGTCCCGCTCTCCGGCATCGCCCTTGTCGGGCCCTGGGTTCTCCTCCCTCTGGCTCTGCCGGTTATTTCGCGCTCACTCGGTCTGCTCCATTGAGACCCCGAAACGTCCTCATCATCGGCTCCGGCCCGATTGTGATCGGCCAGGCCGCGGAGTTCGACTACGCGGGAACCCAGGCCTGCAAGGCACTGCGCGAGGAGGGCGTTCGGAGCGTTCTCGTCAACTCCAATCCCGCGACCATCATGACCGATCTTGATGTCGCCGACGCCGTCTATATCGAACCTCTCTCCGTGCCGGTGATCGAGAGAATCATCGAAAAGGAGAAGCCGGACGGTCTGCTCCCGACCCTGGGGGGACAGACCGGCCTCAACCTCGCCGTCGACCTAGCCGCCGCCGGCATCCTCGAGAAGCACGATGTGCGCCTCCTGGGGACACCGCTCGATACGATCCGCAGAGCCGAAGACCGCGAGCTCTTCCGGGCCATGCTCGCCAAGATCGGCGAACCGGTGCTGGCAAGTGAGATCTGCCACAGCCTGGAGGAGTGTCTTGAAGCGGCGGAGAAGATCGGCCTGCCGGTCGTCGTGAGGCCCGCCTACACGCTCGGCGGGACCGGCGGTGGCATGGCGTTCACGCCTGAGCAGCTCCGATCGATCGCCACGGCCGGCCTTACCGCCAGTCCGATCGGACAGGTGCTGGTGGAGCGCAACCTGATCGGCTGGAAAGAGATTGAGTACGAAGTGATGCGTGACTCGGCGGGCAACGTGGTCACCATCTGCAACATGGAGAACATTGACGCGATGGGTGTCCATACAGGAGATTCCATCGTGGTTGCGCCCTCCCAGACGCTGAGCGACAAGGACTACCAGATGCTTCGCTCGGCCGCGCTTCGGATAATCACGGAGCTCGGGATCGAAGGCGGCTGCAACGTTCAGTTCGCCCTCGCCCCGAGACCAGACGTCACACCCTGGGACGCTAACCTGGAAGAACCCCTCCCTTACCACGTGATCGAGGTGAACCCGCGGGTCTCCCGGTCCTCCGCGCTCGCCTCCAAGGCCACCGGATACCCAATCGCCCGGGTCGCCGCGAAGATCGCCTGCGGCAAGACGCTGGACGAGATCCGGAACGCGGTCACCGAGAGGACGACCGCAGCCTTCGAGCCCGCCCTGGACTACTGCGTCGTCAAGATCCCCCGATGGCCGTTCGACAAGTTCCATCTCGGCGACCGCGGTCTCGGCACGCAGATGAAGGCAACCGGTGAGGTAATGGCTATCGACCGAACCTTCGAAGCGGCGCTGAACAAAGCAGTACGCTCGCTCGAGCTCGGCGGCCGGACGCTGCTATGGGAGACCCCCGACGGGCGTGCGCGACAATCCCCGCGGTTCGAGCCCACGGATCAGCGGCTCTGGGCCATCATGACGGCACTGCGACGGAACGTGGACCAGTCGAAGATCGCCCGCGAAACGGGCGTCGACCCGTGGTTCCTCCAGCGGATCATGAACATTGTTGAGATGGAACGGCGACTGCTCCACGAATCGCTCTCCGCCTCGCTCCTCCGCGAGGCCAAACGAATGGGATTCAGCGACGAGATGGTGGGCCGTCTCGGTGACCGGCTTCCGGACCAGGTCAGGGAGGCCCGTCGCGAGTGGGGAATCCAGCCCGTCTACAAGATGGTGGACACGTGCGCTGCGGAGTTCGACGCAGCAACCCCGTACTTCTATTCCACCTACGAAGTCGAGAATGAGGCGCTGCCGGAGGACGGCGCCGCCGCTCTGGTCGTGGGGAGCGGTCCGATCCGGATCGGCCAGGGCATCGAGTTCGACTACGCCAGCGTCCACGCAGCCTGGGCTCTCCAGGGGGCCGGCTATCGCGCCATCATGGCGAACTCCAACCCTGAGACCGTCTCGACCGACTTCGACACGAGCGACCGTCTGTACTTCGAACCCCTGGACGACGAGGGCGTGCTGGACATCCTTGAGAACGAATCGGCGGACAACGGGCACTCGGTGACCTCGATCGTGCAGTTCGGAGGACAGACGGCGATCAATGTCGCCGACCCGCTTCGCCGGGCCGGACTGCCGATAATCGGCTCCAGTGCAGAGGCTATCGACACGGCGGAAGATCGCTTCCTCTTCGAGCGTTTTCTCCAGGGCCTCGGCATCCCCCAACCTCCGGGCGCCGCCGTACACACGCTCGAGGAGGCGATGAAGACCGCTGACACCATCGGCTACCCCGTGCTGGTCAGACCGTCGTACGTGCTGGGTGGGCGAGCGATGGAGATCGTCCAAAACGCGACCGAGATGGTCACGTTTCTCGCCCACGCCGCCGAGGCCGCCCAGGGGCGGGCGGTGCTAATTGACAAGTTCCTCGAAGGGGCAGAGGTGGAAGTCGACGCCATCAGCGACGGCAAGAGCGTCCTCATTCCGGGGATCATGGAACATATCGAGGCCGCCGGCGTGCACTCCGGCGACTCCATGGCCGTCTATCCTCCTCAACATCTCGATCGGGATGAGAAGGACACCATTCGCGACTACACGGAGCGAATAGTGCTGGCACTTGGCGCTGTCGGTCTGACCAATATCCAGTACGTGGTGCTCCCGCGCTCTGAGGGCGATTCCCCACGGGTTTTCGTGCTTGAGGTCAATCCGCGGGCAAGCCGCACCGTCCCGTTCCTCTCGAAGGTCACCGGCGTACCCATGGTGCGTCTGGCGGTCGAATCCATGCTCGGCCGCAAGCTGAGCGCAGCGGGATTTGGCGCCGGACTCTGGCCGGAGCGCGACCTGGTCGCGATAAAGGCCCCTGTCTTCAGCATGTCGAAGCTCGTTGGGGTCGATACCTACCTCGGCCCCGAGATGAAGAGCACCGGTGAAGTGATGGGTGTCGATAAGACATTTGAGCGTGCCATCACCAAAGCAACACTTGCCAGCAATATGGCCCTCGATCCGAAGGCAGCGATTCTCCTGAGCATCAGCGACCAGACCAAGACTGCAGCCCTCCCCCTGATCCGCCAACTATCTGAGGCCGGCTGCAAGTTCTACGCCACGGAAGGCACATCGGCGATGCTGTCGGGCCTCGGGTTCTCCGTGACAGAAGTCACGAAGATCCTCAGCGGCTCGCATCCCAACGTCGTGGACGTCATCCAGGACGGAACCGTGGCGTGCGTCATCAACACCTCGGAGGGACGTCTCACCGG
>CAZHMF010000052.1:5443-15726 GCA_964533605.1 uncultured Anaerolineaceae bacterium
CCCGGTCAGTTTGTGATGCTCCATTGCAGCAGCGACGGCTGCGATCCGATGTTCGCGCGAGCGTTCAGCTACCACCGCACGGACGGAGACCGCTTCGCCATCCTCTACACGGTCACCGGAAAGGGGACCCGCTGGCTCGCGGCCCGCGATCCCGGCGACGCGATCCGCGGCTACGGACCGCTCGGACGCGGGATCCGGCTTCCGCGGGATCCGGCGAACCTCCTGCTCGTCGGAGGCGGCGTTGGTATCGCACCGCTTGTCGACGCCGCTCACGAAGCGAAGGCCGGTGGCCACCAGGTCGTCGTGATGATGGGAGCGCGCTCGGCGGCGGGACTGCTTCCGCCCGAGCATCTCCCGGCGGAAGCCGAGTATCTCGTGGTCACGGAAGACGGCAGCGCGGGACTGAAGGGACGCGTCACCGAGCATCTGGCGCCGGTCCAGCCCTGGGCCAACCGGATCTTCGCCTGCGGACCCGCCCCGATGTTTGCCAGCCTCGCCGACGAGCTGCGCTCGAACGGGCGCCGCCAGCGACCCCAGATTCTGATGGAAGAGCGCATGCCCTGCGGCTGGGGCATGTGCTACGGCTGCGCAATCCGGACAAAGCACGGCACCCGTCTCTGCTGCAAAGATGGGCCGCGCTTCAACCTCTTTGACGTCTTCTAGCGAGCCGGCTTGGAGTGCCGGCGACGATCGCACTACACTCCAATGATGACCGAGACTCAGCGGCCGAGGGATTCCCAGGGCAGCGGCAACTCCGCTGCCCTCGCCCGCATGCGATGACCGGCTCGACGCCCCGGATCGCACCAAAGGAGTTCCATTTGCTGACCGTTGAATCAGCGCATCTCGGCGATGCACCTCAGATCCACGACCTCGTGACCACCTGGGCCGACCGGGGTGACATGCTCCACCGCCCGATCAATGAGGTCTACGAGTCGATCCGCGACTTCAAAGTTGCCCGGTCCGGCGATGACCTCGTCGGCTGTGGCTCGCTTCACATCATGGGAAGCGACCTCGCAGAGATCAGATCTCTCGCCGTGAGCGAAGGCTCCCAGCTCCGCGGGGTTGGAGCCGCCCTCGTCACCGCCTGCATCAACGACGCGAAAGAGTTTGGGATAGAGCGCGTATTCGCGCTCACCTACCGTCCTCAGTTCTTCCAGAAGCAGGGCTTCCGGCTTGCCGACGTCATGGAGTTCCCTCAGAAGGTGTGGAACGAATGCGTACGCTGCCCGTTCTTCAGCGACTGCCATGAGGTCGCTGTTGTCATTGACCTGTAGGCCGCTCGACGCCTCCGCTCCGGCGGGCGCGCCACCAGACGTAACCACCGGTCAGGAGAATGCTCGCGACCCAGACGGCACCGATCACCAGCGTGACCCTCACGTCCTTGCCGAGGGCGTCCCCGGCGACCACCCCGAGCGCCGTCGGAAGGATCATGCCGAGGAAAGTCCACACCAAGAACGGCACGACCCTGATGCTCGTGACACCGGCGAGGAAGCTGATCCAGTCGAAGTTGACGATAGGCAGCATCCGCGCCCAGAAGACCACCTGCCCTCCGAAGGAGTCCACGAGCCCATCGATCCTGACCGCAGCCTTGCGCCCGATGAACCGGTGGATGTGGCGGCGGCCGGTCAGTCTCGCGACGTAGAACGCCAGCAATGAACCGGCCATCATCCCAATCAGGGAGTAGACGGTCCCGAGGATGGGCCCCCAGATCAATCCGGCGGCAGCGAAGATCGGCACGTTCGGGATCGGCGCAAACAGGACCGAAAGAGCCATCGCCGCGATGAAGACGAGGGGAGCCAGCAAGCCGCGGGCTTCGACCCACTCCTGGAGCGGCTCGGCGTCCAGGTTCGTAGGGAGTCCGAAGATCTGGAGAGCGACGCCGTAGGACGAGATGATCAGCAACATTCCGACGGCCAGGGCAATCAGTACCCGACCGCGCAGGAGCCACGGAACCGCCTCACCCTCGTAGACAAGCTCCCGGAGGGCCCTCTCGGCCAGCGGTTCACGCGGCAAGCTGTTCCAGCCTCCTCCCGACCTGAGACCGGGAGAACGCGAGGGCACCTTCTCCTTCAAGGGTGACCGCCGCATGGCGCGTGCGGTAGGGATCGCGGGCATCGACCTCTCGCATCACTGTCGTCAGCGTACCAAACCCCCCTTATCCGGAGACCCGCGGAGTGCAGCCGTCATGCAACAAACAGGCGGACCACCAGATACGTGATCGGCACGGTTACCAGAATGGAGTCCAGGCGGTCCAGAAACCCTCCATGTCCGGGCAGGAGGTTCGATGAGTCCTTGATCCCCATCCGCCGCTTGATCCAGCTCTCACCGAGATCCCCCACCTGACTCCCCACCGGAATCAGTACCCCGAGCAACGCCAGTACTCCGACCGGTGCGGCGGCCGGCAGGAGTGTCCCCAGAACGGCCACCGCAGCCGCGCCGCTGATGAGGCCACCGACTGCTCCCTCGATCGTCTTCGAAGGTGAGATGTTCGGGGCCAGCGGACGCCGCCCGAGCGTCCGGCCCGTCGCGTAGGCACCGGTGTCGGTCGCAAATGTGGCCAGGATGGCGACAAGAAGCCAGTCCCGTCCGTCCGGCGAATCCCTCAGCAGGACTCCCGCCGCCAGCAACAGCCCCGTGTAAATCAGGCACCAGAAGAACACACGGTAGAGCCTGCGCTCCAGACTCACCGGCAGTGGTGCGTACCCCAGTGACGCACATATCAGGGCAGTGAAAGCACCGAGTCCGACCAGGCGTTCGTCGCGGTGGGCGACGACGACGGTTGCCGCCGCCGCCGCCGGCACGACCCAGAGCTTCGCCACGGCGAGCAGCGAACTCTCGGGAAGGAGCCATCCACGAAGGAACTCCAGGGCGGCGACGAACGCGATTGCGGCCACGAGGGCGGCGAACGGCCAGCCCCCAAACCAGATGGCGAGCAGGAGCAGCGGCAGTCCCAGAGCGGCAGTGAGAAGACGAAGCGCAAGGTTCGAACGAGCGCCTGCGGGGCCGGTTCGACCAGCGCTCACCGGCAATCAGCCGGACCGCGCCGGGTCGCTGTCCTCGGGAAGCAGACCGCCGAACTTCCGCTTCCTCCGCGCGTAGTCCGCCAGCGCCATGTCGATGTCCTCCCGCCCGAAGTCGGGCCAGAAAGCATCGGTGAAGTAGAGCTCAGCGTAGGCGGACTGCCAGAGCAGAAAGTTGGATATCCGTTGATCTCCCGCCGTCCGAATGATGAGGTCGGGGTCGGGAAGTCCCGAAGTCGCCAGCCGTGAGGCCAAGAGCTCTTCGGTCACCTGATCGGCCGGAATCCGGTCCTCGATCAATCTGCGCGCCGCGCCGATTATGTCGTCCCGGCCACCATAGCTGAAACAGATATTCAGCCCCAGCCTGTCGTTCTCCCTCGTCCGCTCGACTGCCTCGTCGACCTGCCGTTGAAGCCCCTCCGGCAGTGTCTCGGGGTGCCCGAGCAGGGAGAGGCGGATGCCGTTTCTGTGAAGGTGGTCGAGTTCACGGTTGACGAAGCGGCTGATGAGCCGGATCAGGAGCCGGACTTCGGAGCGAGGGCGGCTCCAGTTCTCGGTGCTGAAGGCGTAGAGGGTCAGGAAGCTGACACCGTGATCCGCGAATCGCTCGACGACCCGCCGGATGTTCTCGCTGCCTGCGCGGTGCCCGGCTGCTCGAGGCAGAGCCCGCTGGCGCGCCCAGCGCCCGTTCCCATCCATGATTATCCCGACATGCCGCGGCACCCGGGCGCCACTGATCGGCGAGATGGATTCGGACTCCGTGACGGGGGTAGGCTTCTCGTCCGCAGCCCGGGGGAGGTCAGACCTCAAGAAGCTCGGCCTCCTTCTTCTTTCCCACCTCATCAATGGTAGAAACGTGCTGGTCCGTTATCTTCTGGAGTTCCTCCTCCATGTTGCGTCTCCCGTCCTCCGAGAGATCGCCGTCTTTCTCCATCTTCCTCAGCTCGTCGTGTGCGTGGCGCCGCACGTTCCGAACCGCAACGCGGGCATCTTCGGCCTTGTGACCGACGACCTTGACAAGCTCTTTTCGCCTGTCCTCGGTGAGTGCCGGGATTGGAAGCCGGATTAGCTGTCCGTCCACGTTCGGATTGAGGCCGAGGTCGCTGGCGAGGATGGCCTTCTCCACCGCCTTGACGGCGCTGCCGTCCCAGACCTGAATGGTGAGCATGCGCGCCTCCGGCACATTGATCGTCCCCAGCTGGTTGAGAGGGGTCGTGGCGCCGTAGTAGTCGATCGCAAGGGTCTCGATAAGGCTTGGGTGGGCACGTCCCGTCCGCACTCCGTTCAGATCTCGCTTCAGGGCCGCAACGGCACCGTCCATCCGATCATCGGCGTCGAGCAGGATCTCCTCGGGGTCTGGCATCGCGGCACCTCCTGTCTCCTGCGAAAGCCTGCCCGGCGTGGGCGTAGTCTAACTTTCCTCCGCCGGATTGGCGCCCACGATGGTACCAATCCTCTCGCCCGTTAGTGCACGGTATATCGACCGTGGACCGGCGATGTCGAAGACGACGACCGGCAAATCGTTATCCATGCAGAGCGACAGGGCCGTGCTGTCCATCACCTGCAATTGCCGCTGCAGCGCATCAAGATGAGTGAGCTGGTCGAACTTTTTCGCGCCCGGCACTTCGCGAGGGTCGGCATCGTAGACACCATCCACGCCGTTCTTGGCCATGAGCAGAACCGCGCTGTGTGTCTCCACCGCTCGCAACGCCGCCGCCGTATCAGTCGTCATGTAGGGATTGCCTGTGCCGGCAGCGAAGAGGACCACCCGGCCCTTCTCCAGGTGCCTGAGGGCGCGGCGCTGGATGTATGGCTCCGCAACCTGGTGCACGGGGATAGCCGTCATCGTGCGGACCACGGCACCGGCGTTCTCCAGGCTGTCCTGAAGTGCCAGCGCGTTCATGATGGTCCCGAGCATACCGGCATAGTCGGCGGTCGCCCGATCCATGCCGGTGGCGGCCGCCTGGGAGCCACGCCAGAAGTTTCCTCCGCCGACGACGATTCCGATCTCGAGGCCATCCCTCGAGGCGCTCGCCAGCTGGTCCGCGATCTCCGCGATGGCGTCGCGGTCAATGCCGAACCGATGGGCGCCCATCAGCGCTTCGCCGCTCAGCTTCACGAGAGCGCGTTTCCACGGGCCGTCCAACGGTATCCTCCGGAGGCTGCTATTGTCCCAGCTCGAACCTCACGAACCGGGACAGGCGAATGTTCTCGCCGGTACGCGCGATGGCGTCGTTGACGAGATCCTGGATGGTCTTGCCGGCGTCGCGTATGAATGGCTGAGCGAGGAGCACGACCTCGGCGTCGTCGCCCTCGATGTCCTGTCCTTCGCGATCCTCCGGAGCCACGACGGCCGGGTTCATCGCCGCTACCTGCATAGCCACGTTTCGCGCGAGGTCCTTGAAGTCGTCAGTCTTGGCAACGAAGTCGGTCTCGCAGTTCACCTCCACGAGGACGCCGATGCGGCCTCCGTGAACGTAGCTCTCGACGAGCCCCTGCTT
The DNA here is from genome assembly GCA_964533605.1 of uncultured Anaerolineaceae bacterium. GTDB lineage: Bacteria > Chloroflexota > Dehalococcoidia > Tepidiformales > Tepidiformaceae > DASCML01. The sequence goes on from CAZHMF010000052.1 coordinate 10,965, forward strand.
CACCTCTCGGTCGGATCTCTTCGCGGCGGCCGCCAGCCCCGCTTCGCGCAGTGCCTCACGAGCGGCGTCAGGGTCGCCGCCGGCCTGCTCGAGTGCACGCTTGACGTCCATCACACCGGCGCCCGTCTCGTCACGGAGTGCCTTTACCATTGCAGTCGTTACTTCTGCCACGGCTACTCCCCCCGGTTTACCGGCTCGGCGGGCGGCAGAGGAGCGTCTCCGGGGTTTACCGGCTCGGCCGGCGGCAGAGGAGCGCCTCCCGGATTTGCCGGCTCGGCCGGCGGCAGAGGAGCGTCTCCCGGATTCGCCGGCGCGGCGATGTCGCCCGCGACGGTCGCCGGCGCCGGAGACTCGTCCGCGTTCGCCGGCACGCTGCCCGGCGTCCCGGTGCTCTCTTGCTCGGCGGCCGTGACGACGGTGACCGAGGTTTGACCGGCACCCGCGGTCACAGCCTCCGGCGACGCGCCGAACTGTCCCGCCTCACCGCCCTCGGTCAGGGCCCTTGCCAGCTCCTCTGATGCAACACCCGCGCCGACTCCGGACTCCGCAGCAACGCGGCCTTCGATCGCTGCATCCGCCACCTTGCCCATGATCAGCTTGATCGCACGGATAGCGTCGTCATTGCTCGGTATCGGATAGGCAATGTGATCCGGATCGCAGTTGGTGTCGACCAGCGACACGATGGGTATGCCGAGACGAACACACTCGGCGACGGCAATACTCTCCTTGACGGTGTCGACGATGAAGACGGTTGCAGGGAGGCGCCGAAGGTTCTTGATCCCGCCGAAGAAGCGGTTCATTCGCTCGATCTCGTTGTCGATGTCGAGCTGCTCTTTTTTGGTGAGATATGCGTAGTCGCCTCTCTCACGCGAACTTTCGAGATCGGCGAGGTGCTCGAGTCGCTGCTGGATCGTCTTGTAGTTCGTCAGAGTCCCACCGAGCCAGCGGTTGTTGACGTAGGGCAGGCCGGACCGCGCGGCTTCGAGCTCCACCGTTTCCCGCGCCTGCTTCTTGGTTCCAATGAGAAGGACGTCGCCCCCGTTTGCGATGACGTCCCGGATGAAGTCGAGTGCCGCATCCAGTCTCGTTACTGTCTGCTGCAAATCTATTATGTGGATACCATTACGTTCTGTGAAGATGAACTGTTTCATCTTCGGGTTCCAGCGCCTCGTCTGGTGGCCGAAGTGTACTCCGGCCTCGAGAAGCTGTTTCATGCTGACTGGGGCAACCAGCTGGGCCCTCCACGGAACGGCACATAGATTTGGCGGATCTCCACCAGGTGCCGCCTAACGACAACCCATCCACGATAGCCGGGGCGTTGAGTAGACGGAAGCGAATCCTCTGCGGAAACCGTTGCGCCCATCCGGGAGAGGTGCGGCAGGTGAGTTTCGACGCGAGAGCCACCGCTCGGCTCAAACGGCTTCGACGATGGAAGGCAGCACCATCCCGATCTGGTCCCTGAGAACCGCGTCTGCCGCCTGATCGAAGGGCGTCTCCTCCCCATTCACGATGACGAGCCGCGCTCCGTTCCGGACCGCAGTTTCGGGGAGGAGCGCGACCGGGTAGACGGTCAGAGACGTCCCGATCGCGAGGAACAGGTCGCAGCCCGCGGCCTCTCCCTCCGCCCTTGCGAGATCTTCAGCTACCAGGCTCTGACCGAACGAGATGGTGGCCGACTTGAGGATACCGCCGCAGCGCGAACAGGGCGGGTCCTCCTCGCCGGCGCGCACTCGACTGACTACGTCCTCGATCGGTCCCCGGTCGCCGCAGCCCATGCAGACGAAGTCACGCACCGTTCCGTGGATCTCGATCAACTTCGAGGGACTGGTTCCGGCGTCGAGATGAAGACCGTCGATGTTCTGCGTCACCAGAAGCCGAAGCTTGCCGCGCCGCTCGAGTTCCGCCAGTGCGACGTGGCCCGCATTGGGACGCGCATCCTGCATTCCCCGGCCCTCGGCTCGGTTTCGCCAGGCCGCGACCCGAGCCTCCCTGCTCGCCAGGTAGTGCTGAATCGTCGCCCGGCGTTCGGAGCCCGGATTCTTCGTCCAGACACCTCGTGGGCCTCTGAAATCCGGTATTCCGGACTCCGTCGAGATCCCCGCGCCGGTGAGCACGACGGTCCTCTCCGCCTCCCGCAGCCAGGCGGCAATCCTCTGCTGTTCGGCCGACAGCGCCACGCCCGGAGACTACGCCCGTTCGGGAGCGGAGTGAAGGCTCAGCAGACGGGAACGGAGGAGCCCGATGATATACTCGGGGCCGCCAAATCAACCGCGCCGGCCCCCGTGCGCGTCTGGAGTCGCCGATGTCCGAGAACAAGCAGGAGTGGTTGACGGGAACCTACACAAAGGCAACCGAGCGTTTCAAGGAGCGCAGGCCCTCCTTCGAGACCACCGGCCAGATGCGACTTGAACCACTCTACGGACCCGAGGACGTCGCCGACAGCGACCCGGCATCTATCGGATACCCGGGCGAGTTCCCCTTTACGCGAGGCGTCCAGCCGACCATGTACCGTGGGCGCCTCTGGACGATGCGGCAGTACGCCGGTTTCGGCGATGCCGAAGAGTCCAACCGCCGCTACCGCTACCTACTGCAGGCCGGCCAGACCGGACTCTCCGTCGCCTTCGACCTCCCAACCCAGATCGGGTACGACTCCGATGACCCGATGGCTACAGGAGAAGTCGGCAAGGTCGGCGTCGCAATCTCATCGCTCGACGACATGGAGACGCTCTTCGCAGACATCCCACTCGACAAGGTCACCACTTCGATGACCATCAACGCGACGGCTCCCATCCTCCTCGCCCTATATATGGCCGTGGCCCGGAGCCAGGGGGTCGACACCAGGACCCTCGGCGGCACCGTCCAGAACGACATCCTCAAGGAATACATCGCCCGCGGGACCTACATCTTCCCCCCGCGCCCATCGATGCGACTGATCACGGACCTCTTCGCGTTCTGCAAGGACTCGGTCCCGGACTGGAACACCATCTCGATCTCCGGGTACCACATCCGGGAAGCAGGGAGCACTGCCGCCCAGGAGGTCGGTTTCACTCTCGCCGACGGCATCGCCTACGTGGAGGCCGCAATCGATGCCGGGCTCGACGTAGATGCCTTCGCCGGCCGGCTCAGCTTCTTCTTCGCCTGCCACAACAACTTCCTCGAGGAGGTCGCGAAGTTCCGCGCCGCCCGGCGGCTCTGGGCGAAGATAATGCGCGACCGCTTCGGGGCTCGCTCCCCACGATCACAGATGCTCCGCTTCCATACGCAGACCGGCGGCGCGACGCTGACCGCACAGCAGCCGGAGAACAATATCGTGCGGACGACCCTCCAGGCCCTCGCTGCGGTGCTTGGGGGAACGCAATCGCTCCACACCAACTCGATGGACGAGGCGCTCAGTCTCCCAACGGAGAAGGCCGTCCAGATAGCACTGCGCACCCAGCAGATCATCGGCTACGAGAGCGGCGTGGCAGACGTGATTGACCCCCTCGGCGGCTCGTGGTTCGTAGAGGACATGACGAACAGGATCGAGGCCGAAGCGCAAGACTATATCGATGCGATCGACTCGATGGGCGGAGCTCTGGCAGCGGTGGAGTCGGGATTCCAGCAGAAAGAGATCCAGGACGCAGCATATCGCCATCAGCTGGAGATCGAATCACACGACAGAGTGATCGTCGGCGTCAATGACTTCGCCACGACAGCTGAGGAGGAACCGGAGGTTCTGCGGGTCGATCCCGCCATCGGGCGGCGCCAGGCCGAAAGGCTGCGCGAGCTCCGGGCCACCCGGGACTCCGCCTCGGTCGACGCACTTCGGGCGCGGCTACTCGAAGCGGCGCGGGGCACGGAGAACCTCATGCCCGTGATTCTCGATTGTGTCGAAGCGCGCGTGACCCTGGGTGAGATCAGCCACACGCTGCGCGAGGCCTGGGGCGAGTACCGCCCGCAGGTGGTCATCTAGCCGCCGCGCCCCCGGCCGGAGCGACGTGCTGCTCGATCTGCTTCCCAGGGGACGGATCCGGTCGTGGCCCGAAGGCGTCCGCCCGGCTAGGCTCTAGTCCATACTCTCGATGCGGGAGGTTGCAGATTGAGCGAACGACCATTCCATGTGCTCGGGATTCAGCAGATCGCTGTGGGCGCTCTCGACAAGGGCGACCTGCGCCGCTTTTGGGTCGAGACCCTGGGACTGGACGTGACCGGAAACTTCCGGAGCGAGGCGGAGAACGTGGATGAGGATATTGCGGTCGCGGGAGCCGGCCCCATGCGGGTCGAGGTGGACCTGATGCAGCCTATCGACGCCGAGGCCAAACCAGCCGTTCATACCCCTCAGCTCAATCATGTGGGTCTCTGGATCGACGACCTTCGGGCAGCCGTTGAGTGGATGACCGCCAGAGGTGTCCGCTTTACGCCCGGAGGGATTCGCAGAGGCGCCTCCGGTTTTGACGTCTGCTTCGTGCATCCAAGAGGAAGCGAAGAGGCGCCGATCGGGGCCGCCGGCGTGCTGGTGGAGATGGTCCAGGCCCCGCAAGCGGTTATCGACGCACACAGAAACTTTGCCGCTTCCTGAAGGCTGCAAGGAGGTACCGCCATGAGTGAAGAGGAGAAGATCCGGGTTCTCATCGCGAAACCTGGATTGGACGGCCACGACCGGGGGGCGAAGGTCGTGGCGGGGGCTCTCCGGGGCGGCGGGTGCGAGGGTATCTACACCGGTATCCGGGCGAACTCCGAGGTGAGCGCCGAGGCGGCACTACAGGAGGGCGTCTGAAGAGAA
>CAZHMF010000053.1:0-2825 GCA_964533605.1 uncultured Anaerolineaceae bacterium
GTCATGGGTGACTTTCGGACCTATGGCTACGCCGTTGCGATCCGCGCGGTGACGGCAGACGACGCCATGACGGCCGACTGGGCCCGTCTCCCGCATGACCTCCTGAGCAGGATCTCCAACCGCATCGTCAACGAAGTCGACGGCATCAACCGGGTCGTGTACGACATCACCAGCAAGCCGCCCGGGACCATCGAGTGGGAGTAGGAGGAAGTCTCCCGTTCCGGGTTCCGGGTGCCGGGTTCCGGGTGCCGGGTTCCGGCCTGGTCCTCAACCTGCGGCACCGGTCAATAGCGGGCGGAGGACGGAGGACCGAGGACGGCATGCGAGCGCGGTCACACACCGTAGAGATACAAACTTGCGTGCGAGGGAGGAGTTGCTCATGACTCGCGTGTTGCTCGTCGGGGCGGGGGCCCGTGAACACACGATCGCCTGGAAGCTCCGGCAGAGCCGGAAGGTCGATGAGATCTTCGTGTGCCCCGGAAACGGGGGGACAGCGTCGATCGCCACGAACCTTCCGATCCAGCCCAAGGACATCGACGGGCTCGTCCGGGCCGTAAGGGACAACGGGATCGACTTCTACCTCTCGTCGATGGACGACCCCCAGCCCCTCGGACTCGTCGACCGGCTGTCTGCGGACGGGATCCTCTGCTACGGCCCCACAGCCGCTGCCGCCCGTCTCGAGTCGAGCAAGGCCTGGGCGAAGGAGTTCATGGGCCGCCACGGCATCGCAACGGCAGCACACCGCACGTTCACGGACCACCGCGAAGCGCTGGCATACGTCGAGACCCTTCCCGACGGCGAGATCTGGGTGAAGGCCAGCGGTCTGGCGGCGGGGAAGGGCGCGATCGGCTGCGTCAATCAGGCTGAGGCGAGAAACGCTCTCGACCTGATGATGGTGACGCGCGACTTCGGCTCGGCCGGCGACGAGGTCGTCATCGAGCAGGCCCTCCACGGCTGGGAGACGAGCGTCCACGCCTTCTGCGACGGAAAGACGGCCGTGCTCATGCCCTTCTCGAGCGATCACAAACGCGCACTCGACGGCGACATCGGAGCCAACACCGGCGGCATGGGAGCCTACAGCCCCAGCGAGATGGTGACGGCCGAGCTGGAGGCCCGCATCCGCCGGGAGATCGTCGAGCCCACGATGACAGGGATGGCCGCAGAAGGGGAGCCCTTCAACGGGACCCTTTATCCGGGGCTGATGGTGGCTGAGGCCGGCCCCCAGGTCATCGAATTCAACGCGAGGATGGGCGACCCCGAAACGCAGGTCCTGCTCCCCCGGCTCGAGTCGGACCTCCTGGAGGTTTGCACGGCAGCCGCCGAGGGAAGGCTCGCCGACACGAAGGTCTCGTGGTCGTCCCGGCCGGCGGTCGGGGTGGTCATGGCGAGCGGCGGCTACCCGGCAACCTACAAGATGGGCTACGTGATCGAAGGTCTGACGGACATCGACCCCGACGTGCTCGTATTCCAGGCCGGTACGAAGGAGGACAGCCGGGGCCTCGTCACCTACGGGGGGCGCGTGCTGACCGTGGTGGCCACCGGCGAGACACTGGCAGAGGCCCGGGACCGTGCCTACGACAACGTTCGCCGGATCTCGTTCGTCGACGCCCATTACAGGACCGACATCGGCCTGCGAGCCGTGCAGACGTCCTGATCACAGATCGCACGAACCGGAGGGAGGTACCGGCATGGGAGATTCACTGGTCGCCGTCGTCATGGGCTCGCAGAGCGACGCCCGGCTAATGGAACCCACCGAGAAGGCGCTCGCCGATCTCGGCGTCTCCTTCGAAACGCATGCGATGTCCGCTCACCGCACGCCGGACGCGGTGCGGGATTTCGCGCGGGGGGCAGAGGGAGCCGGAATCGAGGTCATCATCTGCGCAGCCGGCGGGGCAGCTCACCTGCCCGGCGCCGTCGCCGCGCACACGACGCTGCCGGTGATCGGCGTGCCTCTCGCAACCAGCGAGGTAGCCGGCGGCCTGGACGCGATCTTTGGTGTCCTCCAGATGCCGCCGGGAGTACCGGTCGCCGGAGTCGCAGTGGGCGCCTGGGGGGCACGCAACGCCGCCTACCTCGCGGCGGCGATCCTCGCCCTCAAGCACGACGACATCCGCGACGCCTACCGGGCGTTTCGGACAAGACAATCTCAGAGGTGAATTCATGACCGGGCTGACTGGAAACGAGGAAGCGACACCGATCGACATGCTGCCGGGGATCGTCCGGCGAACGCTGAGCGAAGGGGAGCACACGATGCTTTGCGAGCTGCAGATGGCCGCCGGCTCGACCGTTCCCTCCCACACACACCCCCACGAACAGACGGGTTACCTCGCGAGCGGCCGTTTTCGCTTCCGCCTCGGCGACCACTGGCGAGAGCTCAAGGCTGGGGACTCCTGGTGTGTGCCCGGTGACGTCGACCACGAAGTCGAAGTCCTGGAGGACTCGATCGCGATCGACGTGTTCAGCCCGCCGCGGGACGAGTATCGCGATCCGAAGAATGCCCGATAGAATCATCCCGTGATCCCCCGCTACTCCCGTCCCGCGATGTCCGCGATCTGGACCGATCAGGCGAAATTCCAGCGCTGGCTGGACGTCGAAATCGCCGCCTGCGAGGCCTGGGCCGAACTCGGTCGGGTGCCGGCCGAAGACGCCCGCAAGATCCGGGCGGACGCCGGCTTTGACCTGGACGAGATCAACGAGTACATCGCCGTCACGCACCACGACGTGACCGCGTTTCTGCGATCGGTCGCGGCCTCGCTCGGGCCCGAAGGACGCTGGGTGCACTTCGGCCTGACAAGCTCCGATGTCTGGGACACCGCAACGGGCCT
>CAZHMF010000053.1:2925-15495 GCA_964533605.1 uncultured Anaerolineaceae bacterium
GCTGGGTGCACTTCGGCCTGACAAGCTCCGATGTCTGGGACACCGCAACGGGCCTCCAGCTGCGAGACGCTTCCGACCTGCTCCTGGAGGGCGTCGATTCCCTCACCGCCATCCTGGAGCGGCAGGCGAGAGACCATCGGGACACGCTGTGTGTTGGGCGGACCCACGGCGTCCATGCCGAACCGACTACCTTCGGCCTCAAGATCGCCGTCTGGGTCGACGAAATGCGCAGGAACCGGGCCCGACTGGAAGCAGCGCGGGAGGCGGTGGCCGTCGGTGCGATCAGCGGCACGGTGGGGACCCACGCTTCCGTTCCCCCTGAACTCGAAGAGATCGTCTGCCGCAACCTCGGACTCGGCATCGAGTTGGCGTCGACGCAGATCGTGCAGCGCGACCGGCACGCCCAGTTCATGAGCACACTGGCCCTGATCGGGTCATCCCTCGAGAAATTCGCCACCGAGATCCGCGCTCTCCAGAAGACCGAGGTCCGTGAGGCTGAGGAACCCTTTGCCGAGGGTCAAACCGGGTCAAGCGCCATGCCGCACAAGCGGAATCCGGAGAAGTGCGAGCGGGTCGCCGGGATCGCCCGTGTCCTCCGCGGCTACGCCGTGACAGCCCTCGAGAACGTCTCGCTCTGGCATGAGCGCGACATCAGCCACTCCTCGACCGAACGGATCATCCTGCCGGACGGGTGCCTCATTCTCGACTACGCACTGGCGCTCTTCACGGACATCATGGACCGTCTCACAGTCTTCCCGGAGCACATGCGCGAGAACCTCGATCGCTCGTACGGGCTGGTGTTCTCGCAGCGGGTCCTCCTCGCGCTCATCGACGCCGGAGCATCTCGCGAGGAGGCGTACGCGCTCGTTCAGAGGAACGCGATGAACGCGTGGAAGAACCGGGAGCCATTCCTGGGGCTGCTCGTCGCGGACGGCGACGTGACGGACCTGGTCCCGGAGCCCAAACTCCGTGCACTCTTCGATTACAGCTACTACCTCGAAAACGCGGGAGCCACGTTCGCCCGCCTCGGATTGTGATCAGAGAGGGCCCGCCCGAGCGAATCCCCGTCCTCGCGACGGTCCGGACCGCGGGTCACCTCGTCATTCGTCGTCCCAGGGAGATACTCCTCCCAGTCGTAGCTATCCATGTCCCGCTTTCCATCATTCTCGCAGGTATCACGCTCCTGGCGTCGTTCACCATCTTGCAGGACGAGCCTCTCGACCCGTTCGAGGAGGGGGCGACCCGGTCGCTCTTCCTCTTTCTGAGCACGGTCGGCGCCTGGATCCTCTTCTCCCAGGTGGCACGGGCGGCGGTCATCCGCGCGGTGGCCGGCTCCCTGAGGAAGGAGACCCTGACCCTTACGGAGACGCTCGACCCGGCATTCACGAGGATGGGCGGATTGATAGCGCTCGCCCTCCTGCTCTTCGCCGTTGCCGCCATCGCCGCGATACCGGTCCTGGGGTGGATCCTGGCTCCCTACCTGACGCTGCGAATGGCGATGGCGTTCGACACCTTGATCCTCGAAGATCTGCCTCCCGGCGCCGCCGTCAGGCGCTCCTGGGAGCTTACGCGCGGCAGGCTCCTCAGGCTGCTCGGTGTGCTCGGCCTGGCGTCACTGTCTCTCCTGATTCCCCTCGTCGTGCTCTCGCTGCTCGGACTCGCCGTCACGGGCAGCCGTACGCAGCAGATCCTCGCCGGCGCCGGCTACTCCATTGTGCAGGGCATCTTGACCATCCCCGTGGTAGCGTTCATCACGGCCAGCGGCACGACCTTCTATCTCCAGGCGACAGGAACCCTCGATGTCCCACGTGATGTATGAGTCAGACCTCCCAAACCGGGCCCACCGAGGCAAGGTGCGCGACACCTACGACCTCGGCGACCAGCTCCTCATCGTGGCGACGGACCGAATCTCCGCCCTCGATGTCATCCTCCCGACGCCGATCCCCCGAAAAGGAGAGGTCCTGACCCGCCTCTCGGCCTGGTGGTTCGCCCGAATCACGAACGTCCTCCCCCATCACTTCGTATCGTTGATCGATGCCGACACCGCCCAGACCGTGCCGCTGCCGCTCGACGAGCGCTACTACGGCCGCTCGATGCTCGTGAAGAAAGCTCAACGACTCGATGCAGAGTGCATCGCCCGGGGCTACATCACCGGGTCCGGATGGAAGGACTACCGGCGCACGGGCTCAATCTGCGGGATACCGCTTCCGCCCGGCCTTGAGGAATCGGCACGGATTGAGGAGCCGATCTTCACGCCGTCCACGAAGGCAGAGTCCGGCCATGACGAGAACATCTCGTTCGCGGAACTCAGCGCCATTGTCGGTGAAGAACATGCAGGCGCCATGAAAGTCCGGACGCTGGCCACATACCAGTACGCGCATGAGGTCGCCCTCGAACGCGGGATCATCATCGCCGATACGAAGATGGAGTTCGGGATTCGGAATGAGGAGGTGATCCTCATCGACGAGGTCCTGACCCCGGACTCGAGCCGCTTCTGGCCCGCGGACCGCTACAAAGCGGGCGGCCCCCAACCGAGCTTCGACAAACAGCCCGTCCGGGACTGGCTCGCCCGGAACTGGAAGGACGGCGAACCGGCACCCGAGATCCCCGACGACGTGGTGGCGGCGACGACTGAGCGATACCTGACGGTCTACAAGATGCTGACCGGTGAGGCACTCTGATGGCAGTGTCGTTTCTCGCCAGGGTCTACATCTCGCTCAAGCCGACCGTGAACGATCCGGAGGGCAACACCATTGCGGGAGCCCTCCGCAGTCTGGACTTCACCGGTGTGCAAAGCGTCAGGTCGGGCAAGTACTTCCAGGTCACACTCGGGGCGGACGACCACGACGCAGCCGTCGCGCTCGTCGACCAGATGTGCAGCCGCCTCCTTGCGAACCCCGTGATCGAGACCTACAGGTTCGAAGTGGAGAGCGCGTAGGTCAGTCCGGGAGACCCGCGGAAGCGCGTGATCTTCCCCCGCATCGCCCCCGCTTCCCGCGACCGGGCGGCCGCACTCGCTCAGCCTCCCAGCCACAGGTACCGGGGCAGTACAGCCCACGACGGCATAAGGCGGCGATCGGCTATCATCCCGGCCATGACTGAACCAACTGATGCTCAGCCAACGGCCACGACTTCCCCCTCGAACGGCGTCATGGGGCCACGGATCGGGGCCGCCCTCATCGACATCGCGATCCTGGCGGTCGTGTTCTTCGTGTTCGGAGCGCTCTTCGGCGACTCGAGTACGTCGTCCGGCGACGATGGCTCGGGCTTCTCCGTGAACCTCACGGGGCTCCCCGCACTCATCTACTTCGTGCTCGTGCTCGCCTACTACTTCGTACTCGAGGGCTCGCGCGGTCAGACCGTCGGCAAGATGGCCCTCAGTTTGAGAGTGGTCCGGGCCGATGGCTCGACTCCCACCTACGGGCACATCGCCGCTCGAACCATCCTTCGAATCGTCGATGGACTTCCGGTCTTCTACCTGCTCGGACTCATCGTCGCGGCGGCGTCGCAGAAGGACCAGCGCATCGGCGACATGGCGGCCGGCACACTCGTGGTCCGCGCCTGAAGGGCGAAGCGACAGGACCCTGAGTCCAGGTCTCCACTCCCAGCCTTCCCGCCGGGCCGCCGCGCGCAGCCGCAGACGGCCCCGCCAAGCCGCCGACGATCAGCCTTTGCTCCGCGGACGGAGCTGGGTGAGAAACGAGGACTGCGCCGGGTCCTTCGCCAGGAAACGCCGCGACCACTCCTGCCCGCTGGGGCTCGTCACGACCTCGCCGAACAGCTTCGCATCGTTCGCGAGCGCCTCCTCGAAGCGGAGCCGGTAGCCGTCCCCGAGAGCCTGAAGAGCGATGCCCGCTGCGTAACGCCTCGCCGCTACGAGGTCACCGGCGCCGGCCGCAGGGGGCTGCGGGGCATCGCGGAACGCGTCGACGGCGGTGTCGTCGAGGAGCTCTTGAACGTCCCGCCGCCGGCGTTCGGCGGCGCCATCCCAGTCGCGAGGCTGGAGTTCACGCCGCCCCTCCATGAACTCGAGGGCGACCGCGTGGGCTCGCGCCAGTGCCGTCGACGACGGGCGGAACTCATCCGCCAGCCCAACCGCGACGGCGGCAGGGCCGTCCAGCGGCTCGCCGTTCACGGCCATCTCCAGTGCCGGTCGGGGACCGATGAGGCGAGGAAGGCGCTGCATTCCCCCATAGCCGGGGATTATGCCGAGCTTCACCTCCGGCTGCCCGAGCTGTGCGTTCTCGGTCACGATCGTATACGCGGTGCTCATCGCAAGCTCGTTTCCCCCGCCCAGGGCGAAGCCGTCGACCAGCGAGATAACCGGCATCGGGAGGCGCTCGAGATCCGAGAAGACGGCCATGTTGTCGTTCGCCAGCTGTTCGATCTGGGCCGCGGTCTTGCCGATGAAGACCTCCACGTCGGCTCCCGCAACGAAGGCGCGACCGGCCCCCCTGATGATCAGCGCCCCGACCGGGCGCCCTCCGATCTCACGATCAGCGGCCAGCGACTCGACGATCGCGCCCAGCTCGGCGACCACCGCTTCGTTGAGGGCATTGAGAGCGTCGGGGCGGGTGATTGTCAGCAGAGCCACGCCGCCCTGCAGGCGCACATCCATGAACTGCCCCGCCTCGGGGTCGGCCCTGACCAGCGCCTCACCGAGAAATTCGTCTTCGTAGTCCCGGACTGTCCGCCCCGGCCTTTCCGCCTGCACCAGCGCCACGCCCTTCGGCTTCGCCATCGTGCCGTCGAGCATCTTCTGCTGGATCAGGGGGAGCGCCTCGAACCCGACGACCTCCAGGTCATCCTTCTCCATCACCAGCTCCCCCGCCGCGAGAAGCCGAACGACCTCGCCCGCCTGGCTCGCCCTGTACATGTGGGAGCCCAGTATGGACAGGTTCTCGGGCCCCCGAACGACGATCGCGCCCGATTGCATCTCGTCCGCTTCGTCGAAATCCCTGAGGAGGAACGTGCTGTAGTGGAGGCGGCTCTGGTCGGGACGCTCGACGATGAAGTCGGGGCTCACCCGGGGCCCGAAGACACCCCAGATCGCTCTCCCCAACGACCGGGCGGGAAGCATGAACGACTCGTGATAGCCGTCGTTCGGCGTCCCCTCGGGGGAGAGGGGATCGGGCATGTCATCGGAGAGGCGGAAGCGATCGAGGTCGATGAACGACTCCTCGCCGATCCCGAGGCGCCGGAGTTTCTCGATGCCCTCGCCTTCATGGCCGAATGATGCGAGCACCGCCAGTCTCGCGCTCCTCCGCAGCGCCGCCGCCGCGAAGGATTGAGAGTACTCGTCGGTACCCCAGATCAGCCCCCGCCGGCCCGGCGGGAGGCCTATCTCGTCGAACAGTTCGTCCGCTTCGGCGTTCCGGAAGATCAGCTGCTTCTGGCGCATCCACACCCAGCGGGCATCCATCACATGCCTCCGGCCGGCGGCAAAGAACGTCTCCCGGTACTCCCCCCGCAACCCTCGTCCGGTGGCGCCGAAGAAGGCCAGCCGCCCACCGTCCGCCAGAGCCGAGACGAGCAAGGGAAAGTTCGCACCGCCGGTGTGCTCGAAGATCGCATCGACACCCCGTCCCTCGTTGGCCGCGAATACGGCCTCCCGGAAGGGGCGGGTCCGTTCCTCCCAATCGTCTTGGGACTCGTCGTGGCCGATCTCTCCGAACACGCTCGCCGGAATCGCCCGCCGATCGATGAACGCAGCGGCCATGCCGCGCTCGATCAGCGATTGTCCCAGGTCCCGATTCGAGCCCACCACGATCACGCGGGCCCCCAGGGCCTTCCCGAGCTGCGCTCCGGCAAAGCTCGTACCTTTCCCACCGCCCATCACAAGCAAGGATTCACCGGGCCGGATCGCCAGCCGCTCCACCACCGCCCGGTAGGCCGTGCCGTATGTCAGCAGCACGGCGGCGAGCCGCTCGGGATCGTGGCCGCTCAGCTCCGGTGGCACGGGCAGGGCGCGAACCTCGTCGACGGCCGCGAACTGCGCATTGAAACCGTCGTGAGTCTCGTAACCGCGGATGTTGCTGCCCGTCCAGGAGTCGAGAATGACGGCCTGCCCGACCCGGACGCGAGTGACGGCGGGACCGGCGTCGACGACGATTCCGAGGGCGTCGCTCCCGGGGACATGGAGCGTGGCGGGATCGCCGCGGCCGAACACGGGAACGGGCAACCCGAGGGCGGCGAAGTTCGTGTTGAAGTTCGGCCCCGTCGCCAGGATGCTCACCAGCACGCGGCCCGCATCCATCTCGCCGAGCCTGGGAACCGGCACGGGCTCGACCTGGATGACATCCGCAGGCCTCCCGTAGCCGTCACGGTGGAGAGCAAGGGCCAGCATCCGGGACGGAACCGGATCGCCCCGGCGAGGCGGCCGGCCGAGCGGCCAGGGATCCCCGGCAGAGTCTCGGGCGTCCTGCCCGGATCTCGAAGCCATGGCCGTGGCTAGAGGGGCTCCGCTACGAACAACGGGATCTTCCGGTCTGTTCTCTTCTGGTAGTCCTCGTAGGGAGGGTAGGCGGCGACCGACAGCTTCCAGAGGCGGGCGCGTTCCGCCTCATCGGCGACCTCGCGGACCCGCATCTTTTGAACCGCCGCCCGGTCTCTCAGCTCGACCTCGGGGTTGGCCCGCAGGTTGTAGACCCAGACGGGGTTCTTCGGCGCCCCACCGTAGGACCCGACGAGCACATAGCTGTCGCCGTCCTTGACTCGCATCAAGGGGGTCTTGCGGACGACGCCGGTCTTGTTCCCGGTGTTCGTCACGATGATCACGGGCATCCCGGTGTCGAGAAGGGTGTAGCCCTCCGCTCCGTTCGTTCGCTCGTAGACCTCGACCTGATCCCGCACCCATTTCATCGGGCTCGGTACGTACTCGGCCATTACATGCCCTCCTGCCTTGAACTGACTGTGCGGCCGATCATAGCGGCTGTCCCCATCGAAGCGGGTGCGCTTCGGGCCGGACGTTCAGATGAGCCCGAGGGCCGCGAACGTCGACCGGTTGATCCGCGCCGACCGTTTGTCGCCCAGCGTGGTTGACTCCATCCGGTTCGGCACGAAGGCGAAGCAGAGCCTCGCATCCATATCGACGACGACCTGAGAACCACCCCAGCCGCCCCAGTAGCAGGTACGAGGGTTGGGACCGACGGGAATGTCCGGCGACACGAGGCCGTAGCCGAGACCGAACCGGATCGGCGCCCCGAGGACGAGGTCCGTCCCGTTCGCCTGCTCCTCGAAGACGGCCTCGCACCCTTCGGGGGAGAGGATCCTCACGCCACCGATCTCCCCGCCGTTCGCCAGAATCGCCTGGACGCGGGCCACGGAGCGGGCGTTACCGATCCCGCCGGCCGCCGGGATCTCGGCCCGGCGCCAGGCCTCCGTCCGGGGCTCGAGCGCGGTCAGGCGCGGGCTCCCGTTCACTCTTGCGGGGATCGAATCGGCGGGACCCTCGTAAAGAGCCACGTTCCCCTCCGGCGGCATGAGCTCCCCTACACGGTCATCGTCTTCGGCGGGAAGGCCGATGTGAAAGTCGGCCCCGACCGGTTCTGCAATCTCCTCCCGGAAGAATGTCCCGGGGCTCTTGCCGCTGATCCGGCGCACGACCTCGCCGACGAGATAGCCCTGCGTGATCGAGTGGTAACCGGAAGCCGTGCCGGGTTCCCACCAGGGCGCCTGTTCGGCCAGAAGAGAGGTCACCTTCTCCCAGTCGTAGAGGTCCTCGGGCCGGAGGCGCTGGTCCCAGCCGGCGAGCCCGGCCGTGTGCCCGAGGAGGTGACGCACCTCGATCTTCTCCTTGCCGTTCACGGCGAACTCGGGCCAGTACCTGCCAACCGGCGCATGGAAATCGAGTGCTCCCCGGTCTGCGAGGACGAGCGCGCAGAGGGCCGTCATCGTCTTCGTCGTCGAGTAGACGTTGACGATGGTGTCGCGCTCCCAGGGCCTCGTCCGCGCTTCGTCCGCAGATCCGGCCCAGAGGTCCACGACCGTCTCCCCCTCGACGATCACGGAAACGGAGGCGCCGACATCGAGTTCCTGCTCGAAGTTGCGTGCGAAGGCCTCGCGTACGCCGAGGAACTTCTCATCGCAGGTTCCATGTATATCGATCATTGGGGCTCGCTCCCGTTGAGCTCTCGGCACGACCCGCTCCGGCAATGTGCCCGCCCGGACAGCCCCGGAATAGTACCGCCCGGCCGGATTGCGGTCGCTCTTTCTTTCCCGTCCAGGGGACGGGGCACGGGATTTCGGAAGCCACCCGGTCAGGCCCGCTGCCATCAGGTACTTGGAGCTCCAACTCCGCGGTTTCATCCTCGGCCTGTGCTGGCCCGTGTCCTCAGCTGTGCGGTGATCGGACTCGACGGCGACCTCGTCGAAGTCGAGGTCGACATTGGCCGCGCGATGGAGCCGAGGATGACGGTCGTCGGGCTTCCCGACGCGGCCGTGCAGGAATCGCGGGAGCGGGTGCGGGCGGCGCTGAAGAACTCAGGGTTCTCGATGCCTCACCCCTCGCGGGTCACGATCTCCCTCTCGCCGGCCGACCTCAGGAAGGAGGGGCCGGCCTACGACCTCCCGATCGCCGTCGGGATGTTGGTGGCGGCCGGACACCTGCCCGACGAGATGGAGAGCACGGTGCTCATCGGCGAGCTTGCGCTCAGCGGCGAGCTCAGAGGTGTTCGTGGGGTCCTGCCGATGGTTGCCGTGGCCAGAAGGAGGGGTGTCGGACGGGCCTTCGTGCCGCTGCAGAACGCGGGCGAGGCGGCGCTCGTCGACGGGATCGCCGTCTACGGAGTCTCGACCCTGCGGGAGCTCGCCGCCCACCTCAGCGGCAGAACGAAGCTGCCGCTTGCGGCTCCGGCGTGCGTCGCCGAGATCAGGGGACCGGTAGCCGGAACCGACTTCGCGGATGTGCTCGGCCAGGAGCATGCCAAGCGTGCCCTCGAGGTCGCCGCCGCAGGAGGCCACAACCTCATCATGCGGGGACCGCCGGGGAGCGGGAAGACGCTCCTCGCCCGTGCGATCCCCTCCATCCTGCCGCCGATGACCGGCGTCGAGGCGATGGACGTGACGCGTATCTACAGCGTCGCCGGACTGCTTCCCGCCGGCGGAGGGCTCGTCCGGACGCGGCCTTTTCGCGCTCCCCACCACACGGTCTCCAATGCGGGGCTGATCGGAGGTGGCTCGGTGCCGCGGCCGGGCGAGGTCACGCTTGCCCACAGGGGAGTCCTGTTCCTGGACGAATTGCTGGAGTTCGACCCGCACGTTCTGGAGGTTCTCCGCCAGCCGCTCGAGGACCGAACCGTCACGATCAGCCGTGCCCGGCTCGCCGCCACCTTTCCGGCGAACTTCTCGTTGGTCGGGTCTCTGAACCCGTGCCCGTGCGGTTATCTCGGCGACACCCAGCGCGACTGCGCCTGTTCGGCGAGCGCGATCGCCCGCTATCAGCGGAGGCTGTCCGGACCGCTCCTCGATCGAATCGACATCTACATCGATGTCCCACGCATCCCCTATGAGAAGCTCGTGGGGAACGCCGCCTCCGAGTCGTCGGAAGACGTTCGCGCACGCGTCCAGGCGGCCCGGGAGCGCCAGCACGCCCGTTTCGCCGCTGCCGGTGGTCCCGAGCAGAGGCTGAACGCCGACATGTCCCCCTCGGAAGTCCGCGACCACGCACTCGAGCACATCGCGTCCGAAACGCGCGCGCTGCTGAAGACGGCGGTCGACCGGTTGGATCTATCCGCTCGCGCGTTCCACCGCGTGCTCAAAGTGGCCCGGACCATCGCGGACCTCGCGGGCAGCGACGGGATCGAGACGGCGCACGTGGGCGAGGCTATCCAGTACCGGGCGCGGTTCGATTGAGACACCGGTCGTCGCCGGCCCCGGCTACGGGCGTCGTCGGTTCCGCAACCGATCCAGCGCAGCGAGGAATAGCGAGGAATACGGAGAGAGCGACGAGCCCTGGCGGCGCGGATTCATGGCAATGATGTCACCCACCCGGACGCCTCTGCTGAACGAATGCGTCGTGTCCTGGTCGCTGGATGCCGGCTCCCGAGGCCTGCGCGTCAGGGTTTACCCACAAGACGGCCGCTCAGTTCCCCTACATCCCTCGAATATCCACCTGATTCGTCGGCCAGAGCTCCCCTATAGCACCTTCCACCGTTGAAACTAGTTATGACGAACTGAACTGGCTTGCCCTGAACGATGTGGGGAGCGCAAGGGAGCCGGCCGGGAACCATTCGGGGGAAGGGGTCGTGGGCCCCGCCGAGAACAGGGGGTTGTGTCGTGGGGACTCTGGAGGCCGCCCTCCGCAAAGCGAGGGAAGGCCAGGGGATCACGAGACGAGAACTGGCCGCAAGAACTGGCCTCTCAGCGGCAACCATCGCGGCCTACGAGACCGGACTGCGTCGCCCCCGGAAACGCAGCCTCGTTCGTATCGCCCGGGAGCTCTCGAGCGACGACACGACGGCGAAGAGACTCCTGGCCCTTGGCGGGTTCGAGAGCGAGTCCCGCGATTAGGATGGCGAAGTGGCGGCAGGTTGCGGTTGCGCGTCAGCGTGGGTCCGGAGACTCGAGCGTCGCTGTCCCAAACAGAACGCTGAACTGACGGCACCAGACAACCACGCTCCGGAACTGCCCGATGTCGGTTCCAGGCGGTACATCGTAGTTGAATGCACCGTCAGTGGCCTTCAGCTCTCCGAGGTTGATGGCGCCGTCGGCGAATCCGTCCGCCGCGGGCGAGAGGTACACGAAGAGGTCCGGTCCGTTGCGGACCGAGAAGTCCTCGAGACGCACGATGGTCTCTCCCTGCGCCGTCTCGAGGAGAAAGGCGTTCCCGCGGGCGAAGTGGAAGTCGTCCGCGCCCGCCCATTCGCCGACGGCGACCAGCTGGGCCTGGGGGGAATCGGGCGTGGCTGGAGCGTCGCTGCCGTCCTGCTCCTCCGTGGGCGCGGCTGCGTCCGGAGTGGCATCGACGATGGTCGCCGTGACCGACGGAGAGGCGGATGCGGACCCCTCGGGACTGGCGGACGTGAGCGCGGCGGGCGAGGAACGGCCCAGCGCCGCGCGGTCGAAGGCGGGTCCTTCCTCTTCCAGGAAGCTCCGCTCCCACACTGGTGAGAGTGCGTACCAGCCCGCCGGGATCGCGACAAGAAGTGCCGGTGCTGCGATGGCGACCGTCAGCAGACGATGCCTCCAGATTGTCGTGTGCCAGCGCCGTACATACGCGACCACGATGAGGCCGGCAGCGGCGACGATCGTCAGGGCCAGGAAGAGCCAGCGATTTGGGTAAATGACCTCTGAGCCGAACCGCTCGAGTTCACCGAATAGAGAGTCCATCCAGGCCAGGTTAGGGGTAGTTTGTTTCGAGATTCTTACGATGCGGTCCTCGGATCGACAGGCGCCTTCTGACTTGAGGGACCGACCACCGCCTTCCGGACTTTCGGCGCGACGTCCATCCCCCTCTCCAAGAAGTCACCAGGTGGGGGTCAGTCCTTCGCCACCACAACCTGATAATTGGTGACCGCGCCCGTCCGGAAGGCCGCCTCGCACGTTGACGGGAAGTAGATCCAGCGCCGACGGCGCTCCGCCGGAATGACGGGCTTCTGGGGTCGGCGCAATCCTGGCGATCCCGGCATCACTCTGCCGATCGCCCCCGGCATCGCCCTGGCGATCCGGTCCTTCCGGCAGACATTAACTCTGGCGATTCACGGCAACGGGACGGCTGGGCGTATCCATGGCGGGGGTAGAACTCTGCTCCATCGGGCCAAACGCCGGGCAGCCGGAGTCGGCCTCGGAAAGATCGGGCTTCCAGCGCTCAGTAGGTGCGACCGGCAACGGCTACGATTGTGCGAGAGGAGTTAGCAAGATGGATGTCGACCGCCGCCCAGTATTGGGCCAGCTCAATCTCATCGTTACAGACATGGATAGGAGCGTTGAGTTCTACCGTCGACTTGGATTGGACATTCCCGACTCTCAAGACGAGTGGCGTCAGCGCCACAGAACCGCAAGCCAACCCGATGGAGTGGACCTCGATCTCGATAGTGGCGAGTTCGCGAGAACATGGAACAAGGGATGGAAAGCGTCTTCCGGTGCCGTAATCGGGTTCCGTGTCACCTCGCGGGAGGCGGTCGATGAACTTCACCGCGACATGGTTGCCGCCGGCTACACCTCCCAGCAGGCACCCTACGATGCGTTCTGGGGCGCCCGATACGCGGTAATTGAGGACCCCGACGGGAATGCAGTGGGTTTGATGAGCCCCAGGGAGAGCGGCCGGCAAGCCTAATCAAAGGGTCGGCATCAACGCCGGCGAGCCCATCGAGGAAGATGACGACCTGTTCGGCGCTGCTGTGCAACTCGCCGGCCCGTTCACCGATCGCGCTGAGCCCGCACTACAGCTGGTTAGTGCCTTACCGGAGGATTCCCAACGACCGTGCAAACGGGTGCATCAGAGCAGGTGTCCTCCGGGATGCACAGGCTCGGCGCCCCAGGGTAGTCCGATGCTCCCCGGGCCGAGGAGCTGGGCCGCCGAACAGATCAGGCCTTGCGGCGGGCGATCAAGCGCGCGAAGTGCTCGGCCCC
>CAZHMF010000054.1:0-4908 GCA_964533605.1 uncultured Anaerolineaceae bacterium
ACATAGCGGAGGCGGGAGGGCGCTACATCTCCTTCCGCGGCCGCAACCGCTACTTCCACAGCCCGAACGACACGTTCGACAGAGCCTGCGACGCCACCCAGGTTGCGGCCGCGGGGCGGGCTGCGTTGCGAATTGTCGAGGACTGGCTGCGGCAGTAACCAGGGAATCCGGGGCTATTCGCTCGCGAGGAACTGGAGCGTCCGGCGGGCAGCATCCTCGAGGTCCTTGAACCGCCCCGCGAAGGCGCAGTAGGCCTGAGAATCGAGACCGATGTGGATCTGGTAGCAGCAAAGGCGAGTCTCGAATTCCGGCAGCTGCCCTGCCCGCTCAAAGGGGCGAGCGATCCGAAGATGCCCCCCAAACGGGCGTCTGCAGCTAAGATGGCCACGAATCGGGCGGACGGCGGTCAGTATTCTCATGGCCGCCCTTTACAACATGGAGACGAGCGATGAGTTCACGGAGCTACCTGGTGGCGGCGGCGGTGGTGGTGCTGCTCGCGGTTATCGTGGGAGCAATTGCGGTCAGCGGCGGAGACGACGGCGGAAAAGACGGCGGGAACGGTCTCGGTTCCCAGCTCGGGGCCGGAGGCTCCGGTCCGGCCAACCCGGACATCCCGATAGCCGGTCGCTGGCGGATCACGGAGACGGTCATCGCGGCCTCGGCCGACTGTGCCGAGGACATCGGCACCTCGAGTTCCGAGGACTTCGAGATCTCGGAGAAGTCCGGCGAGTTGCTTCTCACCGGATACGGCGGGCAGCTCTCGTCCCCCTGGCCGGTCTCCTGGGACCCGACATCGGGAACTGCCGGCTTTGCGGGCGACTTCGATGATGAGGGCGGCGTCACAAGCGGCGTCTGGACTCTCAAGCTGAGCGGTGACAGCCTCGCCGGCACGAAGGATTGGACCTGGAAGGACAAGACCTACTCGTGCGTCGGTGGCCAATCGACGATCGAGGGGTCACGAAAGTAACAGTCGTCAATGGGAGATCCGGTCATCCGACCATTTGAAGGGCTGCGTGTGATCGACCTCTCCGACCGGCTCTCGGGCGCCTTTGCACTCGGACGCCCACGCGAAGAAGAGAGCCCGGGAAGTGGGTCCCGGAAAGGCGGCCTTCCCTCTCCGGACTAACACGCGGAGGTCGCACTCGAGCTCCTGCACCTAATCGAAGGCGGCGATGATCTCCTCATCGACCTTCTGGAAGAGTTCGGGATGCTCGTTCGGGATCCCGCCGAACATGATCTCCTCCACTCCGGAATCCCGAAACTCGCCGATTCGCTGAATGACGTAGTCGCGGGGTCCGGCCACCGTGCCCGGCCCGAAGGCCGCGATGTACCGCTCGGCCTGGGCCCTGTCGTCGGTAACGCGGAGCGGCATGAGCAGAGTCTTCTTGATCTCAGCCGGGTCGCGGCCTGCTTCTTCACAATGCCGCTCCAGCACCGAGACCTTGTGGCGATAGTAGTCCAGCGCCATGCCGCCGCCGGCCCACCCGTCCAGGTTGAAGACGTCCCCGTAGCGGGCGAGTGTACGGAGCGTCCGGCGCTCCCCGGTGCCACCGACCAGGATCGGGATGTGTGGCTTCTGGTAGCAGCCGGGCGAAAGCGGCGCCCGGTCCAGCTTGTAGTACACCCCGTCGAAGTCGACCGGCCCATCGGCAGTGAACAGCGTTCTGATCAGCCGGCAGGCTTCCTCGAACCGGTCCTGACGTTCTTTCATCGTCGGGAAGGGCCAGCCATAGGCCTCATGCTCCCGTTGGAACCAGGCGGCACCGATCCCGAGTATGAAGCGGCCGTGTGACACCTGGTCGATGGTTGCCGCCATCTTGGCGACAAGCGCCGGGTTGCGGTACGTGTTGCCGAGGACGAGATGCCCCATTCGGAGCTTCTCAGTCATGCCGGCGACGGCCGCGATCGCGGTAAAGCCCTCGTGGGCTTCCCGTCCTTCGGTCTCCGGCGGCCGGTTCGGCGGGAGGAAGTGGTCGGCGAACCAGACGCTGTTCCAGCGCCCTCGCTCCAGCAGATCGACAACGTGCCGCACGTCATCCCATCGAGTTTGGTAAACGTTCACCTGCGCGCCGAATCTCATCACTCCCCCTTGTCCGCCGGGAAACCCCGGCAGCTGATGCCGCTTTCCTAAAGATCTACCAGATTCGGGCCCAGCACAGCGGAGTCCCCGGCGCGCAAGGGTGTCGACATATCCGGGGTGATGCGTGCCTCCCCTGCCCGTCACGCCGTCCCGATGGGCGGGCTTTCGCCCACGGCTCCTCCGCGGTCGGTGCATCCGGCCCCAGTCCACTGTCACCCGCTGGAAGACGAGGCAGCCAGACCACGGCTTCGATCGCTGCTCGGTCGGCGGCGACGATGAAGTTGTAATCGTCCGTCTCGCGAGGAGGGATCCAGGCGTTCACAACATGACCGCCGATCAGAGCGTGGCGGAGCCCGTTCCGCCGGAAGATCGTGGCCAGTCTCGACGTAGGCCCTGCAGGTCAGCCACGGTACAGGCCGAGCCGCTTTGCCCGAGCGTAGATCGCTGCGAGATCCTCGGGCTCCTTGCGCGGATAGGGCTTGCCACGAGCCGTCCGCTCGAAGCTGCGCCGCAGGCGCTCCGCCAACGGGAGGCTACGATGGTACTCGAGAAGCTCCTCGTAGGCAGCGCGCTCCAGCTCTCCGAGCCGTCGGATGTACTCGCGGTCGCGCGCGGAAACCTTCTCTGTCACGGCCGTCTCAGGTTACACCGTGGGTTGCGGGCTTGCGGTGAAGCCCGCCGGGCTCTCCGCCACCGGCGAACCATCGGGGGTTCCGGCGCCGTTCCGGGCGCGGCTCGGACCCGTTGATTCTCGCGCGTCCGGCCAAGTGGGCCTGCGCTGTTCCGGTTAACCATTCCCCCCAACGCGTCCCCGCGCCTCGGCCGCCAGCGCCTCGAGTCCGCTCGACGGCCGCACCGGGTACTGAGGACCGCCCAGCGCGAGGCTCTTCAGGTACTCCGGCAACCGCCGCAGGGTCTCACGACAACGATCCCGCGCCCCCGCGAGTGCGGGCTCGAGACCCAACCGACGCCCTCCACCCATCACCCGTGCCAGGACCGGCGCACCCGCGGACGGCGTCTCGTCAGCCAGCCCCAGGACATCGTGGTCGTAAAGGCCCCCACGACTCACCCGGAAGACCTGCTTGCAGCCAGGCAGCGTCTCCTTGCCCTCTGATAGCTTCAGCCGGGCACCGCGGCTGTCCTCCACCAGCTTGTACACACCTCCGAGAGCCGGGGCGTCGGCGCTGGTCCCGAGCTGTGTTCCCACACCGAACGCATCGACCGGCGCCCCGGCCTCGATGATCTCGGCGATCCGGTGCTCGTCCAGATCCCCGGAGGCGAAGATCTGTACCTCATCGCAGCCGCTCTCATCGAGGATGCACCGCACCTCGCGGGCCAATCCGGCCACGTCTCCGGAGTCCAACCTCACTCCCCGCACCGGGATCCCGGCGGCCGCCATCTGCCGGGCCACCCGCGCCGCCCGGCGTGCGCCCTCGATCGTGTCGTACGTGTCGACGAGCAGAATCGACCGCCCCGGGAAGTCCTCCGAGAACGCCTGGAACGCCTCCTCCTCGGTCCCGAAGGACATCACGTACGAGTGAGCCATCGTCCCGCTCGGTGGGATCCCGTAGATCGACGCGGCGAGCACGTTCGACGTCGCGTCCGCGCCCCCGACGTACGAGGCCCGAGCCGCCCGGAGAGCGGCTCCGGCGCCGTGATCCCGGCGGGCCGAGAAGTCGACGAAGGGACGACCTTCGCAGGCGATCGCCACGCGAGCGGCCTTCGAGGCGATAAGCGTCTGGAAGGTGATGCAGTTGAGGAGGAATGTCTCCACGATCTGGGCTTCTATGAGCGGCGCCGTCACACGAAGGAAGGGCTCGCCGGCGAATGCCACCTCCCCCTCAGGCACGGCCCAGACCTCGCCGCTGAACCTCAGACTCCCGAGGAATGTGAGAAAGGCTTCATCGAACATCTCCAGCGACCGCAGATAGGTCAGGCCGGCCTCGTCAAACCTGAGCCCCTCCAGGTAGTCGAGCGCCTCCTCGATGCCGCAGGCGATGAGAAACTTCCGGTTCGCCGGCAGCCGCCGGACGAAGAGTTCGAAGCTCGCAGGCTCGTTCATGCCGCGCCGGTGGTAGCTCGCCGCCATCGTCAGTTCGTAGAGGTCAGTGAGGAGACCGGCGTTCTCGTCCGTTACCCACCGCATAGGGCCCTCCTGCCGGTCAGGCAACCGTCGCCCCGGCTGCGCGCAGAGTCTCCAGGGCCCGCTCGCTGTCGCCCGGATCCAGGTCGACGCCTCCGATCAGCTTCCCGAGGATCAGCGTCTCGACCCCGAGGCGGAGGGCGTCGAGACCTGTCTCCTTCACGCAGTAGTCCGTCGCCAGTCCGGCGACTGCTACCCTCCGGACCCCGCGCTCACGCAGCAGGGCGGGAAGCTCCGTCGGCCGCCCTTCGCCGCTGACCGGATCCCTGACACCGAAGGCCGAGTAGCCGTCCTCACCGCCCGCACCCTTCCTGACGATCTCACCGGCGACGTCGAGCCCGGGCGCGAGTTCCGCCCCCCACGTGTGAGCCACGCAGTGTACAGGCCAGACTCCGCCGTCCTTCGCGAAGTGCGGCGTGGACGGCGGGTGCCAGTCCTGGCTGTAGACGATGAGGGCGCCCGCCACTCGGGCGCGGCGGATCTCGTCGTTGAGGGGCGCCAGCAGCTTCTCCGCCCCTTTCACGTAAAGATTGCCCTTCGGGTCGGCGAAGTCGTTCTGGAAATCCACGACTATCAGCGCCGTGGCTGCATCGTATGAGGGCATCGTCGCCGAACAGTATCACCTTCGGACGCCCGTCCACGAGGCCAACTGGACCGGGACCTTCCCGATGAGCCGCCTCCGCGC
>CAZHMF010000054.1:5008-15259 GCA_964533605.1 uncultured Anaerolineaceae bacterium
CGCCCGTCCACGAGGCCAACTGGACCGGGACCTTCCCGATGAGCCGCCTCCGCGCAGTCTGCCGCCCTGCGCCGAGCGCCGCGTGAGGCAGGGGACGAGACAGGTGGGGCAACGTCACCGGCGAATCGCCGACCGTCACGAAGCAACGCTCCCGCCAGGGCACGCACGCGCCGAGGAACTCGGGGAGCCGGCGTCTGGGAAGCACCACGTGGACGACCCGCACCGTCCCTTCGCGCCCTTCTCCGTCGAACACGGTCACGCCAAACCCTCGCGCCCTCAGTGCCTCGGCCAATCCCGACGGTCCGGCGGGCAGGAAGATGCGAACCGTCGTGCTTCCGACCCGCAGCCAGTCGGTTGCCGTCAGCCCCAGGTACTGGCCCAACGCAAACCCCAGGGAATAGGCCACCATGCGTATCGGGTCGTCGAGGCCGGAGAACACAATCGCTGCGGGGACGACGAACAGTACCGACTCCCAGAAGCCAACCAACGCCGCGAGTCCGCGGCGGGATTGAACGACCATCGCGATTCGCACAGTTCCGACACCGACACCGATCGATCTCAGGGCAACGATGCCCAGGGCAAGGGCCAGACCTTCCGGGTTCACGGCCGGCCCCCGACATCGGTGCTCGGCCGGCAGGAGCGCGAACGAAAGGACGGCCGTCCCTGAGAAGCGGGCGGAGGGCGTAGACAGATGGGCAGAGTACGGATTATCACAGCAGGACCTCCGTTGCTGAGGTCCTCCAACGCCTGCGAGGTTAGTTGACGGGCTGCGGCCGGAGGTGCCGCCCAGCCGGAATCTCACCGGTCGGTTCGCCCCCGCGGATGTCCCCCGCTCCATGAACGGATTCGGCGTACGGCCAGTGTCCCGTACTCGCCGTTACCGTCCATGCCCTAGCGTAAACCGCGTGGAAACTTCCGCGTCGCGCCCGCCGAGCGGCGGTCAAGGCAACGAATTGATGCCCCGCCGGAGAGACCCGATAGTTGAGCCATGACCGGCTACTCGGACCCGCGCCTCGACGCCATCGCGGCGGTCATGCCGCCCCTTCTCGGTGCGTTGGAGACGCTCGAGCGCGTGGGCCGGCATCTCCATCCACCGAACTTGCACGCTCTCGTCCAGTCCACGAAGGAGGCGCCCGAGGCGTTGCGGGAAGGGCTCCTGGCATTCGAGGCGATCGAATGGCCCGGGGATCTGGGAGACTTCCACGATGCCGTCGCAGAAGCAGCAGAGCACGTACTGGCGGCGTTCGCGGGACTCGCCGAGGCCCCCCGGGACCCCAACGGTCCGATCAAGGCGTACCGCGCCATGCGCTCCAACACGCGCGCACTGGAGTCGCTCTACCGGGTCGCTCCGGACTTCCCGCCGGTCAGTCAATTCTTCCTCGAGCCGGAGCTTCGGGGCGAGGACGGTCCGCAACGCCGCCTCGAGGCCGCCACCCCACCGCCCGCCGGCACCGGCGTCTCGCATTTCGCCAACGACCGCGAAAGCCGCGGAGGTTACTCGACGTACGTTCCGGAATACTACGACGAGCGAGAGTCCTGCCCGCTGATCATGGCTCTGCACGGCGGGTCGGGACACGGTGCCGACTTTCTCTGGACGTGGCTCCGGGAGGCTCGCAGCCACGGTGCAATCGTCGTCAGCCCGACCTCGCAGGGGCGAACCTGGTCCCTCATGGGGCCCGACGTCGATACCCCGCACCTCCACGAGATCCTCGAGACCGTCGCTGCTCGCTGGCACGTCAACCGGGACAAACTCTTGCTGACCGGCATGAGCGACGGGGCAACGTTCTCCTACGTATCCGCCCTCCTCGACGGCTCACCATTCACACACCTGGCGCCGAGCTCGGCCAGCTTCCATCCGTCACTCATCGACCGCGCATCGCCGAAGAGGCTGGCGGGGCTCCCGGTCTACATCATGCACGGAGACCTCGACTGGATGTTCCCCGTCGATTTCGCGCACATCGCGAACGCGGCCCTCACGAAAGCCGGAGCGAACGTCGTTCTCCGGGCCATTCCCGACCTCTCACACACCTATCCCCGGGATGAAAACCCCGGGATCATGAAGTGGTTCATGGGCTGAGACCTTCCGGCGCGATCAGAGACCTCGAGGAGTCAGAGCAACCCGGTAGGCGGCACCGAACAGGCCGGCCGGCACCATAATCCCGGCCCGCTGAAACACTCCCCCGGGGATCCCGATGTCGCCGACAAGCAGAGATCCTGCGGCAGGCGAGGCAAGGCCCTGCTTCGGGAGCGCGAGCGTCAACGTAGTGATCGCCTCCACGAAGGCCCCCGGTGTGTCGCCGGTCGTCGCATCGAGACCGGATGGGACGTCCAGTGACACGACCGGCGCTTGAGCGCGTCGCACCCACTCGATGAGAGCCTTCGCCGCTCCCCTCGGTGCGCCGCCGAGGCTGTAGCCGATCACCGCATCGATCACCAGATCGGCCGGCAGCCCCTCGATCTCCCCTGTATTCGCAATCCTTCCCGGAGTCGCCGTGAACATCTCGAGTTGTTGAGCGGCGGCCTCGCCCAGACTCTCCCGCCCGGTCGTCACGACGGTTACTGCGATCCCCCGGTTGGCGAGATGGCGGGCGGCGCAGATCCCCCCGCCTCCGTTGCCGCCGGACCCCGCCAGCACGACGACGCGGGCACCGGGCCAGCCGGAACCCAGCTGGTCGATCGCGAGGAGCGCCAGATTCCGCCCGGCGTTTTCCATCATCTGAAACAGATTCGGCCCGAGCTCTTCGATGGCGATGCGGTCCACCTCGCGCATCTGGGCTGTCGTGATCGCCGGGACGATAAGGCCGGCGGGGGTAGTGAACTCGCGTGCGATCATCCTGGGGATCCGCCGGGCGAGGCGCGCATCGGGCCCGGCATCAGCCCATATCCCGATGCTTGCGGTACAACCCGATCAGCGCATTGGTGGATCCGTCGTGGGTCAGGGAAGGCGGGGCAGGCGATCTGATCTCCTCCACCACTCGCGTCGCGAGGGCCTTCCCGAGTTCGACACCCCATTGATCAAAAGAGTTGATTCCCCAGATAGTTCCCTGAGTGAACACCCTGTGCTCGTAGAGCGCCACGAGCTGACCGAGGACCGAAGGCGTGAGGGAGGGAGCGAGGATGACCGACGTCGGACGGTTCCCGGCGAACGCCCGATGAGGAACGAGTGCCGGCTCGACACCCGCAGCCCGGACCTCGTCCTCCGTCCGCCCGAATGCCAGGGCCTCCGCCTGAGCGATCAGGTTTCCGATCAGAAGGTCATGCTGCGGGTCCGTGCGATCGCGCGGTTCGAGGAACCCGATGAGATCCGCCGGGACGACTGTCGTCCCCTGGTGAAGGAGCTGGTAGAACGCATGCTGACCGTTCGTGCCGGGCTCGCCCCAGACGATCGGACCGCTGTCCATGTCGAGCGCCGTCCCGTCGAGGCGGACAGACTTGCCGTTGGACTCCATCTCCAGCTGCTGGAGGTAGGCCGGGAAGCGTTCCAGATCCTGGGAGTAGGGCAGCACCGCCCGCGTGGCGAACCCGAGGATGTTGCGGTTCCAGACATCTATCAGTCCGAGCAGCGCCGGGAGGTTGCTCTCGAGCGGCGCCGCTCTGAAGTGAAGGTCCATCTCCCTGAACCCGGCGAGTAGGTCGGCAAACGCCTTCGGGCCGATCGCGATCATGAGGGGGAGCCCGATCGCCGAGTCGAATGAATAGCGACCCCCCACCCAGTCCCAGAACTCGAACATGTTGCCCGGCTCTATGCCGAACGCGCTCACTTCCGCGGCGTTCGTCGACACCGCAACGAAGTGGCGGCCGACGGCATCCGAAGATGCGCCGAGACCGGCAAGCAACCACTCGCGGGCCCGGCGCGCATTCGTCAGCGTCTCGAGCGTCGTGAACGTCTTCGAAGCGACGACAAACAGCGTCTCCGCCGGATCGAGACCGTCGGTCGCCGCCGTCAGATGGGCGGGATCGACGTTGGAGACGAATCGCACATCGAGTTCCGGGAGGACGTACTCCCTGAGGGCCCGGAAAGCCATTGCCGGGCCGAGGTCGGAGCCCCCGATCCCGATGTTCACGATGGTCTTCACCGGCTTGCCGGTGTGCCCGCGCCAGGCGCGGGTCCGCACCTTTTCGGAGAAACCGGCCATGCGTTCGAGCACGGAGTGCACATCCGCGACGACGTCGCGGCCGTCGACCGTGAACGCGTCCTCTCTCGCCGCCCTCAAGGCGACGTGGAGCACCGCTCGCCCTTCGGTCGAGTTGATGTGGTCGCCGCGGAACATCGCCTCGATCCGCTCGGGAAGCCCGGCGCGCCGCGCGACCGCCAGGAGACGGGCGATCGTCTCCCCGGTGAGCAGATTCTTCGAGAGGTCAACGAATAGGTCGCCCGCTTCGAACGTCAGAGCTTCGGCGCGCTCGGGGGCAGCTGCGAAGGCGCTGCGGAGGCGAAATTCTTTCATCGCCACGCCGTGCGCGGCCAGCTCCCTCCACTCGTCGGTACCGGTTATCGCGATCACGGCGTTACCGCCGGCGACTGGTAGTGATCCGGACGAAGGGGCGACCGGGTTGGGCGGCTCACAGATTCAGCCCGTCCGGCCTGCGGGCGCAGCCGCGAGAGCCGACCGGAGGCGGTCGAGGAGCTTCACGAAGTCCCGCTCGAACGACGCGAGCCCTTCAGTGAGCAACCGCTTGGTGACGGCCGCAAGCTCCACGCCGGCACGGGAGAGCTGGGACAGGACCTCCTCGGCGTCGGGGATGCCCGCTACGAGGGTCGGACGTACGTCGAGGTGGTCGAGTGCCGCTCTGAGGGTCTTCTCCGGCAGAGTGTTGACCGTGTCGGGCGCGATCAGCGTGCTCACGTAGAGAATGTCGGAATAGTCCGGGTTCTTTGTGCCCGTGGAGGCCCAGAGAGGGCGCTGAACGCCGGCACCGGCTTCGGCCAGCGCCTCCCACGAGGGTCCCGAGAAGATCTCGAGGAATCGCTTGTATGCGTACCTCGCATTCGCCACGGCGGCCCGGCCGCGCAGAGGCGAACCCTCCGGAAGCAGCCCGTCGACGGCCGTGTCGACGCGGGAGACAAAGAAGGAAGCCACGCTCGCAACGCGAGAGACGGAGGCCCCTGCCGCGAGGCGAGCCTCCAATCCCCGGATGTACGCGGCGGCGGATTTCTCATAGACCGAGACGTCGAACAAGAGAGTCTGATTGACGTTGATTCCCGCCGTGATCAATTCCTCCAGGGCTTCCACTCCCTGAGCCGTCCCCGGGACCTTGATCATCAGGTTCGGGCGGGCGACGAGCTCGTTGAGCCGCCGCGCCTCGGAGACCACCGCTTCGACGTCGAACTCCGTGCCCGGGGGTATCTCGAGCGACACGAAACCGTCCCTGGCCCTCGTCCGCTCGTACACGGGAAGGAGCGCATCGCAGGCTCGGCGAACATCCTCGCCGGCAAGCGAGACGAAAGCCGCGTATGGATCCCGCTCGCCCTCCCGGCCGAGCTTCGATATGTCGCCGTCGTAGATGTCGGTACTCGAGATCGCCTTCTCGAAGATCGTCGGGTTGCTGGTCACACCGGTGATTTCGCCTGCCTCGACCATCTTGGCGAGTGATCCGGACTCGAGAAGATCGCGACTGAGGTAGTCGAGCCAGACACTCTGCCCTGCTTCGCGAAGCTTCTCTGTGACATTCGCCATGGGGGTGCTCCCTCCGCTGAGAATTCGCGGGCCGGCGGCGGCGCCTGTGGCCCGGCAACGTCCTGCTATCGTCGAGTATGCCCCGTCGCATCCGGTCCGGTCGACGGACTGGTCGGGCGCACACTCTCCACTCAGTCCGGGCGCCCGACCCAGCGTTACGGGCTCCAGCGCCCGCCGGGCAACCATTGTCCGGTCAGGAGAGAGACCGTGCCCGGGGGAAGGGAGGTGGCGTCCCGGTCAGAGGCTCGGAGCGGTTCAGTTCGCCCACGAAGGCCGCATACCAGTCGTACACGTCGCGACTCTGAACCCGGCGTCGGAGATCTGTCATCCGCCGCCGCCGCTCGGTCACCTCCATGCCGACCGCTCTCCCGATGGCCTCCGCCATGGCCCTGGTGTCGTAGGGATTGACGCGCACCGCCTCAGTCAGCTCGACAGCGGCACCGGCCAACTCGCTCAGCAGCAGCACTCCGTCGCCGTCGCCACGGGTGGCCACGAACTCCTTCGCCACCAGGTTCATTCCGTCCCGCAGTGGGGTCACGAGCATGACGTCGGCCGCGGAATACAGTCCGGCGAGTTCGATCGGCGACACCGTGCCGAACATGGTCCGGAGTGGGGCGGCCCCCAAACCGCCGAAGAGGCCGTTGATACGTCCCGCCAGCTCCTCGACTTCGGACCGTTTCTCCTCATAGGCAGCGATCGTCTGCCGGGATGGCACATAGAGCTGAACGGCGAGCACCTCGGAGGGGTCCACAAGTCCCTCGGAAAACAATACCTCGATCGCCTTCAGGCGGTGATGAATGCCTTTTGTATAGTCCAGCCTGTCCACGCCGGCGAGGATCTTCCGCCCCTTCGCCTCCTCCCTCAGCAGCCGAGCCACGGCGCGTGCATCGGGGTCCCTCGCGGAACGCTCCCAGGCGGCGGCATCGACGCCCATGGGGAACACGCCGAGCTTCCCGCCGCGCGCCTCAAAAGACCGCAGGTCTGTGACCCCGCCGGGCGGAAGGAGCTCTCTTGCTGAGGCGAGGAAGTTCCTGCGGTAGGCCTCAGTGTGGAAACCAACGAGATCTGCACCGAGCACACCCTGCAGGAACTCCACCCGCCAGGGAAAGACCCTGAAC
This sequence comes from uncultured Anaerolineaceae bacterium, assembly GCA_964533605.1. Taxonomy (GTDB): domain Bacteria; phylum Chloroflexota; class Dehalococcoidia; order Tepidiformales; family Tepidiformaceae; genus DASCML01. Next base: position 11,805 of record CAZHMF010000054.1, read on the forward strand.
ACGTCCGCGGGCGGGACCGGAACGTGAAGGAAGAACCCAATCCTGGCCTCCGGGAGCATTCGCCTGAGCATTCCCGGAACGAGAGCAAGCTGGTAGTCGTGAACCCAGATTACGTCCCCCGGCTCGTAGGCCGCGGCGGCGGCCTCCGCGAACTTCCGGTTGGCCGATTCGTACGCATCCCAGCCTTCGATGACGACGGGAATGCGATCGAGGAACGAATGGAGCAGGGGCCAGAGCGTGCCGTTCGCCAGGCCTTCGTAGAACCCTGAAGCCTCGTCTTCGGAGAGAAACACCGCTTCGCATCCCAGACCGGCCAACCGCTGTCTGACGGCCGGGCTCTCCGGTGCGTCCGCCCGAAGCGCCAACCCCGGCCAGCCGATCCAGAGATCCTCGCCAGGCCGGTGAATCGCACGCAATCCGGTGGCGACCCCTCCCGCTGAACTGGTGACGTGGACACCATCGGAATCGACCTGGACTGAGGCGGGGAGCCGGCTCGAGACAAGAATGAGGCGACCCGCCCTCCGGCGCCAGGACGCGATCGCGGAAGCCTCGGATTGACCGGCCACGACGGCTGAATCGATTGGACCCCTCGGCAGCACAGTACCCGGCCTGGAACCGCCGGGTTTGGTCAGCCAGCTGGTCATCCACGTTCCTCCTTCTCCGGAGGACCCACCTCAACCGCACCTGCCCATTTCGTCCGCGCAAGAGCTTCGCTGACCCCCAGCATACCGCTGCTGTCCAGATCACCGCCTCCTGTCGGGGCTGAATTCGCGAAGCGTTAATCAATTGGCGAGGCGAGAGCCCGGGGACCCCGTTTGCCCTCGTAAGGAATCCGTAATCTCCTCCCTCTACGTTCGTTTCGGCCCGGCGGAGTCATCTTCCGGAACCGCATCACGAACGGAGAAGAATCAACCATGAGAACAATCCTCACGCGGCTGCTCCCCCTCACGGGCGCCGCCCTCTTGCTCGCAGCCTTCGCCGCACCGGCGGCGGCCGCCGGGACGACCTACACGATCACAGTGACAAACCTGACCGGCGGCCAGCCGCTTTCTCCGCCCATCGTCGTGTTCCACACGAGCGATGCCATGGTCTGGCAGGCGGGCCAACCGGCCTCGGCCGGCGTCCAGTCGATAGCCGAGACCGGCGACGCGGACCCCCTGGCGGCGGCGCTCGGTGGAGCCATGGGAGTCTCCGCGATCGGCCGCTTCGACGCCCCGATCCTGCCTGGCGCATCTGCATCCATCGATGTGGAAGCTCCCGAAGGTTCGCTTGTCAGCGTGGTCTCGATGCTGGTATGCACCAATGACGGGTTCACGGGCGTGACCGGTGGTGCTCTGTCCATGTCCGGCTCGACCGTCTTCGAGGCGATGGCCTACGACGCCGGCACCGAGATGAATACCGAGCTGACCACCGACATAGTGGATCCCTGCGGAGCCGCCGGCCCGGTCGCCCACGACCCGGACGGCAACGATCGCACCGGAACGAGTGATCCGATCAGTGCCCATCCCGGCATCACGGGCTCGGGCGACCTCTCGGCGTCGGAACACGGCTGGACCGGTACGACCGCCAGGATCGAGGTCTCGGCTGCCATGAGTCCGACCGCTCCTTCGACCGGAACCGGCCTTGCCCCGAGCACCGACGAGAGCACCTTCCCGGCGACGCTCGTCATCACTGCGCTTGCCCTTATGGTCGCCGGCGCCGCCGGCGCGGGGACACTTGCGGCGCGCAATCACCGTTCCTGAACGCACTTACCCTCCCCGGACCGAGGATTCGGTCCGGGGCGACTTTTTCTCCACAAGCAGGGAATATGGTCGTGACCATGGCGAAGATCGATAGTGCGCGCGTGCTGGTAGTCGAGGACGAGGACATCGTCGCCGAGGTGGTGGAACGGTATTTGCGCCGCGACGGTCACACGGTGCGCAGAGCCGGGGACGGCCGGACCGCGCTCGAGTGCTTCGAAGAGTTTGGGCCCGACCTCATCGTCCTCGATCTTATGCTTCCCGAGATCGACGGCCTCGACGTCTGCAGGGCCGTGCGGAAGACGTCGGACGTACCCATTCTCATGCTCACGTCACGCACCAGCGAGCCGGACAAGCTCACCGGTCTCGGTTTCGGCGCCGACGACTATGTCACCAAGCCGTTCAGTCCGAGAGAGCTCGCGGCAAGGGTACAGGCGATTCTGCGGCGAACTCGAAACCGCGCGTCGGGGCATCCTCAGAACGAGCCGGTGGTATTCGGCGATCTGGTGCTCGACGTAAAGGCGAGGGCCCTGTCCCTCGGGGGCGAGGCGGTGGACCTGACGGTGAGGGAGTTTGAGTTGTTGAGGTTCCTCGCGGAACACCCACGCCAGGTCTTCACGCGGGAGGGCATGCTGGCCGCGGTGTGGGGCGACGAATTCCTCGGCGACGACTCAACCGTCACGGTCCATATGAGGCGCCTCCGCGAAAAGGTGGAGCCGGATCCCAGCCGGCCCCGCCACCTGAAGACGGTCTGGGGCGTCGGTTACAAGTTCGAGCCGTGAGTTCGGCCGGGAGGAATCCATGAGCTTTCGCAGCCTTGCCGGGCTGACCGGCTTGCTGGCGGTAGCCTCCCTCGCCGGACTCGGGGTGGCCTTCGCGCTTATGTCGCCTCCAGCGCGCGAGATGTGGGAGCTGGCACTCTACTTTCTGTTTGCCGGGGCCGTCAGCCTCGCAGCCGGTTGGGCGATCCTTCGCGCCCTCGACCGCTGGCCGGGGCTCTCATTACGAACGAGAACAGCACTCGGCGTCGTGGTGGGCGGCGGCGTTGCTCTGTTGAACGTCTTCATTGTGGCCCAGCTCATGTTTGTATCGACCTCGCACGATCTCCGGCTGCTGGCGGCGCTAATGCTCTTCGGTGCCATCGCCAGCCTGTCTGTGGCTTTCTGGTCGGCGGCAGCCACGACCGGCCGGGTGAATCATGTCGCCACGGTGGTGCGGGCCCTCGCCGGAGGAGATCTGGGAATGCGCGCTCGACCGTCGAAGCTCGGTGATGAGGTGGCGGCATTGATGGAAGACGTGAACCTCCTGGCCCATCGCCTTGAGGAAGCGGCGCGGCAGCAGGAGATCCTCGACCGCGAGCGCAAGGACCTCACGGCCGCCATCTCGCATGACCTCCGGACCCCGCTCGCGAGTATCAGTGCGATGGTCGAGGCGCTCGGCGACGGCGTCGTCGCGGAGGCGGCGGAGGTCGCTGAGTACTATGCCCGACTCCAGCGCGAGGTCGAGCGGCTCGACGGCATGATCGACGACCTCTTCGAGCTTGCACAGCTCGACGCCGGCGTGTTGCAGCTCAACCGGCGGCCCCTGGCGCCCCAGGAGATTGCGGCGGAGGTGGTCGATTCGATGCGGCCCCAGGCAACGGCCGCCGGAATCGAGTTGAACCTTCGAATTCAGGGAGACCCGCCGGTCTGCGCTCTGGATGGTTCGCGGGTCGAG
>CAZHMF010000055.1:0-15247 GCA_964533605.1 uncultured Anaerolineaceae bacterium
GCCCGGATTTGCCTCGCGCCGCCGCGCGACGGCCGCGCTCTCGATCGCGTGCGGCCTGCTCCGGCGGAGTCTGCGCCCGCCTCAGCACCCGCTCTCTCGCGCTCCGCAAGCTCGCCGAGTTTCGAACTCGCCCGCCGGGCGGCCACAGCGGCCGCCAGCTCTTTCAGTCCCTCTTCCGAAGGCCGCTCGCCGTTTCCTGCCGAGGAATCGAGGACGGTGGCCAGGTAGCGGCCCGTGTAGCTCTCCGGATTGGCGGCGACTTCCTCCGGCGAGCCGGCGGCGACGAGTTCTCCCCCTCGCACGCCGCCGAGGGGACCGAGATCGATGATGTGGTCGGCGCTCTTGATGATGTCCATGTGGTGTTCGACGACCACCACTGTGTTGCCGGCGTCGACAAGCCGGTGGAGAACGTCCAGCAGATGGGCGACGTCCTGAAAACTCAGGCCGGTTGTCGGCTCATCAAGCACATAGATGGTCCGGCCGGTGGATCGTCGGGAGAGTTCACTGGCCAGCTTGATCCGCTGCGCCTCACCGCCGGAAAGGGTGGTGGCGGGCTGGCCCAGATGGATGTAGCCGAGTCCCGTCGCTTCGAGCGTATCCATGATGCGGCGTACCCGGGGAAAGCGCTCGAAGAACTCCACCGCCTCCGATACGGTCATGTCGAGAACGTCGGCGATGTTCTTGCCGCGGAACGTGATCTCCAGGGCGTCGCGGTTGTAACGCTTACCGTGGCAGGCCTCACAGGGAACGGTGACATCCGGGAGGAACTGCATCTCGACGACCTTGTAACCGTCGCCCCGGCACTCCTCGCAGCGCCCGCCCTTCACGTTGAACGAGAAGCGGCCCGGTTTGTAGCCTCTGGCCTTCGACTCCGGAACCGATGCGAAGAGCTCCCGGATCAGCGTGAACACGCCGGTGTAGGTGGCGGGATTCGAGCGGGGCGTGCGTCCGATCGGAGACTGATCGATGTCCACGATCTTGTCGAGATTCTCCGTCCCCTCGATGGCATCGTGCCTGCCGGGACGCTGGCGCGCACCGTGGAGCACCTGATGCAGACGCTTCACCAGGACCTCTGTGATGAGCGACGACTTCCCTGACCCCGAAACGCCTGTGACCGCCACGAACTTGGCGAGCGGGATCTCGACATCGAGGCCGCGAAGGTTGTTCTCCCTCGCACCGAGAATTCGGAGGTTGTTCCCGTTTCCGACACGCCGCTCAGGGGGTACGTCAATCCTCCTCCGGCCCGAGAGGTAGGCACCTGTGATGCTCTGCTCGCAGCTCGCGATGGCATCAATCGGGCCGGTCGCCACCACCTCACCGCCGTGGATGCCGGCACCCGGACCCATGTCCACGATCCAGTCCGCAGCCCTCATCATCGCCTCGTCGTGCTCAACGATGAGTACCGTGTTTCCGAGATCGCGAAGACTCTCAAGTGTCTTGATCAGCCGATCGCCGTCCACGGGATGGAGCCCGATGCTCGGCTCGTCGCAGATGTAGAGGACGCCCATCAGCGCCGAACCTATCTGCGTGGCGAGCCGGATCCGCTGGGACTCACCGCCGGACAGCGTCCCGGACACACGGTCGAGCGTGAGGTAGTCGAGGCCGACGTCGACAAGGAACTGCAGACGTCCCCCGATCTCCTTCAGGATCTGGTGGGCGATCGCCTGCTCGCGCTCATTCAACGGCGTATCGGGCCCGGAGAGCCGGCCGGCCCAGTTAAGGGCCTCGACGATGCTCCGGCCGGCCACGTCGCTGATCGCGTCGCCGTCGATCAGGACGGCGAGAGCCTCCGGGCGCAGTCGCTTCCCGCCGCAGTCGGGGCAGGGGATGGAGGCCATGAACTTCTCTATTTCGGCCCTCACGTAGTCCGAGTCGGTCTCGCGGTGGCGGCGCTCGAGGTTGTTCACCACCCCTTCGAACCTGGCGTCGTACGTCTGGGTCCTGCCGTAGCGGTTCTTGAATCGCAGGGGCAACCGGCGCTGGCCGGTTCCGTAGAGGATGACCTGGAGCTGGTCCTCGCTCAGGTCGCGAATCGGCGTGTCGGTGGTGAAACCGGCATCCGTCGCAACAGCCTCGAGCTGTCTGAGATACCAGGTGCTCACCGCCGCCGACTTCGCCCAGGGGAGGATCGCTCCCTCGCTAATCGATTTCGTGCGGTCCGGGATGACGAGGGAGGGGTCGACCTGCAGCTCGAGCCCGAGGCCCGTACATCGAGGGCAGGCTCCGTGGGGGCTGTTGAAGGAAAACGTTCGCGGCTCGATCTCGGCGATCGAAGTGCCATCGTAGGGACAGGCGAACTGCTCCGAGAACACGCGTTCCTCGCCATCTGTCCCCGCCGTAGCAACGAGAAGCGTTCCCGCGCCGACCTTGAGGGCAGTCTCGACCGAGTCGCCGATCCGGCTCGTTGCCGTCGGATCCCGGCCGGCCTCCGGCACGACCAGACGATCGACGATCACCTCTATGTCGTGTCGCTTCTGCTTGTTGAGCGCGATGGTCTCGTCGAGGTCGCGAACCTCACCGTCGACGCGAACGCGCACGAAGCCGGCCCGGCGAGCTTCATCGAAGATGCCCGTGTGCTCACCCTTCCGAGCGCGGGCAACCGGGGCGAGAACGAGCAGGCGCGAGCCCGATGGGTAGTCGAGGATGGCGTCGACCACCTGCTGGACCGTCTGGCGCTCGATCGGCCGGCCGCATTTCGGACAGTGGGGACGGCCGGCGCGGGCCCAGAGGAGGCGCATGTAGTCATAGATCTCGGTGACCGTCGCCACGGTTGAGCGCGGATTGTTGGAGGTCCCTTTCTGGTCGATCGAAATCGCCGGGGAGAGACCGTCGATGTAGTCGACGTCCGGCTTCTCCATGAGGCCGAGAAACTGCCTGGCGTAGGCGGAAAGCGACTCGACGTAGCGGCGCTGCCCCTCGGCGTAGATGGTATCGAAGGCGAGCGAAGACTTGCCGGAGCCGGACAGCCCGGTTATGACAACCAGTTGATCGCGCGGGATGTCGACGTCGATGTTCTTGAGATTGTGCTCCCGCGCACCGTGGACTGATATTCGGTCTGCCGGCATGAGAAGAGGTCCCTTGGGGGAGTCCCACCAGTGTAGGACCTTCGGGGCTGAGGCACCGGAGGCCGGGAGACCGGCTCAGGCACCGTCGTGCTCGAGAACCTCGACCAATAGCGCCACGCAGCGATCCGCGATCCCCGCCATCACCTCCGTCCGTGAGCCCTCGAGTTCGTATTCGCGGGAGGTCTTGCCATCAGGGCCTGCGACCGCGATGAACGCCGAACCCGCAGGTTTGCTCGACCGGCGCCCGGTCTGAGGACCTGCGATCCCGGTCTCGGCGACGCAGTACGTAACACCGGTGGCCGCTCGAAACCCGCCGGCAAGCGCCAGCGCCACGTCGCGGCTCACTGCGCCGTGGCGGGTCAGCAGAGCGGCATCCACGCCGGTCATCTCCAGCTTGGCGTTCCTGCTGTAGGCGACCGCCCCCCGTTCGAACCAGCCGGACGCTCCCGGAACCCGCACGAGGGCGGCACTGACGAGACCACCCGCGGTCGTTTCGAGGACCGCAACCGTCGCGGACCGAGCGAGCAGGAGCTCGCCCACCCTTCGAGCCGCCCCGTCTCCATCGCCGCTCATCTTCGCCTCCGTCGCTTCGCGGCCGCGCTCCGGTTCACAATCTCAGACGAGCGGCCAGGGCCAGTGCCGGTGCGGTCCCGGTTCGGGAAAACACCGTCTTCGAACCAGCTGAGCGATCCGAGAACCGACGGCCGCGCGCTCCTCGGGTGAAAGCAGCTCGATCACGGGCGCTGCGAGATCGCTGCCGGCCGCGAGCTCCTCTGCCGCCCGCTCGAGATCGTCCAGAAGGCCGTCCTCCACCGGCTCACCGACCCAGTCCCAGAACACCGAGCGCAGCTTGTAGGACTCATGGAAGCAGAGGCCGTGATCGATCCCCCAGATGCGGCCTGCCTCGTCGAGGAGGCAGTGACCTCCCTTGCGATCAGCGTTGTTGGCGGCGACGTCGAAGGCCGCGATCCGCTTCAGCTGAGGGAGAAAGGCCGGGTCCTCCCGGAGCGTGAAATAGTGCTGCTCGGGATCGTGCTTGACGGCGAGCTGGAGCGAACCCACCCCCTGCGGCCCGTCCCGGATGATCGTGGGGGGCACCATGGGCCAGTCGAGCAGGCGCGACAGGCGGTAGGCTGCTGCCTCGCGTTTGTACAACCCGGGAGGGAAGTCCCAGAGCGGCGTCTCGCCCCGCAGCGGCTTGTAGATCGCGCTGAACGTGAGGTCGCCCGCGGTGAGGTTCGCAACGAACACGTAGTTGGATGAAGCCCAGACGGGATCGATCGATTCGAACGCCGCCTCGAAGAGAAGCTGCTCCATTTCGTCGAGGTCGTGGGTCACCGCAGGCACAGTGCGACTGTAGCACCCGCCCAGAGAAGGGGTCGCCCGCGGTCCGAGCCCACGAGCCGGAATCTGACTCGCCGTGACGCCGCCATCATGGGCCGCGCGAGGCGCGTAGAATCGGCCGGCCGGAGGTCGCCATGAACGAGATTACGATCGGCGACGTGAGGGTCCTGCCCCTCCACGACACGCCGCTCATCCTGAACCCGGACTTCTTCTTTCCCCACGTGGCGGACCAGATGCGCCGTGAGTTCGCCGACCAGACGGACGAACGGGGGTTCCTCCAGGTGAGTATCACGACATTCCTCGTGCGCTCGGAGGGCAGGACCATTCTCATCGACAGCGGCCTCGGCGGTCGCCGCCGCCCAACCTTCCCCCGGGGACACCTGCCGGAGTACATGGCCGAAGCCGGGGTTGCCGCCGAAGAAATCGACCTCGTGGTGCACACTCACCTGCATATCGACCACGTCGGGTGGAACACGGTCGAGGGAGAAGACGGGGCCCCTGAGATCTTCTTCCCGCGCGCCGAGTTCATCGCTCAGCGGACCGAGTGGGACTACTGGATGACCGACGAGCGCCTTGCGGAGGAAGGGAACGCCCACCTCCGTGAATGTGTCGTGCCGGTGGAGAAGGCGGGGCGGATCCGCATCGTCGGCCATGAGGAGCCCCTGGACGCCAATCTCACATTCATTCCAACGCCAGGCCACACGCCGGGGCACGTCGCCATCGGGATCTATTCACAGGGGGAGCGGGCCGTCATCATCGGGGACGCCAGCCACCACCCCCTGCAGCTCGTTCACCCCGAGTGGTCACCCATTGCAGACGTTGATCCCGAGCTGTCGGCGAAGACGAGGGACGAGCTGTTTGAAGCCGCGGCGGACGACGGCCGGCTCTGGCTGGCCGGGCACTGGCCCTATCCGGGAAGCGGGCGGATTGCCCGACTCGATGGGAAGAGGGTGTTCCAGGCACTGTAGCCTCTCCCGGAGCACGCGCCGGGGAGGCGTGACTCGCACCGGGCTCTAACATTGCGGGCATGCCGGGTCTCAAATCTGCCCTGCTCGCCTGTACCCTCCTCCTCATCGCCGCCTTTGCGAAGGGTCTGGGAACGTCTCGCGCTGCCGGAACCGTCACGGTCCTCGTGACAAACAGCGGCGACTCGGCCGGGTTCTGTCCCAGCAGCGGACAGTGCACGCTCCGGGCTGCGATCGACTTCGTCAACACAAACGCGGCGGAGGACACTTCCTACCTGATCCGATTCTCGGCGTCCGCATTCAGTGCCGGCGGCACAACGATCTCCGTCACCGGATCGCCGCTTCCCGCCATCTCGGCGCCCGATGTGACGGTCGACCCGCAGGGGCTCCCCATCCGGCTGAGCGGTGCCGCTCTCGAAGATGTGACGGCCAGCGGGCTCACCCTCGCCGGCGACCGGGGAACGATCCGCGGCCTCGAGGTCGCCCAGTTCCCCGGAGCCTGCATCGTCCTGGCGGGCAGCTCAAGCCTGGCGGGTGGGCTCGGCGCCGGCGACGGAGTCCGGGCCGGCGGCTGTGCCACCGGCATCAAGATCACGGGGGAGAACTCCCAGGTCCTGGGCTCCTCGGTGGGGTTCACGGCGGACGGCGGACCCAACCCGGTCGGAACCGGAATCGAGATCGCGGCGTCGAACACGGGACTGGGTCCGGGAACGGGCTCGGGAGAGCCCGGCGCCAACACGATCGGGAACGCTTCCGTCGGCGTTCGGGTGGCCGGGCTGACGACGCCCGTTGAGGCGGTCAGCGTGCGTGCCAACCGGATCGGAACGGGAGCGGACGGTAAGGCCGCGCCTGTGGGCACCGGAGTACTCGTCGAGCACCTCTCGGCCGGGGTGCTGATTCAGTCGAACGTAATCGCCAACTCCGCCTTCGCGGCCATCGGCGTCGCGCCCGACGCCGGCGGAACATCAGTGAACCAGGTGGCGATGAGCGGGAACGTCTTTCGGGAGACCGCAGGCATCGCTGTCGACCTCGGGTTGGATGGGGTCAACGAACCGAACGATCCCGATGATTCCGACACGGGGCCGAACGGCCTCCAGAATCATCCCGTGATAACGCGTGCCGTCGCCGGTCAGGTGTCCGGTCTGGTGGCCGGGTGTTCTCAATGCACGGTGGAGATCTACACCGCTCGCCACTCGCCGGGCGCTGTCTTCGACGCCGACTTTGAGCCGCTGGCCGGAATGGTTGGCCAGACATCCCGGGACGGCACATTCACCATCTCCGGTCCCGGGCCGGATCCGGGCGTCTGGGTGGCAGGACTTGCGACGGGACCGGACGGCACGAGTGAGTTCGGTCCCTCGGCGAGGACCGGAGCGGGTTCCGTAAACTGCGCTCCGACCTTCCTGGTAGCCGGATGGAATCACGCCGCCTATCTGGGCCAGCCCGTTTCGCTCGGCGTCGAGTTCCCGAGCAGCGGGGATGCGGGGGCGGTGACCGCGATCTACGAACTGGCGGACGGCGAGGGCAGCTTCCGCCGGTGGTTCCCGGGAGGGGGACCGGGCCGGACGCTCAGCCAGCTCGTACCGGGAGCCGCCTACTGGTTCTATGCGGAGCGACCGGTGCAGCTTCCGGGCGGATTCAGCTTCACCAGTCCGATCAGGGTGCCGTTGGTCGAGGGATGGAACGACTTCATCTACCTCGGGGCGACCGGGAACCTGCACGACGTCTTCCGGGAGGTGTCGATGCTACACGGCGGGCCCTACCGCTTCGAGGCCGGAGGCGAGGGAGCCTGGCAGTGGGGCGGTTCCGCCGAGACCCCTGCGTGGGCAACCGACTTCGCTGACCTGATCGCCTGCAGCGCGTACTATGTTCACTTCGCCGACGCCGGCACGTTAATCCCCCTGCAGCCCTGAACTGCCACCCCGCGGGAGAGAGGTGAAGCTATGAGCATCGAAATCCGGGCGTGCCGCGACGCCGATGAGATGCAGGCCTACCAGAGGGTCACTCAGTACGTCTTCGCCGGCACCGATCGATCCGCCAAGGAGGAGGCGGCGCAGACGCTCCCCGAATGGACCACGGGTGCTTTCAGCGAAAGCGACGGACTTGTCGCGACGATGGGTACGATCCCATTCACCGTCCGCCTCAACGGTGAGGCCGTCCCCATGGGCGGCGTCACCGGAGTGGGAACACTTCCCGGCTACAGGCGGCGGGGACTGCTCCGGCAGATCATGACGCGCGGCCTCGAAACCATGCACGAGCGGGGACAGGCCTTCGCGATTCTGCTCGCGAGCATGGGTGCCATCTACCAGCGCTTCGGTTACGGACACGCTGCGCAACGTGTGCTCTACCGGTTCGACCCGCGGCAGGTTGCTTTCGAACGGGAGGATGAACCGAGCGGAACCGTCGGGCTTGTGGCCGCCGAGGATGCGCTCGCAGTGGCGAAGCAGGTCTACAGAGAGTGGGTGACACCGCGCAACATGCCGCTACATCGCGTCACGCCGCTCTGGGAGCATCAGACCTTCCGGAAACCCTCGGAACGCCCGGTTTACACCGCCGTCTACCGGGCGGCCGGGGGGACGCCGCGGGGCTATCTCGTCTACACGACGGAGGAGAAGCGGCGCCTGGAACCGGGCCCCGATCAGGATCTCTCGGTGCGGGACTTCTTCGCCCTCGACATGGAAGCGTACCGGGGTCTCTGGAACTACATCCGCGGCCACGACCTGGTCGCCGAGGTGCGGATGTGGAACTGCCTGCCCGAGGACGACCCGGCGCCGGACCTCCTGCTCGAGCCGAGGATGCTGAACCGCACCACCGGCGACTGGATCTGGATGCGGCTGGTGGATGTCGACCGGGCGCTGACCGCGCGCCCCTACAACTGCGAAGGGAAGATCGTCATCGGTCTCCCGGAGGATGAGATGTGCCCCTGGAACGGTCGCACATACATGCTGGAGACATCGCCGGACGGGAGCAGGGCCTCGGTCACCGACAGCGAACCGGACCTCGTCATGCGACCGAACACGCTCTCCGGGCTCGTTGCCGGCTATCGCGGTGCGACACACTACCTGCGCGCCGGGCTTCTCGAGGAGTGCACGGACGGGGCGGCGGCCCGTGCGGACACCATATTCAGGACGGAGTACGCCCCGTTCTGCCCCAACGAGTTCTAGCTCATGCCCAACAGGCTGATCCCGTTTCCGGTTCACGAAACATCGCTGCCCAACGGTCTTCGAGTCATCGTCGTCAGCACCGGGTTTCCCAGTATCGTGTCGCTCCAGATCCCTGTTCAAACCGGCTCGCGAAACGAGGTGGAGCCGGGAAAGTCCGGTTTCGCCCACTTCTTCGAACATATGATGTTCAGGGGCACCGAACGGTTCTCGCCGGACGATTACGCCGCGGTCGTGGCGCGGGCGGGTGCCCGCCAAAACGCCTATACAACAGACGACTACACCAACTACCACATCACATGTGCGGCCGAAGACCTCGATGCGATCCTCGAGATCGAGGCGGACCGTTTCCGGTTTCTGAAGTACTCGGAGGAGGCCTTCCGCACCGAATCGCGGGCCATCCTCGGCGAGTACAACAAGAGCGCATCGAATCCCATGACGAAGCTCTTCGAAGTCCAGCGCGACCGCGCCTATTCCCGGCACACGTACAAACACACGACCATGGGATTCCTCGCGGATATCGAAGATATGCCGAACCAGTACGACTACTCACTCGAATTCTTCCGGCGCTGGTACCGGCCCGAATTCACCACGGTCCTGGTCGCGGGAGATGTACAGGCCGAAGAGACCGTCGAGCTGATCGCCCGCCACTTCGGCGACTGGGAGCCGGGAGCCCAGGCACCGCCCGCCATCCCCGCCGAGCCTGATCCCGAGGGCCCCGTGGTCGCACATGTGCCGTGGCCTGCGGCGACTCTGCCCTGGGTGAGCGTCGCCTTCCACGCTCCCGCCTGGAGCGCCGCCGACCCTTCGCACGCCACACTCGACATGCTGTTCGACCTCTGGTTCGGAGAAACGTCGGATCTTCACCGGCAGCTCGTCGAGACGGAGCAGATAGTGGACGAGCTGATGCCATACGTGCCGGCCGCAAAGGACCCCCCGCTGGCAACGGTGCTCACCCGGGTCAAGGATCCCGGGGATGCACCCCGGGTGCGCGAAGCGCTCCTCGAGACGTTCGCGCGGTCACGGCGGGAACCGGTCACAGTGAAGCGCCTCGAGGACGCCAAGTCGTATGCCCGTTACTCGATACTGCGCAGTTTCGACAACTCCGAAACCGTGGCCGGTACGCTGGCTCGATTCGTTCAGTTCGACCGTTCGGCCGACGCCATCGAGTCGCTGTTCGCTCAGTACGACTCCATAACGGTCGACTCTCTCCTCGAGACCGGTGAGCGCTTCTTCGACGACCGCGGTCTCGTTCAAGCCACGCTCGCTACGGAAGGAGCAGAGCTGGGCCTCGAGAGGGTGCCTTCGCTCGGAACGTTGAGGCCGCAGCCGGCCGAGGACGAAGGTCCGCCAACCCTCGAGCGCCGGAGCGCAAGCCGGCAGCTCATCTTCAAACTCCGGTTCCGGGCGGGATCGGCAGCCGACCCGCCGGGGCGTGAAGGGCTCGCTTCGCTGGCGGCGGCAATGGTCTGCGATGCGGGGTCCGAGGAAATGCGGTTCGACGAGATCAGCCGCGAACTCTTCCCGATGGCAGGCTCATTCAGGGCGACCGTCGACCGCGACGTCACGACGTTCACCGGCACCATCCACGCCGACAACTTCGATCGCTTCGCCTCCGCCGTCCTCCCGCAACTCATCAAGCCCGGGTTCCGGGACGATGACTTCGCCCGCCTGAAGAGCCGCCAGAAGAACGCGCTGGTTCAGGATCTCTGCGCGAACAACGACGAAGAGCTCGGAAAGGAAGTACTTCAGAGCCTCGCCTTCCCGGCGGGGCCCTACCGGCACCCCGTCGTTGGGACGGCGTCCGGGATCGATGCCATCACGATGGCCGACGTTCGCGGATTCATCGCGAGGAGCTACTCACGAGTGGGGCTGACCGTGGGCCTCTCCGGGGACTTCCCGACAACAGCCGAGGCCCGTCTGCGCGCCGCCCTCGGGCGGCTCCCGGCGGGAAGCGCGCCGGAGGAATCGCCTCCGGAAGCTCTTCCCCCGGTCGTTCCCCGCCGGCCGTCGGGGCTCAGGGTCACCCTTGTGGAAAAGGAAACGCGCTCGGTGGCGATCTCCCTCGGCCATCCCATCGACGTCCTCCGTGATCATCCCGACTTCCCTGCGCTCTGGCTGGCGCGAGCAGCCCTGGGGGACCACAGAGCTTTCAACGGCCGCCTATTCCAACGGGTCCGCGAACTCCGGGGGATGAACTACGGGGACTATGCCTACATCGAGGCGTTTCCCGGCGGCATGTACAGATTCTTCCCCGAAGCGGGCCGGCCGCGGCGGGCGCAGCTCTTCGAGATCTGGATCCGGCCGGTGGTTCCGGATCAGGCCGTGTTCGCGCTCAAGCTCGCGCTCCACGAGCTCGACAGCTTTGTCAGCAAAGGGCTCACCGAGGAGGAGTTCGAGCGAACGCGGGAGTACCTCATGAAGAACGTCTACGTGATGCTCCAGTCGCAGGACGCCCAGCTCGGTTACGACCTGGACGGAGAATGGTTCGGCACAGGCGACTTCGTCGACTGGATGAGGCCGGCCCTCGCCGCGCTTACGCTCGACGCCGTGAACGCCGCGGTCCGGCGCCACCTCTCGGCCCGGGACCTGTTCGCGGTGATGGTGACCGGCAACGCCGGGGACCTTCGCGCAGCACTCCTCTCGAAGGAGCCGGCGACCATGACCTATGAGTCGCAACGGGACGCGTCTCTCCTCGCCGAGGATCGTATCGTCGGAGCCCGCGACCTCGGGCTCGGGGAGGAGAGCATCGAGGTCGTCAGGGCAGAGGAAGTATGGGACTGAGAATGCCGGTCGCTCACCGGCGGCAGGTGGAGCCCACGAGCAACAGGTAGCCTTCGCCCTCCGCAGCGCCAGGCGGCAGCGGCGTTTCCCGGCTACCCGTTGTCGTAGCCGCTCGTGATCGGCTGGTCCCCACGTTGGCCGGCTTTGCCGTGGGGACCGAAACTCTCCACGATCTGTCCGAGGGCGGCCCGATCGGCGACAGCCGCAGGAGCGAACGGCGTCTCCGGCGTGCCGGCGACGTGGATCGTCTGCGTCGGGAAGGCGAACTCAACGTTGAGTTCCTCGGCCAGGCGCATGATGTCGAGGTTGAGGACGTGACGGATCCGCAGTTCGTCATTCCAGTTCTCCGCGTCGATGAAGCAGTAAACGAGGATCTCGAGCGCCGACGCTCCGAACCCGTGGAACTCGACGATGTAGTAGTCGGTTCGCATCCCCGGATGGCTCCGGATGAGGGCCCGGATGCCCTCCACGAAGGCCTGGATCTGGTCCGGAGTCGAGTGATAGGCGATGCCCAGGGTCGTCTTGTAGCGGCGCCAGCGCCGCATCCCCATGTTGTCGACGCCGCTGTTGACGACGCTGGCGTTGGGGACTGTTACGAGTGAGTTGTAGAACGTGCGTACGCGAGACGAACGAAAGCCGACGTGCTCAACGGTCCCTTCGATGCCCTCGACGATCACCCAATCGCCGACCTGGAAGGGGCGGTCCGCGAAGATCGTGATCCCGCCGAGGAGGTTGCGGATGGTGTCCTGCGCGGCCAGGGCAATCGCCAGGCCGCCGATTCCGAGGCCGGCGATCAGTGATGTTATGTTCACTTCCAGGTTCTGGAGGACAAAGAGAATGCCAACCGAGGTCACGAACACCTTGAGCGTGGTGTTCAGAAGGGGGATGAGCTGGTCGTCCAGGCGGTTCTCGGTCTTCTCCGCCCGGTCGGCGAGAACGTCGGTGAGAATATCGATGGCCCGGTAGGCCACCAGAACCATCGCGACGGCGCCGAGGAGCGTCGCTGCCTGATCGACGATCCTTTCGACGTCCCGGTCGAAGTCCAGCGAAGGGAAGCCAACAATGAACGTGACCGCAAGCGTGAGGAGGAGGAACGGCACGGTGAGGCGGCGCCGTTCCCGGTTCCAGAAGTGGGCATCGGCTCCTTCGTAGCGCCGCTTGAGGAAGGCCTTGATGATCTCAACGAGGATGAACTGGACGACCACGGCGACGACAACCAGGGCCGCCAGCCCCAGCAACTGCCGGATCTCGATCCCAAGGATTTCGTCTGTGTACCAGTCGGGCGCCAGGAAAAGGGGGTTGCGCATGGACCCTCCGAGCGATGAGAGTGGTCGGCCCAAAGCTACACCGTGATGGAGAACACGCCAACTCGGATTAGCAATTCCGAGCCGGACATCGGAGGCGGCAACAGCCCCGGCAACGCTCGCGAAATGCCCCCACCTGTTCGCGGCTGATCTCGTCGAGCTCACCGCAAGCAATAGGGAGGTTCCCGAACTGTGCGGGTGGCGCCGGGCGGTCAAGGATGTTCGCGGCCGGGGACTCTTCGCGGCCGCGGGGGAAAGCATGGAGGTATCGCGACAACTTGAAGGGCGCTGGCAGGAGTGCGCTTGCGCACCCGGGGACCATCAGCTCGTTCCGGCGGGAGCCGGCTTCCTGGAGTGCCGGCTCTGCCGCCGGATCGTCCCCAGAGCCGGTCTGAACTGCGACGTCTGCGGCAGCCCGGCGGTGATGCTCGTGACCCGCCCGGCCGGCCCGCGTCGCCGCCAGATGAGCTCGGCCTCGCTCTGTGGAAGCTGCTTCGATGACTTCGCCGTGCGTGGGATCAACACCGGCTGGCGGGGGCGGAGCCGGTATTAGCCGGGGGTCGGGTATCCTCCGCTCGTGGCGACGATGTTTCCGAGGGAGCTGCCTCCCGCCGTCCGTGCGGATCCGGGGCGTGGGTCCGAGGCCAGAGTGTTCGACGCCTTCGCAGGACAGCTGCCGGACGACTTCGCCGTCTTCTACAGCGTCGCCTGGCTCAACCGGAGCCGCGACGGGACGCTCAACGACGGCGAGACCGACTTCGTAATCGGGCATCCGGATCGCGGCGTCCTGATTGTCGAGGTAAAAGGCGGCGGCATCGAGCGGGACGGCGCCAGCGAGCGGTGGTGGTCGATCGACCGGACCGGCACCCGCCACCGCATCAAGGACCCTTTCGAGCAGGCCAGGACTTCAAAGTACGCGCTGCTCGATAAGCTTCACGACCAGCGCGATCTCCGCGGCCGCTGGATTGAGATCGGACAGGCGGTCGTCCTCCCCGACTGCTCCGGAGCCGACGCCTACCTGGGGCCGGACGCACCTCGCCAGATAACGGCCTTCGCCGAGGACCTCGGTGCCATGCGGAGGTGGGTCGAGGGCGCGTTCGCGGCCTACCGGAGCGACCGCGCCAACGACCTCGGCGAGAAGGGTATGAGGGCAATTGAGCGGGTTCTGGCACCGACCTTCGAGCTCAAGACACCGCTCTCCGCGTCTCTCCGCCGGGACGAGCAGAGAATCCTCACGCTGACCGAGGAGCAGTTCGCTGTCTTCGACCTCCTCTCCCGAACGAGGCGCGTCGCCATCAGCGGTGGGCCCGGAAGCGGGAAGTCGGTGCTCGCGGCCGAGAAGGCCCGCCGCCTGGCCGAGGAGGGCATGGAAACCCTCCTCGTCTGCTTCAACCGTCCGCTGGCGGATCATCTGCAGCACGCTTTCGCATCGGAGGAGAACCTGACCGTTCACACGTTCCACTCGCTCTGCAAAGACCTCGCGGAGGAGGCGGGATTGCTCGATCCGGGCTGGCGCGACCACCCTTCGCCGGAGTTCTTCTCGGACCAGCTGCCGCCGCTGATGCTCGAAGCGCTCGATACCCTCCCGAAACGGCGATTCGACGCGATCGTCGCCGATGAGGGCCAGGACTTCGAGGCCGGCTGGTGGGAGCTCCTCCAGCTCGCCGAGCGAGATCCCGGGAACGGCATCCTTTACATCTTCTTCGACCCGGGGCAGAACGTACGAGGAACCGAGGAGGCCCTCCCCCCCGGCCTGCTCCCACCGCTGACGCTCTCCCGGAATCTTCGCAACACGATGGCGATCCACCGCCTCGCTCGCCGTTTCGCCGCCGGTCAGGAACTCGATCCCGAAGGGCCGGAGGGACGGCCGGTGGAGTACATCGCCGTTTCGGGGAAGCTGGAAACGGAGAGGGCGTTGTCGCGACTGCTCGACAGGCTGGTCCGGCGCGAAGGCATCCGGCCCGAGGACGTCGCAGTCCTCTCGGGGCGGGGTCAGGACCACTCGATGCTGACGGGAAGAGAGCGGCTCGGGGCCTTCCGCTGCGCCCCGCCTCCACCCCGGGAAGGGTCGCTGGTGGTCGACACCGTCCGTCGTTTCAAAGGGCTCGACAGCCCGGTGGTGGTCCTCGTCGAGATCGACGAACTGCTCGACTCGCAGGAGCTGATGAGAGTCGCCGCCACCCGCGCGCGCTCCCATCTCGCGATCCTCGCGCGGGCGGATTCGATCGAGAAGCTGCGGGGCTGACACCGGGCCCATCCATCTCCCCTCCCCCGCGTTACCGGCACCCTGCCCGGCCGGGACAGTCGCGAGCCACTCTCAACCCTCGGTTACCCGCCGGGGAGGCGATGACGCCTCTGGTGTGCCCAGAACTCCCGTGTGAGGGTGGCGGCGAGGAATTTGCGCACCTCGTCGCGGAACGCCTCCTGCTCCGGGGAAAGGGTGAAACGCACGAAGCCCTCCTTTGCCCGAGCCGGCGGGGGGTGGGGCAACCCGGGTACCCCGCGGCGCGAGGTCGCGCAGCCGAACCCCTGTGGGGGCGATCGGTCGGGAAGAGGATAACCCGCGGTCAGGTTCTCAGGAGCCATACGGTCGCGTCTGGTCGGGGCGCGGGCAGACGCGAGCGCGG
>CAZHMF010000056.1:0-12545 GCA_964533605.1 uncultured Anaerolineaceae bacterium
CGTCGGCTGTGTCGGCGTCTCCGTCACGCCGGAGACGTCACCCAGCCCGAAATCCACGTGGCTCAGAGCCTGGCAGCTGTTTCCACTGCCGACGCGTGTCACGGTCGCGCTCGAGGTCCCGACACCGCTGACGGTGTAGCACGCGGGACTGGGATCACCACCGTCGGTCGCCAGTCCCGAGTAGGTACCATTACCGAGCGGGTCCGAATGCTTCTGCCCACCGAACATGTGGTCTCCCGACTTGATGCAAACGAAGGAGACGATCCGTCCGGACGGAGCGTTGGCAACGAGAAGGTCATCATTGCCTTCGCTCTTCAGCACGTTTGCATTGGCGGTGAGACAGCCATCGGGTGAGCCGTTCCCATCCGCCATTCCGCGCGTGGGAGCGGCCAGCCAGAACAAGGCTGCTCCCGCCGAAAGGGCCGCCGCCAGCAGGGCGACTCCCAATCCACGAACACTGAGGACGGCCGGCCCGCTCGGGGGCTTGAATCTCATCAGCTGGCACCTCCGCTCGGAAGGGGGCTTGGGCCGCCCTTCAGCTGTGGACACGACACCACCGCCAGAGCGCCGGCCGGTGCGGCGGACGCGTGACGCAGTCGTATCCCATCAGTTGGACGCACCGCGACCGAAAACGTTACTCGCCGGGTGGCGCCGCCCCGCCCGACGCATCGCCGGCCGGTGCGCGACAGCGGCAGCCCCACGGCAAGTCCGCGTTTCTAGCCCAGTCGCTCCCTCAGGCCCGCTACCTTCTTTTCGGTCTCGCCGAGCGTACTGCGGACACCTGCGATCACTGCTTCCGGCGCCTTTGCGAGGAACCTCTCATTACCGAGCTGAGCCGTCAGCCGCCTTATGTGCGCCTCCGCCTCATCGAGTTCCTTCTGCAGGCGTGCCCGCTCGGCGGCTTCGTCGACCTCGGGCAGCTTTAGCGCCACCTCGGTGTCACCGACACGGGCGAAGGCGAACTCACCCTCGGGCGGGTTCCCACCGTGAGGCCCGACCAGAGGCTCGACGCGGGAAGTGAAAGCCGTCGCCGCCGCGGTCTCCTCGAGCGAGTCCCGGTAGTCCGTGGTCCGAATGTGGGCGGCCAGCCGCGTCCCGGCAGGAACACCCTTCTCAGCCCGGAGGTTTCGGATTGCCCTGTTCACGGCTATCACGTGCGCCATCGCCGCCTCGTCCGACTCATTGCGCCAGTTCCCGGCCGGCTGCGGAAACCAGGCCACGATAAGAGCGGGCCCGAAGTCGTCGTCGATGTGCTCACGGAGGAACTGCCAGAGTTCCTCGGTCACAAACGGCATAAACGGGTGCAGCAACCGAAGCGAATGATCGAGAACGTGAGCGAGGACCTGGAGCGGCCGCTCGTCGCCGGCGTTCAGCCGGACCTTCGACATCTCGATGTACCAGTCGCAGAATTCGCTCCAGACGAACGCCTCGAGGACCTTTCCCGCTTCGCCCAGCTCGTATCCCTTCAGCAGCCTGTCGACATCCGCCTCGACGCTCTCCAGGCGCGAGAGGATCCAACGGTCCTCGAGCGCGAATGACTGCCGGTCGAGCGGATGGGGACGCTTGAGCCGCCGGTCGCCCAGCTTGCCGAGAACATAGCGCGCACTGTTCCACAGCTTGTTCGCGAAGTTGCGGGCGGCGGCCATCCGCTCGTCCTGGTAGCGCTGGTCCATCCCCATTGCCGCGCCGGTGAGCGCCATGAAGCGGAACGCGTCGGCCCCGTACTCGTCTGCGGCAACGAGAGGATCGACCACGTTCCCCCTCGATTTGGTCATCTTCTGCCCGCCGCCGTCGCGGATCAGTCCATGGAAGAGGACGGTCCGGAAGGGGATCGCCTCATCTCCGAGGTGCCGCATGTTGAACATGGCGAACATGACCATGCGTGCGCACCAGAAGAACATGATGTCGTATCCCATCTGCATGTCGGTTGTGGGATAGAAGTAGCGGAGGTCCTCCGTGTCCTCGGGCCACCCGAGGTCGGCGTGTGGGGCGAGACCTGAGGAGAACCAGGTGTCGAGCACGTCGGGGTCCTGCCGAAGCTCCCCTGCGCCGCACTTCGGACAGCTGTCGGGATCGTCTACCTCGCAGACTATCTCGCCGCAATCGCAGTACCAGACCGGGATCTGATGCCCCCACCAGAGCTGGCGGCTGATGCACCAATCCCGAAGGTTGTCTATCCAGTTCAGGTAGGTTCGCGCAAACCTGCCGGGCACGATTCTGACCAGTCCGTCCCGGACAACCCGGCCGGCCTCGCTGGCGATCGAACGCTTCGGCTCGTACTCCCGGTGAACATCGATCCACCACTGCTCGCTCGGAAGTGGCTCGACGGGAGTTCTGCAACGGCTGCAGTGGCCCACGCTGTGGGAGTAGCTCTCGGTTTTCTCGAGGAATCCACCCTCTTCGAGGTCGCGAAGGATGGCGGCTCGCGCGTCTTCGGCGCTCATGCCCGCGTAGGGGCCCGCTTCATCGTTCATCATCCCCTGCCGGTCCATCACCACAACCACCGGGAGGTCGTGTCGCTGGCCTATGTCCCAGTCGTTCGGGTCATGGCCGGGCGTGACCTTCACCGCCCCGGTACCGAACCCGGTCTCCACGATGTCATCAGCGATGACCGGGATCTCACGTCCGATCAGAGGCAGCAGGAGCATCCTGCCGACGCTGTCCTCGAAGCGACTGTCCGAGGGATTCACCGCAACCGCTGTGTCACCAACCATCGTCTCGGGCCGGGTCGTGGCCACGACGACCGAGTCGGGCAGGGCCATGCCGCCTTCGCCGACCACCGGATAACGGAGATACCAGAGGCTGGCCTCTACGTCGCTGTAGTCGACCTCGAGATCGCTCAATGCAGTCTCACAGCGGGGGCACCAGTTGATCATCCGCAGCCCGCGGTAGATCAGCCCGTTGCGGTAGAGGTTCACGAAAGTCGTTCGCACCGCCTTCACGATTCGGGGGTCAAGCGTGAAGACGTCGCGCGACCAGTCGGCGCTCGCCCCGAGCTTCATGTGCTGCTCGGCGATCCGGTGACGATAGCGCCGGACCCACATCCAAGTACGCTCGACGAAGTCCTCTCGCCCGACGTCGTGCCGGCTGAGACCTTCCTTGGCGAGTTCCCGCTCGATGACGTTCTGAGTCGCGATCCCGGCGTGGTCCTCACCGGGAAGCCAGAGAGTGGGCTCCCCCCGCATGCGGTGCCAGCGCACCAGGCAGTCCGTGATCGCGTCCTCGAGCCCGTGACCGAGATGCAGCTCTCCGGTCACGTTTGGCGGTGGCATCACGATCGAGTAGGGCTCGACTCCGGGGATGACCTTCGGTGTGAAGTAACCGCCGTCCTGCCACATCTGGTAGATGCGGCTCTCGACGGACTCCGGGTCGTAAGCGGGAGCGAGATCTTTGCGCGCCGGTGTACTGGTCATGGATGAATCCTCAGAGGCATGGGAAGGGCGCAGACGCCGTCCTTCAGTTTACCAAAGAGGCCGCACCGGGCCCGCTGCCCCGGCGCGAGGCCGGCTCCAAGCGAGGCGCGCTCCTCCTGCCGTAGACTCCCACCGATGGAGTCGCTCCTCGTCCGCAATGGCGTCTGCGCGATGGAAGCCGGCCCGAGGCGGGCCGATGTGCTCTGCGTCGACTCGCGGATCGTTGCAATCGAGCATGAGCTCGAGGCGCCATCGGCGCGCGTCTTCGACGCATCCGGGCTGACCATCGGGCCCGGATTCGTTGACATCCACACACACGGCGGCGGCGGTAGCTCGTTCTTCGCAGGCGACACCGAGCAGGTCTATGCCTACTCCGCCTGGGCTCCGCGACACGGAATTACGTCGTTTCTCGTATCCACCTCCGGCCGGGGCGCCGCCGGCACCCTGGAGATCCTCTCCCGGCTCGCCCCCGCGGTCATCGTCCCTCCCGAAGGGGCCGAGCCCCTGGGTTTCCACCTCGAAGGTCCGTTCCTGAACAGAGTCCGGCGGGGGGCCTTCAGTGAGGACATGCTCGAGAGGCCGTCCGCCGACGCCTTCGGCCGCTTCCAGGAAGCCGCTTTCGGGCTCATCCGCCAGATCACCATCGCACCCGAACTGCCGGGCGCGGTCGACGTGGTTCATGCAGCCGTGCACACCGGCGCCTCGGCCGCAATGGGTCACACCGACGCGACGGCAGCGGAGGCGTCCCGTGGCTTCTTTGAAGGCATCACTCACGTGACCCATCTGTTCAACGCAATGCGGCCGCTGCACCAGCGTGACGGAGGGCCGGTCGTCGCGGCCCTGCTGGCCGACCAGCTGACCTGCGAACTCATCTGCGATGGCGCTCATCTGGCACCCGAGGTCCTCCAGACCGCCTACCGGATACTGGGACCGGCACGGACGTGCGTGGTCACCGACAATGTCTCACTCGCGGGGCTGGATCCGCACGCCGGCGGATCGGAGACGCCCACGCTCTCGACCGAGTCGGGAGCGGCCGTGCGCAGCGATGGAACCCTGATGGGTAGCGTCATTCCGATGGACCAGCACTTCCGAAACGCAATCCGCTACCTCGGCCTCGACCTGGCCACGGCATTCCGGCTCTGCTCCTCGAACCCGGCCAGGGTTGCCGGCGCCGCCGGACGCAAGGGAAGGCTCGAGCGGGGAATGGACGCCGACCTAGTCCTGCTCGAAGAGGACCGCAGTGTCGTGGCGACGGTTTGCCGCGGCCAGGTGACCTGGGACTCGCGGGAGGAGGGCGCCGGTGCCCCAATCTGATCGGGACGGGCAGGCGCCCCCCGGTCGCCCGCCCCCTCCGGCTCTCGTCAAGCCGGGCTGACCATCCCGCGGCTGGGTGGTGAGTCTCCCTCCATTACCGCTTTGAGCGATGCAAGGGCACGGGCCTGGCGCCCTTTGACACCATCGACGGTAGTGTTCAGGGCCTCAGCCGCCTCCCGAAGTGAGAGGCCGTGAAGGAAGCGAAGCGTGATCACCTCCGCCTGCGAACGGGGAAGCCTGCCGATCGCGTTGGCAAGATCCATGGCCTCCGGCGCAAGCGCCGGATCCTCGGAGGATCCCTCGTAGGCTTCGATGTTCAGTTCCGGTGGCCGGCGGAAGAGCCTTCGACGGTGGCTGCCGACGACGTTGCGCGCGATTCCGAACAACCAGCCCCGCACCGGAACACCCCTATCCTCGAGCGAGGACGCACTTCGCCATGCCTCCTCGAAGACCTGAGACGTGAGGTCCTCGGCATCGGAGGGGTCCCCCACACGGGCAAGTGCATAGCGGTAGATCGCGGGCATTTCGGCCACGAACAGGGCCCGCCACGACTCGGGATCGCGTCGGTTGATGGCCTCAACGGAGCCCGACGGTGCCGCCGGCTCCTCCCCGGCCATCGTGCGAGCCACAGCCTGCCAGAGGCCTGACACCTGCACGCCGAGAAGATCCGGGGCTCCGCTCGTCGATCTGGCAGCCGCGATCATGCCCGGAGGAACCGTCCTATGATGAGCCTCCAGCCTAGCCGTGAGTGTCGATTGTGACTTCGACCTCGCCGTTCACGACTGTAGCGCTGAAGTGGATCTCCTGACCATCGGACTTGAAGACCACTTCGACGTCCTTCCCGGACTGGCGCTCGATATCGGCCGTCCAACCGGGCTCCGTCGTAACTGCCACGATGTCCAGGTCGTCGTCGCCGGCGCGGGCCAGCTCCACCGATCCGGCCGAGCCAGCGGGATAGATGCTCGTGCCGGGTGTTGCCGACGGATCGGGCGTAGGGGTGGCGGACGGCGGCACAGTCTTGGATGGCGCCGCGGTCTCCGTCCCATCCGGAGTCTCGGTGGGGTCCGGCGGTTTGCTCGGCTCCGGCGTTTCGCTCGGCGCCGGCGTTTCACCGGGGTCCGGCGTTTCGCTTGGCTCCGGCGTTTCGGTGGGGTTTGCAGTGGAAGCCGGCGGGCCGGACGAGCCCCCTCCCGGCGAGCCGGGGCTCACTGTGGCCGTTTCAGGCGTTTCCGTTGGCTCGGGGGTCTCCAGGGGCTCGGACGTGGAGGTTGTTGAGGCGGCCGGCGTGTTGCCCGACGTGTCGGGGGAACGGGAGGCCTCCGGCGAAGCAGTCGGCGTGTCAGCCGGTGCCAGAGCGGCGTCGTCGCCGGATGTTGGATCAAGGTTGGTTACGATGTTTCGTACCACCTCACCGGCACGGCCTGCAGCTCTCAACGGGCTCACGCCCGCAGCGGTCGAGGCGGTGCCGCCAATAGCCAAAACGAGCAACGCGCCGGCCGCCATACGAGGGGAAAGGCGTGGCCCGGCTGTACCGAAGCCGAACCACGCCAACGCCCGGGCGAGCGGTCCCGGGTCCCCCGCATCGACCATCCGGGTGAAGCGAGCCTCCATTCGCCCGACTGCTTCCGGGGAGGGAGCCGGCAGCGACAGCTGCTTGAATCCCTCCGCCAGATCAGCAGGCGAGGCCAGTGACGAATCACCATCGCCCTGACGCGCACCAGCGCCGGCGTTTCCGCCGCGTGGCTTGCGACCGGCTGCCTGGTCGTGGCTCGTCATTGACCTCCGTCCTTTCGGACCGCATCAACCCGGTTGTCGCAGAATTCTCGGCCCCGCCCCTGGCGTGGCCGGGTCCCGGTCACCGATGGCATGGCCTCGAAGAGCCGGTTCCACAAAACACATCGCCCTTCTCCCCGGAAAAGAGTCGGAGTCTCCCTGAAATTGCTCCGAAGATCCCTGCATATCCGACCACGGTGACCGCCGGGGCCGC
Source organism: uncultured Anaerolineaceae bacterium (assembly GCA_964533605.1). Taxonomy (GTDB): domain Bacteria; phylum Chloroflexota; class Dehalococcoidia; order Tepidiformales; family Tepidiformaceae; genus DASCML01. The sequence goes on from CAZHMF010000056.1 coordinate 6,715, forward strand.
GATCTTCGCCCGGCGGCCCCTGCCCCACCTCGCCTCCCTCTTGCCCGGCGTGGACCTCACCGGGACACTCTCAGCAGTGCGAAAGCTTCTCCTGGCCACCAACAACCCGGGCAAGGTGCGCGAGTTCATTCGCCTCCTGCAACCCTTCGGCATCGAGTGCGTGACGTCCACTGATGCCGGCGTCGAGCTCGACGTCCCGGAAGAGGGGGCAACCTACGCCGAGAACGCCCGGGCCAAGGCGAAGGCCTTCGCCGACGCCTCCGGACTCGTCGCGATGGCAGATGATTCGGGGCTCGAGGTCGACGCCCTGAACGGCAAGCCCGGGCTCCACTCTGCGCGCTTCGGCGGCCCCGACCTGGACGCCGGCGGACGAAACGAACTTCTCCTCTCCCTTCTCGAGGAGGTACCGCCTGCGCTCCGGACCGCTCGCTATCGGGCGATCGTCGCAATAGCCGACCCGTCCAGCTCCGCCGTCACGCTCTTCGAGGGGGTCCAGGAGGGGACGATCGCCGGCGAGGCGAAGGGAGAAAAAGGGTTCGGGTACGACCCCGTGTTTCTCGTCGACGGCATGCGAACCGCGGCGGAAATTCCGGAAGCGGAGAAGGATCGCATCAGTCATCGCGGCCGCGCCTGCCGGCTGGCCGGCAAGTACCTCGAGCGGCACCTTTGACGGCCCCGGGCGTCCCACGATTCCTCGCGGTGGTCGCCGGGGTCGCGCTCGGAGGTGCCCTTCTCGCCTGTGGGAGCCGCGGCGGAGCCCTGCCCGAGCCACAGCCCTGCGAGCAGCCGCAGAGCGACGATACGGCGGGAGCCGAGCCCGGGGCAAACTACCTCACCGCCGTGAGAGAAGGTAAAGGGCGTGTGTTGCGCCCCGCTTTCGAATTCCTGACCCGGTGGCCCAGCCGTAAGTACTCACGCCGCCAGATGTTCCGTGAGGAGCTCGCCGACGCCGTTGACGAGTCAGTCTGCGCCTCTCTTCAGCTCCGTTCCTTGACGCCGCCGTCGGCGGCGTACGCGGAGTACGACGCGGCTCTGGACAACGCTCTCTACCAGTACGAGCAGCAGATGACTATCGGTCGCGAGGCCGCCGAGCTGCGAAACGTCACGAAGTTCCGGGAATGGCTCGACGCGGTCGACTCGTTCCCGGCGACCCTGGATTCTCTCGACCTGCTCCTCCCCGGCAACTGAGCGAAACGGGCGCCGACTGCTGCCCGCTACGCTCAGGAGGAGCGCTTGAGTGCGAAGGCGGCGACAGTCCCCCCCAGCCCGGAGGAAGTCACGATTGCCCTCTCGAGGCCGGCCGGCGCGGCCTTCAATGAATAGCCGAGCGCCGGACCGGCCCCAGCGCTCTCGAAACCCGCGATCGGGAACACGCGCTGTTGCCGCAGGGCCTCGACCGTCATCACGATCGACAGGGGAGCGCTCGCCGCCAGGGTCTGACCGAGCGAGCCGGTCACGCTCGTAAGGGGCACGTACCCGGCATGGGTTCCGAAGGTCCTGGTCACTCCGCCGGATTGAGCCCGGTCCATTTCAGCCCGTCCATCGGCGCTCGACACGAGCAGATCCACCTGGCTCTGAACAATGCCCGCAGACGCAAGCGCGCCCTGAATTGCTCCCCCGACTTCGGTGGACCCGGGTGTGGCGAGCGGTTCCACGTCGGGAGCGAAGGCATGCCCCAGCCCCTCGAGTTCCACCACTCCGGCCCAACCCCGTTCGGCGGCATGGTCGGCAGCTTCGAGGACGACGAAAGCCGCGCCGGGAGCAGGTAAGAATCCGTCGCTGCCGGCGTCAAACGGCCTGGGGTAGCCGCCGGTGACCTGATGCTGCGCGCGAAGGTGGTCGGTCACGGGCTCCTGAAGCGCCTGGCCGGCACCCGCGATCACCACGTCGGCCTCTCCCGTGGCGATGAGCCCGGACCCCGCAGCAATCGCTGTTGCGCCGCTAGCCTCCGCTCCCGCCGTCTCGAGAACCGGACCCCTGGTGCGGAGCACGCGGGCGATCATCTGACCATAGCCCACGAACAGCGCGGCCTGTCCCGGTGCTCTGAAGGCGAGACCGCAGGCAACTCCAAAACGCCGCGCGTCACCGGCACCAGATCCGAGTCCCGCAGCCTCCACAGCCTGAAGCGCGGCGTCCAACGAAATCAGCGAGCCGGCATCGAGCGACCGCGCTTCGGGTGGCATTCCGACACGCGGCGCGTAGTCACCCGGCAGGTCGGCGACATGCGCGTCCGCCAACTCACCGGCGAGCACCGCCTCCCAGGCCCGAGCGATGCCCGACCCACGGAGAGTTACGGCACCGGCGCCCGTGATCAGCACCCTCCCGGCGCCCGCGCCGACGGTCTTCCTAGTCGAGCTCCTCGTCGAGGAATGCATCATCATCCTGGCCGCGACGCCAGAACATCATGAAGCCGCCGATCACGGCAAGGAGTCCAAAGAGGCCCAGAACCTTCTTCACTTGTCACCTCCACGTGTGAGAAACACCGGCTCGCGGCCGGCTCGTCACTGTGAGTATATGGACAGAACGCCCGGTGCTTACAACCTTTGCGCCTTTCACATGCCGACAATACGCTGGTCAGACCAAATACGGATCGAACACACATATGGCTCACAGCAAGTCCGCCATCAAGCGCTGGCATCAGTCGCTGAAAAGGCGGGATCGCAATCGCTCCCGACGCACTCTTGCCCGTGGGGCCGTGCGACAGTTGCAGGAAACCGTCGTCGAAGGCGACGAAGAGGCCACGCGGAAGGCGTTGAGTTCCGCATACTCCGCGTTGGACGTCGCCGCCAAGACGGGCTCCATCGGCACGCGGCGCGCCGACCGCACGAAGCGCCGGCTGGCAGCACTCGTGAGGAGAACCTCGGAAACCCGAGGAGCCTGAGCGCCGCCGGTACCTCGCTCTTTCCTCTCCCAGCACCCATCATGGCGTTGGTGCTGTACGTCCTCTTCGGTGGTGATCTCCTGGCAACCCGCAAACGCGTGAACGAGATCCGCGCTGAGGCGGACGGCGGCAGCGGAATGCTCGACACCAATCTGACGACACTCGATGGACCGGAAGCGACCGCGGAGGCCATCCTTGGTGCCGCGATGACCGTCCCCTTCCTCGCACCCCGCCGTGTCGTGATAGCCAACGGCCTCCTCGATCGCTTCGCCGCCCAACAGCGGCCGGGGGCGGAATCAGCCAACGCTCCGGCCGAGGGGAGACGGAAAGGTGTCGGGGCATTGCAGCCACTCCTGGACGTGCTCGAGCGGGATGAACTCCCCCCGACCACCGACCTGATCCTCACGGGACTCGCCGGGGGACGTGCCGAGCGAAACTCCCTCCTGCGCCGCCTCCGGAAGATGCCGAACGCCAGGATCGAGGAACTGAAACCACCCCAGCGTGGAGAACTGGCTCGTTTCATTCGAGACGAGGGCAGCGCTCGGGGGATCCGCTGGCGCACCGGGAGTTCGCGCTCTGAGGGCGGCGACCCGGTGGCCAGGCTCGCCGAGAGAATGCAATCCGACACCCTCGCAATCGCGGGAGAACTCGACAAACTGGCCCTCTACACGATGGGGCGCGAGGCGGCCGCCGTCGATGTGGATGCGATTTGCAGCGGGGAGCAGGAGTCGACCACCTTCAATCTCCTCGACTCGGTGATGGACGGGCAGACCGATCGAGCCCTGCAGCACCTGCGGCGCCTTCGAGCTCATGGCACAAACATGCAGGCTCTCATGGGGTTGTTCGCGAGCGGTTACCGGCGGCTCGCCATCATCAACGACCACCTCGAAGCGGCAGAAACCGCGGAGGAGATCGGGAAGGCCATCGGCCTCCCCTGGCCCAACCTCCGAGACCGAGCGATCGCACGCACCAGGCGCCACGGGATGGGAGGGGTCCGGGAAGCATACCGGTTGATCCTCGAAGCCGACCGCCGCATGAAGCTTGGAGAGGTGGACGAGGACCTGACCATGGAGCTTCTCCTCTCGAGACTCGCCGAACTCGCTCCGACCGGTCGCGGCCGGACCGGGCGGGCAGCGCGCTCCGCCTCACGGTAACGCGGCCTATTCATGCCAGACGGGGTTATAGCAGGCGACGCTGCGCCCGGACGGGTCTCGCACCTCGAAACCCGGAGGCGCATCGGTCCGGCAGATCAACAGAGCCTTGTGGCACCGCTCGAGGAAAGGACAGTGCTCGGAGGGCTCTGATAGTTCCGGTGGGCTCCCCCGAATCGCGCTCAGCTGCTCGCGTCTGTAATCGAGCCGGGGAAGGGTAGCCAGCAGCGCATCACTGTACGGGTGGAGCGGCTTCGCCAGCACGTCCTCGGTTCTTCCGACTTCCATCAGCCGGCCCCCATAGATCACGGCCACCCGGTCCGCCATCTGAGCGACGACGCCGAAATCGTGCGTTATGAGAAGCACGGACGTCCCCTTCTCCCGCCGGAGATCCTCAAGCTGCCTGAGGATCTGAGCCTGGACGGTGACGTCGAGCGAGCTCGTCGGCTCATCCGCGACCAGGATCTCGGGGTCGAGCGCCGTCGCAATCCCGATCATCACACGCTGACACATCCCACCGGACAGCTGAAACGGGTACGACTTCGCGACCCGCTCGGGGTCAGGCAGGCCGACGCCCCCGAGAATGGCCGTGGCTCGGCGCCTGGCCTCCCGCCGGCTGAGATCGAGGTGACTCTCCACCGCTTCTGAGACCTGCTCGCCGATGCTGAGAACGGGATTGAGCCCCGCAACCGGGTCCTGGAAAACCATCGAAATCCGGCGACCCCGTACGTGCCGCAGCTCATCGTCGCTCATGGTCAGCAGGTTCCGGTCATCGAACAGCACCCGTCCCGACGTGATCTCGGCTTCTCCGGGGAGCAGTCGTAGGATGCTCATCCCGACCGTGGTCTTTCCCGAGCCCGACTCTCCGACCAGGGCGAGCACTTCGCCCTCACCGAGAGTGAGCGAGACGTCGTCGACCGCGTATGTCATGGACTCCTTGGTCCGGTAGCGAACGCTCAGCCGTTCGATCTGAAGCACCGACTAAGCATAACGAACACCGCTCTCGCATTCCGAAGGCGGAGACGCCTTCCTCCAGGAGTCCGGTGATCGGCGGGGCGGCTGCTTCGGCGGCGGTGGTCAGTCGCTCGCGCGGAACGACGAGATAAAGCGGCCCTGCACGACGACGTTGTTCTCGTCCGTGAATATCGGCTTCATCTCGGAGTTGGACGGTTGCAGGCGGATCCGGCTGCGTTCGTGGTAGATCCGCTTGAGGGTGACCTCCTCGCGGTCTTTGAGCCAGACCGCGACCTTGTCGCCATCGCTGACGGAGTGCACCGGCTCGAGGAAGACAATGTCACCGTCGTCGATGAGGTCTTCGATCATCGACTTGCCGCGGACGCGGAGAGCGAACACATTCTCCCGGCCGCCGATCTGGTCCTCGGTTACCTGCACGTAATCATCGACATCCGACGACCAGCGATCGCTGTTCAGCACGGGTATAGGCGATCCGGCTGCAATGCTGCCGAGCACCGGAACCTCGACGACCCGCACGCGCGCACGGCGCCGGTTGGAGAGCACTTCGATGGCTCGCGCCGCCTCCCGGTCGCGTCTGATGAACCCCTTGTCCTCAAGCTTTCTCAGGTTGTAGTCAACGACCGATGTGCTGCTGATCCCGCAGCCAACCTGGATGTCCCGAATGCTGGGCGGGTAATCCTTGTCATCGATGAAGTCCCGAAGGAACGCCAGGATCTGAGTTTGCTTCTCGGAGAGCTCCGTCATGGGCCACCTTCGAACGGATGTTCGTTTAGGACTTTACTAATCTTCAAGGTTTATCGTCAAATCCGTTCGGAACACTCTCC
>CAZHMF010000056.1:12645-14691 GCA_964533605.1 uncultured Anaerolineaceae bacterium
CTCTCCCCTCTTGGCCCACGGTCAGCCCGCCAGTTCCAGCCTTTCCAGGGCAACGGCTGCAGCGCCCAGAAGACCTGCGTTCTCACCGAGCCCGCTCGCAACCATGGGTACGGCGCCCGCAGGTCCGTAGGCCGTGGACCGCATCGCCAGCCGCGCCGGCTCGAGCAGGAGGTCGCCCATCGCCAGAAGCCCCCCGCTCAAGGTCAGGATCTCGAAGTTGAGCACATTCGCGAGGCTCCCGAATGCCGTCCCCAGAAGATGTCCGCCGTTCTGAATCTCGGCGGCGGCAACCGCACATCCCCTGGTGGCAGCAGCGAAGAGGTCCCGGCTGGTTGGTTCCCGGCCGGCCGAAAGCTCTGCGAGGAGAGGTGATCGGTCCTGTCTCAGCAGTCGCTTCGCGCGCTCCGCAAAGGCTATCCCGCCGACGAGGGACTCGAGACACCCGTTGTTCCCGCAATTGCAGAGAGGCCCTGAGCCGTCGATGACGGTGTGCCCGATCTCGCCGGCGAACCCCTTCGCGCCTCGGTAGAGCCGGCCGTCAAGCACCAGACCGCCGCCGATGCCGGTCCCCAGCGTCGCGTGAAGGAGGTGCCGGTAGCCCTGCCCGGCGCCGTACCGGTACTCGCCGAGCGCGGCGGCGCTCGCGTCGTTCTCGATGAAGGTCGGAATCCCCAGACGATCGCCCACACGTGGGGCAAGGGGAAAGTCCCGAAAGGACGGGATGTTCGGGGCAATCACGACCACGCCGCGGTCAGCATCGATCAGCCCCGGCGTTCCCAGGCATACAGCCCGCGGCCGGACCCGGGCCGCATCGCCAACCTCCCGAAGCATTCCGGCGATTCTGGAGGCGGCGTCCTCGGCGTCGTCCGCATCGCTCGTCTCGAACTGCCGCCGTGCAGCTATCTCCCCGGTGTCATTGACTGCGGCACCGCGGATATTCGTCCCCCCGATATCTGCCGCGAGGACCCATTCCGGCATCTGCTCACTCTAACGGCTGCCCACGGTTCACACTCGCCGCAGCCCGTTCTTGTCGAGGCGGGCACCCGGTCCGCTCAGATCCGAGGATGTGATCTTGACCCGCCACACCAGAAGCAAGCTGCTCCGGCAGCGGCTGATCGGGTCAGGGGAGCCGCACTTCCCCGCCGATCGATTGCTCGAAGAGGGGCGCCGTCGCCTCGTGGGCACCCTTGAACACAGGGGTCGGCCAGACGCCGATGAACACGACGCCGAGCATCAGGACGCCGCTCATCGCCGCGAGCAGCGGATTCGGGCGGAATCGGCGCTCACCCTCCACCGGACCGAACAGATACATCTGGCGCATCACCATCAGATAGTAATAAAGGCTCACGAAGCTATTAATTGCTCCGAGCCCAACCAACCAGAGCAGGCCGTTTCCGGCGCTCCCCTGAAACAGCAGCAACTTGGTGGCGAAGCCCGCGAAGAAGGGAAGGCCGGCAAACGAAAACAGCGATACCGTGATCACCAGGGCCAGGAAGGGCGCTGTCTCCGCCAATCCCCTCAGGCCGGCGATTGAATCCCGGCCCGTGCGGTTGTAGTGAGCGGTGAACGCTGCGAAAAGGGCCAGGGTCGAGACCACGTAGCCCGCGAGGTGCAGGAGCAACGTCGATGAGACGTTCCGCGGAGTGTCGCCGTCTCCGTAACCGATGGCCGCGACGACGACCAGCATATATCCGACCTGACCGATTGAGCTGTATGCGATCAGGCGCTTCATGTTCGTCTGCTGAATCGCAATGAGGTTACCGGCCGTCATCGTGACGGCAGCGAGCAACGCGATGGCCCAGCGCCACTCCTCGGCCTCGCCCAACAGAGCGCCGGAAAAGAGTCTCAGAATCAGCGCGAAACCGGCCGCCTTGGACGCGGTCGAGAGGAACCCGGTGATTGGCAGCGGTGCTCCCTGATAGGCGTCCGGGGCCCACATGTGGAAGGGGACCGCCGAAACCTTGAAACCCACGCCCGCCACGATCAGCATGAGCCCGACGACCGTCGCGATGGTCGTGTCGTCTCCGCGTGTCGCAAGCCCCTCGG
>CAZHMF010000057.1:0-6493 GCA_964533605.1 uncultured Anaerolineaceae bacterium
GATCCAGCCGGCGGACGCCTCGCCGAATCCGATGTTGACAGCGGACGCCGTGACGAACGCTCCGAGAGAGTTGGCGGCCGCCGCCGCGAAAGCGGCCGACCCGCCGAGGATCAACAGGGGCGCCAGGTGGAGCAACCGCTCTCCCGGGGCAGGAGTGCGCGCTCCGGGCAGGGGCTCTGGCCTCGCCGCAAGGATCGCAGTCGCAGCCACGGCCGCGGCTGCGAAGGCCCAGCGCCAGCCGACGGTCAACGCGAGGACCGGCACGGCCAGCCCGCCCAGCAGCGTCGAGAGCGGGATTGCGGACTGCTTGACGGCAAAGGCGAGCGCCCGTCGCCCCTCCGGCACCGAGCGCACGATGAACCCGTTTGCGGCCGGCTGTCCCAGGGAGTTGGCCAGCCCGCCGGCGACGAGGCTCAGGCTCAGGAGTCCGAGCGAGGGGGAGAGAGCGATCCCGGCCAGTGCAACGGCACTGAGTCCGGCCGCGAGCCTCAGGCTCGCAGCGAAGCCGAGACGCTGAGCGAGGCGCCCCAGCGGTGCCGAGGCGAGGGCAGAGGTGGCGAAGTAGGTCGCGACCGCAAGGCCCAGCCGGGCCTCCGAGAAGCCAAGATCGGCCGCCATCTGGACCGCCAGTCCGCCCGTCAGGAAGACCGGGAGAACACCCACCGTCGCTACGGCCGACGCGAACGCCGTGGCACGGCCCGGGTGCGGCCGGCGATCCATCTAGCGCCGGGCCGTCGGGGCGGGGAGAGCGGCGGCTACCACGTGTCGACGTTGCGCCGCTTCTTCTCGATGCGTTTCGGCGCCGGCGGGAGGCCGGCCAGGGCACTGAGCAGCCAGTGGCGGGTGTCGGCGGGGTCGATCACGTCGTCCACACCGAAGGAAACACCCTGGTGGATGGCGCGACTCCGCTCGTAGGCCCGTTCGACCAGTTCGTTGTAGCGGGCGAGCCGCTCCTCCGCGTCCTCGATGGCGGCGAGTTCGTTCCGGAAGCCGAGTTTGACCTGACCCTCGAGGCCCATTCCGCCGAACTCACCTGTAGGCCAGGCCGCCGCGAAGAACGGTTCCTTGAAGCTTCCCCCGGCCATCGCCTGAGCGCCGAGGCCGTAGGCTTTGCGGAGGACCACCGTGAAGTGCGGGATTGTGAGGTTCGACCCTGTCACGAAGAGGCGGCTGCAGTGGCGTACGAGAGCCGTCTTTTCGACCTCGGGGCCGACCATCATGCCCGGGGTATCGCAGAGGACGAGGAGCGGGATGTCGAAAGCGTCGCAGAGCTGCATGAAACGGGCCGCTTTGTCGGATCCGTCGCTGTCGATCGCCCCCGCGAGATGCGAGGGATTATTGGCGAGCACGCCGATCGGGCGTCCCTCCATGCGGATGAACGCCGTCACCATCCCCAGTCCGAAGTCGCGTCGCAGCTCGAGCACGGAGCCGGTATCGGCGAGCGTGTCGATAACCTGGCGCACGTCGTAGATTCTCAGCCGGTTCTCGGGAACGACAGTGCGCAGGAATCGCTGGTCCGGGCAGTCCCATTCAGGAAGCGTCCCCTGGAAGTAGGAGAGATACTTCTTCGCGACGGCCGTCGCCTCCTCCTCATCCTTCACGGCGATGTCCACCGTACCGTTCGGCACCTGGATGTCCATCGGCCCGACCTCCTCGGGGGCGAACACGCCGAGGCCTCCACCCTCGATCATCGCCGGTCCTCCCATGCCGATATTCGAGTTGGCAGTGGCTATGATGACGTCACAGCAGCCGAGGAGAGCGGCGTTACCGGCGAAACAGCGCCCGGACGTGACGCCGACGACCGGCACGAGGCCGCTCAGGCGGCCCATCGTAGCGAATGTTGGCGTGTCGAGAGGTCGCCCTGCTCCAACGTCGGGTAGATCACGGACGCGGCCCCCGCCGCTGCGGCGCCCCCCGGTGCCGGCACGCCCACCGCCGCCTTCGGTATAGAACACGACGGGCAGGCGCCACTTCTCTGCGAGCTCCAGCATGCGGTCTGTCTTCGGGTGGTTGATGGCGCCCTGGGTGCCGGCCAGAACTGTGTAGTCGTAGGAGAGGACGACCGTGCGCGCGGCGGGGTCGGCGAACAGATCTCCGTTGACTCTGCCGATGCCCGTGATCATCCCGTCGGTCGGGAATTTGCGGACCACCTCATCGAGGGGCAAGCCGGTACCCGGTGTGAGGACGAGTGACCCGTGCTCCACGAAGGTGCCTTCGTCGCAGAGGTCATAGACGTTCTCTCGCGCCGTGCGCTGACCGGTCTTCCGGCGCCGGGCGACGGCATCGGGCCTCGCAGCGTCGAGCGTGACGGCGTGTCGCTCGTGAATGAGCGCCAGGTCCGGACGGATGTGATCGAGGTCGATCTCCTGTTGAGTTTCCTCCTGCGGTCCCTCGACCTCGGACTCTTCGATGAAGACGAGCGCGTGGCCCTCGTAGATCGCATCGCCCGGGCCGACCGGGATCTCCCGCACGATGCCGCCGACCGTGGCAGTGATGACATGCTCCATCTTCATCGCTTCCATCACGAGGAGCTGCTGGCCGCGGACGACCAGATCGCCCGGGCTGACGTCGAGCTGAACGATGGTCCCCTGGAGGTGCGAGGCGACGGTCACGGTCCCGTCCGGAGCGTCGACGGCCTCCGGGGCGACCGGGGCGCTCGCTGCAGCCGGCGAGGAAGGACGCCCTCCCCCGGCCGGCCGGCCGCCTTTGCCGAAGTCGAGGACGGCGAGCGGATTGCCCGGATCGACCTTCACACCCGCCAGATTTCGTCCGATCTCGGGCGCCGTGGTTACGTCGGGGGCAGGGGCTGCCGCCGTTTCCGTCAGATCGAAATAGAGCCGCCGGTGTGCGTCCTCTGCGCCGCCTGCGAGCTCGGTCACGTGGTCTTCTACGAACCGTGTGTAGACCTCGGAAGAGAGGAAATCAGGATGGACCATGAGATTCAGCAGCCAGGAGATGTTGGTGCTCACCCCCTCGATCCGGAACTCGCGCAACGCCCGGTACATCTTCGCAGCCGCATCAGGGAAGTCGGGCGAGGGCGTATGTGCGATGACCTTGGCCAGCAGCGAGTCGAAGCGTGCGCTGGTCTTGTACCCGACATAACCAAAGGTATCGGTACGGAGCCCCGGCCCGGACGGCACTTCGAACGCGGTCAGTGTTCCCCCGGACGGGCGCACGCGGCCCTCAACGTCCATGGTCTCGAGATTGATGCGCGACTCGATGGCGAAGCCGTGAGTCGGGGGAACCGCCTGCTGGAGGAGGCCGAGGTCGGCCAGCGACATTCCGTCGGCGAGTTGCAGTTGAATGCGAACGAGGTCGAGGCCGAGAACCTCTTCGGTTACGGTGTGTTCAACCTGAAGGCGTGGATTCACTTCGATGAACGCGAACTCCGACCCGTCGGAAATGCCGTCCGCGTCGACGAGGAACTCGAAGGTCCCGAGGTTGTCGTAGCGCGCCTGTTCGGCCAGTCTGACGGCCGCCGCGGTGAGGCGCTGACGGAGGCCGCCGGGGAGCCCCGGGCTGGGTGCGACCTCCACGACCTTCTGGTAGCGGCGTTGGATGGTGCATTCGCGCTCCCAGAGGTGGCTTACGGCGCCGGTGCCGTCGCCGATCACCTGAACTTCGATGTGGCGGGCGCGCCGGATGAACTGTTCGGCGTAGAGGTCGCCGTTGCCGAAGGCGGCTTTCGCCTCGGAGGTGCATCGCCTGAACGCTTCCTCCACGTCCTCGGGTCGTTCGACGGCGCGGGCCCCGCGGCCGCCGCCGCCGCCCACCGCTTTGATCATCATCGCCTGGCCGTCGTCGAGGCTCTCCAGGAATGACGCCGCTTGCTCGACGGTGATCGGGCCTTCGGTCCCCTTCAGGACGGGCACGCCGGCCTGGACGGCGAGCCGTCGGGCGCGGACCTTGTCGCCAAAGAGCTCCAGAGTCGTGGGGCTCGGGCCGACCCAGCGGATTCCCTCCTCCCGGCAGCGGCGCGCGAAGGTGGGGTTCTCGGCGAGGAACCCGTAGCCGGGATGGATCGCGTCGCAGCCGGCCTCCTTCGCCACAGTGAGGATCTGCTCCATGTCGAGATAGGCGCCGCTGCCCGTGCCTTTCAGGGGACAGGCCACGTCGGCCTTCCTCGTGTGAAGTGCGTCGGCTTCGTCCTCGGAGTAGACAGCCACAGTCCTGAGACCCATCTCACCCGCGCCGCGGATGATGCGGATCGCGATCTCACCGCGATTCGCCACAAGAAGGCTCGTCAGGTTCATGGTCATCCTCCCGAGTGTTCGACCCCCGCCGCGCAGCGAGACAGCGGCGCCGCATGGGCCGGAGGGCCCGGCCACGGGGCCGGCGGCGAGTGGGGAGCCGGGCCGGCACCGCCTGGTCTCACAACGGCCGCCCTCGCCGTCCCGCTCCGGTCCCTCTCCCCGTCTCGCCCCGTCCGTTGACGGATTCTAGCGGTCGGTTGCGGTCCGCGCTCCGGCCGCACCCGGCCTGCCGCCGGAGTTGCTCCCTGGGGCCTCCATGGAGCGATCGAGACCGGCTCGAGGTCTCGAAAGGGCGTTTTCATTCGAGCTGCGGGCCGCGGAGCCGGTCCTTTTCAGCCATCATCCGCCGGATCCCCTTGCTGAACCGCCGCCTTGTCTTCCGCGCCTCCGAAGCGATTCTGGCGTCGGAGAGAGCCAGCTGCCGTGAGGCTTCGCGCTGGAGTTTCCCGTGACTCGCGAGCCGTTCCCGGGTGATCAGTCCATCCTCGATCGCCTGCCGGACCGCGCAATCCGGCTCGCGTTCATGCCGGCAGTCGCTGAAACGGCAGAGGAGGGCGAGTGTTTCGACGTCCTCGAACTCCTCTTCGACCCCGGTGCCGCCCAGCATGCCCACCTCGCGCAGACCGGGACTGTCGATCAGGCAACCGCCGGCAGGGATCTGGATGAGCTCGCGATGGGTGGTCGTGTGACGTCCTCTCGCATCGCCTTCCCGGACCTCCTGAGTGGCGAGCCGCTCTTCACCGAGCAGCTTGTTGACCAGTGTCGACTTGCCGACGCCCGACGACCCGACGAGTGCGGCCGTCTTGCCGTGCGCGAGATGTGGTTCGAGCGACTCGAATCCCTCGCCCGTCAGACTGCTGAGCGAAACAATCGGACGGCCCGGCGCAGCCTCCTCGGCGGCGGCAAGAAGCGGCGAAATGCTGGTCGCGAGGTCGATCTTCGTGAGAACGATGACCGGCAGAGCCCCACCGTCCAGAACCATGGCGACGAAACGTTCCAGGCGGCGTGCGTTGAACTCCTCGTTCGCAGACGTGAGGAGAAGCGCGGTGTCGACGTTTGCGGCAAGAACCTGTCTTCTCGCTTCTCGTCCGGCGGCCTTGCGGGCCAGCACGGTCTGCCGCGGCAGCAGGCCGTGGATCACAGCTGTGCCGGCCGCCGGGTCGGCTCCCGGGACAAGTTCGACCCAGTCGCCGACCGCCGGCTGTTCATCGGCGCCGGCGAGTCTGAGCCGGCCGGCCGGTACCGCCCTGAACTCGCCGCGGGCGGTGGCCGCCCGATAGGAGCCGCGGTGCTGGGCCACAATTCGGGCCGGGTGGCTGTCCGGCCGGGCCCGGCCCCGGGTGAATGCCGGCGCCCAGGTCTCGTTCCAGCCCAGGTCTTCAAGTTGATGCATAGTCCTCCGCCTTCCGGTGAACGGCTTGTACTGATCCGGTTGAGGCGGTGGCCTGCCCTGGGGGCTCAGCGCGTGAGATCGGAGCGCATCGGGCACAGTGAGGCAGACCGCCGCGCGGTCACAATCGTCGTTTCCATGGCCTGCCTCCTTTCTGCGCGTCGCTTTCGATGACGGTAGCATCGCCGCATCGCTCGGGCCCGTCAACGGGCAGGCTCGGGCTTCGAACTCCGCCGGTAGGGGCGCTCGAAGGGCGGATCGTCGTTCTCCCGGCAGCCCTGCCGGCCGGCGGACGGAGGTGTCAGGTGAGATGGGGGATAGGAATCGACGCCAGTGCCGGCCTCTCATTCGTTGAGCAGGCGGAACTGGTCCGTGAGGCGGCCGCAAGGGGGTACGAGAGCGCCTGGACGCCCAGCGGGCCTCCGTTTCGAGACGGGTTCCAGGTCTCCGGTCAGTGGGCGAGCGCCTGTCGCGGCACGGCGGCGGAGGGGATGGGGTTCGGGATCTCCGTGATCCCGGTGCCTCTCTGGACCGTGCCGTCGCTCGTGAACCAGGCCGGCACTGTTTCGGCTCTGAGCGGAGGGCGATTCACTCTGGGGCTGGGAACGGGGGGGATCTACAGCGCCGAGTACCGGAGGAGCTTCGGCCTCCCGGCCTGGCCGGCAGTTGCGATGATGCGCGACTACCTCGTTGCCGTTCGGGGACTGCTCGCCGGCGAGACGGTGGACCACTCCGGGCCGGCCGTGGAACTGGGCGGGCTGCAGATGGCCGGGAGGCCGTTTCCGGTCCCGCTCTACCTTGCCGCTCTCGGGCCGCAGATGCTGCGCCTTGCCGGTGAGCTGGCGGACGG
>CAZHMF010000057.1:6593-14447 GCA_964533605.1 uncultured Anaerolineaceae bacterium
CTCGCGGCACCCGGGCGGTGACGATCTCGCTGGGCCAGCTCGCGCCCTCTCCCGAGTAGATGCGCTCCATTCCTTCGAAGCCGGCCGCTCCAACCCAGCTGCCGACCAGCAGCGGGCGGCAGCCCCCGCAGCTCATGGCGTCGTTCCGGTAGCGATCCTTCCAACCCTGGATGAAGGTCTCGTCTTCGGGGTGCCCTTCGGACTCGGTGAGGCCGACGAGAACGATCCGCCCTCCGGGCCGCAGTACGCGCCGGTATTCGCCCACGACCTGCCCGAGATCGGATGTCGGGATGAGGTCCAGCATGTAGCTGTTGAACAGGCAGTCGAACGATGCGTCTGCGAACGGAAGGTGCCGGGCATCGGCGAGCATCAGAGGCACGGAAGTTGCGCCGGCTTCGCCGAGTTTGCCCCGGGCCGTGCTCAGCATCTCGGGTGTCATATCGACGCCGACGACGTTGTCCGGACCCGACAGCTCGATCTGTTTGAGCAGGCTGGCGCCCGTCCCGACCGCGACTTCGAGGTAGTCCTCGCCCGGCCTTCGGGCGATGGCGTCGAGCGCCATTGCCTTGGGAACGTCCTCATGCTGGGCGGAGTGTTCGTCGTAGACCGGCGCAGCCTGTCCGTAGAACCCCTGGATCTCACGTTTCGAAAGGGGGACGTCGAAGGGAGTTGTGGAGCCGGCCATGATTCCTCCGTTGCGGTTCGGCGGCCTGAGCACCGCCGCGGCGAGGGTCGTTCTGAGGGGGAATCGTACGCGGATGGTGCGATCGCTGCACAGGGGAGGAGCGGGGAGCTGCGAGCCGAACGGATCCGTCGCTATCCACGTCTCCTGAGTGCACCAGCGCAGAGCCCGAGCGACGCGATCGCGAATCCGGCCATGACCAGCAACGAGCGGCCCAGATGGGTCCCCGGGAGGTCCGTCAGTGAGCCGCGGATAGCGTCCGCGACGTAGGTCGGCGGGAGGACGGTCGAGACCGCCCGGAGCGACTCGGGCAGCTGTTCGCGGGGGAGCAGCACGGGCGCGAACAGGAGCACATAGAAGATAATCAGCTGCGTAAGCATGTTCGTCAGCTGCTGGTAGGGCGAGAAGACCGCCATCGCGACGCCGATTCCGGCGAGCGAGAAGACGGCCAGCGCCGCCGCGACGAAGACCGCCGGGCCGACGGACAGCGAGAGGTCGTAGTGCCAGGCTCCGAAGACGACCGCCAGCGCGGTGGCCGGCAGCGACAGCAGGGCGACGAATCCGACCTTCGAGAACAGGTAGGCTTCGCGGCTCACCGGCAGGGTCAGGAAGTACTCCAACCGGCCTGCCGCTTTGTCCTCGGACATGGTCTGGGGAAGCATGACCAGACCCACGGCGACCACTGCCTGGGCTGCGGTTCCCGTCGTGAGGAAGAGCGCCTGGATTGGGGTGATGTCGGGGATGAAGTAGCCGAAACCGAGGATCAGCCCCACGGAGAAGAGGAACTGGACCATGATGATCGTAGGGAGGCTGTCGCGGCTCATCATCAGCTCGACTTTGAAGAGGTAGTACCAGGCCCGCAGCCCGTTCATCGTCTAGCCCCTCCTTCTCACTGAGGCGGCGCTGGCGCCGAGCGAGACGACGGCAAACCCGGCGAGAACCGAGATGGAGCGGAGAAGATGTGTGCCGGCGAGATCGGTCGCGGCCCCTCGCATCGCGTCCGCCGCGTAGGTGGTGGGGAGGAACGTGGAAAGCCCACGCAGAATTCCGGGAAGCTGTTCGGCCGGGATCAGGATCGGTGCGAAGAGGAGCACGTAGAAGATGGTGAGGTTCGCGATCGCGTTCGTGAGGTTGGGGTTCGGCGAGAGAATCCCGACGGCGACGCCGACTCCGGCCATTGAGACGACCGTCAGCGGAACGACCAGGATGATGAGCGGATCGAGGGCCAGCGAGAGGTCGTAATACCAGGCTCCGAAGGCCACTGCGAGGACCATCCCGGGGATCGTCGTGATCGCAAGGTAGGAGACCATCGAGGCGAGGTAGAGCTCGCGGCTGATGGGGAGCGCGAGCATGTACTCCAGGCGTCCCTGCCGCTTCGACTGAGAGAGGATCTGGGGGAGCCCGACGATCGACGAGGTGACGAGGACGTTTGTTGCCGTCCCGGTCGTCAGGAAGAGGGCGTGGCGGTTCGATATGTCGTCGATGAAGTAGCCGAAACCGACGACGAATCCGAGCGTCATCATTATCTGGATGACGGCGATGAAGATGGCTTCGTCGCGATTCTGCTTCAGTGCGAGCGAGACGAGATCGAAGTACTGAGCCAGTGCCTTCATCGCGGTTCGACCGGTTCCGGCAGGGCGACCGTCGCGGCGTAGATGTCGTCGAGGTCCGGAGGGCCGATTCGGAAGTCCAGAATGGTGCCTTCGTTGCGGAGGTCGGTCACCCAGGTACTGACCGCCGGGAGGTCGGAAGGATTGAAATAGGCGACGCCGCCGCTTCCGTCGCGGGCGAGTGCGGGGTGAAGGGTGATGGGGCCGGCCGCCACGATCTCCAGTCGTAGGCGATCGGTCACGAGCGAACGGAGGGACGTCGGTGTGCCCTCGCGAAGGATCCGTCCGTGGTCGATGATCGCGAGCCGGTCGATGACCCGCTCCGCTTCGTGGAGATTGTGGGTGACGAGGAGGACGGTGGAACCCTCGTCGCCGAGTTCGGCGAGGATCCTCCAGAGCAGCGCCCTCCGGACGGGATCGATGTCGTTCGTCGGCTCGTCGAGAACGAGCATGCGGGCTCTCCCGACGATCGCCGTGGCGAAGCCGGTGAGACGGCGGACGCCACCCGAGGCATCGTGCATCTTGGTGGAGCGGAAGGGTCCGAGCTCCAGCCGTTCGATGAGCTCCTCCGTCCGGGAGCGGGCATCGTGCCGGCTGAGGCCCCGCAGGCGGGCAATTGAGTAGATGATCTCATCAACGTGAACGGACTGGAGGTCGAATTCCCCCTGCGGGAGAAAGCCGATGTTGGCTCGCGCGAAGCCCGGGTCGGCGACAAGATCAGTCTCGGCAAGGGTTATGGTCCCGGACGTCGGCCTGAGGAGGCCAAGGATCTGGCGGACCAGGGTCGTCTTCCCGGCGCCGTTCGGCCCGAGAAGGCCGAAGACCTCTCCCGGTTCCAGGGTGAGTGAGATGCGGTCGTTTGCGAGCGTACCGTTGCGATAGCGTTTCGTGACGTCGGTAACTTCGAGGAGAGGCATGGTGAGTACCAGTAGTAGTGAGATCTAAAGATAGATGTTAAGAATCTTAAGGCAGATGTCAAGGATAATGTGAGATGGATAAGTTCCGAGGGAACTCCCCCCGCTCCCTTCTCGTCTATCCTCCGATGATAGGCTCCGGCTCGCCGTCCTGCGTGATCACCATCAGAAGCGCCGGGAGGACGATGAGCGACGCGGCCGCGGCGAGGGCGATCATGATGGCTGTGAGGAGGCCGTACGTGGCAAACATCGGCATCGGAGCGAAGGCCATGACGGCGAAGCCAACCATGCTGGACAGCGCCGATGCGAGCAGCGCGGCGCCGGTACCGGCCCCACAGGCGCGTAGCGCCCGGGTCCGCGTGCGCAGGCGCTCGAGTTCCTCTCGGTAGCGCATCGTGAAGTGGATCGCGAAGTCGATCCCCACCCCTATCGAGATGGCGCCGATCGTCGCCGTGACGATGTTGAGGGCGAATCCGAAGGCGTGCATCAGGGCGTAGAGCCAGGTCACGACCAGGAGGATGGGGACGATCGCGACAACCGCGAAGCGGGCCGATCGCATGAAGATGGCGGCCACGATGAGGCAGAGGACGACGGCTATTGGGAGTGATGTGATCAGCGCTCGAACGGTCGCATCGAGACCCTCCTGGCGGGTTATCGGTGAGCCGGTAAGGGAGGCCACGGACCCGGGATCTATCTCCTTGAGCGTACGTTCCAGTTCCTCCACGAGGGGGTCCAGCTCGTCGCGCGCGAGTACGATGTTGCTCTGCTCGCGCGTCTCCGTGAGGCCGAGGAGGACGATGGTGGCCTGGCGCGGCCCGCCTTCCATCCAGAGAATCGAGGGGACCTCATCGGGCGTGACGATCATCCCGCCGGGGCCCGGGATGCCCCCGGACTGGGCGTAACGATAGATCGCCGCGATCGCCTCCGGCGAGTCCGGGAGGCCGTCGTCGTCTGCGTCGGTCAGGTCGGCGCCGGTTCTCTCGGCGATCACGGCCTGAGCTACAGGCGAGCCCATCGCCTCCTCCACCAGGTCGAGGGCTCCGGTGGTTACCTGCAGGTCGCCGGAGTTGTTCCTTCCGAAGCGCCCGCTCTCCGACGCATCGATGCTGGAGACGAGCCTCCGGATGGCGGCCAGTGAACGAGGATCAGTGAGGTCTGACTCGACGTATACGACCGCCGGCTCGCCGCCGGCGCTGTGTTCGTCGATCTTGTCGAGGCCGACGACGAAGGCCGAACTACTGGAGAAGAAGTCCTCGACGTCGAACGAAGCCTCCACCTGGACGGCGAACCAGGCGGCCACGCCCGTAATGGTGGCTGCGACGGCGAGGACGGGATAGCGCGCATGACCGAACGCCTCGACCACTGTTCCCACCCAGTCGAGCGAGCCGCCCGCTGAGGGTGGGGGGGCGGCCGGACCTTCGTGCACGGGTCTGCGGAGACCGACCCAGAGCGGGAGGCCGACGAAGCCGGCGAGATAGACGGCGAGGGCGACTACCCCGACCGGCGGGAAGAAGACGATCAGGAGCACCGCAACGCCGGCCACGAGGCAGACCGCGCCGATCTGGGTCGCGGCGAGGGCTCGCCGCCCCGGGGATGGCGGTCTCGGTGGTCCGGCCAGCCGTGCCTCGATTCGGAGAAGGGCAAGGGGAACCACCACACCGAGCAACGTGAACGCTGAGGCCAGAGCGATGGTTGCGCCGATCCCAAACTGAAGGATCGCAGGGATCCCCGAGACCGTGTTGGAGAGAAAGGCCAGGCTGTCGGACATCAGCGCCAGCAGGAGGGCCGCAACGACCGCACTGAGCCCCGCGACATATGCCGCACCCGCCTCGCTCCCCCTCTCGGCGGCCTCCTCGCGACAGCGCCCGATGGCGTGAAATGCAAAGTCGACGCCGAACGAGATCATCGCGATGGGGACGATGAACGCCATTACGAGTGAGTTGTCGAGCCCGATCAGATTCGAGATCCCGCGAAGCCAGACCATGAGAATGGCGAGCGCTCCGCCGACGAGAGCGACCGCCCAGTAGGAGCGAAGGACGGCGGCCACGACGATCAGCACCGTGATGATCGTGAACATGATGAAGGGTCCGGCAGTCGCGCCCTCTTCGTTGCTCGTGAGGTTGGCGTCGATGGCGACACCCCACAGCTTGTAAGCGCCTTCGTCCCCGCGGAGGAGCGTCTGGATGTCGCGGCTGTACTCCTCCTTCTCGATGACTGTTTCATCGCCCCCGATGTTCGAACTGAACCCGCCGCCGCCGAGGGCTTCGTTGTCGGCGAGCACGGCGAACATGAGGGCGGGTACCGTCCACCAGGTGATCTCCTCACCACTGACGGTCCTCGTCTCGGGGATGCTCTTCACCGAGAACGTGTCGACGAAGTCGGCCGTCGGTAGGTCCGGCCGAAGGAGTTCGTAGGCGGCGGCTTTGACGTCAGCGTCTGTCGCCTCGGCCAGTCCCTGCGCCAGTCCCTGCGCGCGCAGCCGTTGGTCGATGGCATCGGCGATCGTGTAGATACCCGTGACCGTCGCCTGGTAGTCGGCGCTCTGGTAGGTGAACAGCTTCTCAGCGACGGCGTCGTCCGCCCTCATCTCCTGCTCGTTGTCCAGGAGTTCGAGAAGCGGCCCCGGAAGGAGCATGTCGCCGTCTCGCGCTTCCGCGATGTAGAACGGCGTGAAGAGCGGAGAGACCAGGCGGTCATCGACCAGTTCGGCAGTATCGAATACCTCGCCGGGAGGGTCCGTCGAGGCTTCGCTATCGGGCGCAAGAAGGAGGAAGGGGATCGCGAGAAGGATGGTCAGAACCAGCACCGCCGCGAGGACCGCCGTCCGGCGCCGCTCGATCGCCTGGAAGACCCTGCGAGCGCGCCCTGATCCCATCATCGACCTCCCATACGGCAGACTTCGCGCACTCTACCGAGCGGCCTCGCGGAGGGGCAAGAGGGCTGGAACGAGAGGGCCGGGCGGTTCAGATAGGCCGGTGGAAAGTCGCGTGCTCCTTGGACCAGCGCAGCCCGACCCGCCTCAGGACGCTCATGATCTGGGCGTTGTCCCGTCCCACGAGGGCGAGCTCTGCGAGCTCGTATCGAGACGTGCGGAGGCTCTTTACGATGTCGTCCGCGATCAGCGCCATGGCTCCCGTCCGCCGATGTTCCGGCACGAGGCCGAGACCATTCATCAGCGCGACGCGCGTGGTCAGCCGCGACTGGAGCATTCGCAGCCAACCAATGGGAAGGAGGCGCCCGCCGGCGGCCCGCTGGCCGGCGGCAACGTCGGGGAAGGCGAGTAGGAAGCCCGCAGGTTCTCCCTCAAAGGTGACGATCTTGAGCAGCCCGGGGTCCGCGAACCAGCTGAACCGGTTCCCGATCGCCGCCGCCTCTTCGGGGAGCATCGGGGTCCAGTCCGCCGGGTCATCGATCGCCCTGTTGTACATCTCGAGCCACCGGGGGACCCAGCGCCGGACGTCCAGAGGAGTCCGAAGGCGGACGATCTCATAGCCGTTCCGCCGGGCCCGCTTGGCGACAGCGCCGAGGCGGGCGTCCACACGGGTCGTGCGGTCCACGTAGCCGGACTGCCAGCGAGCCTTGACGTCGAGCCCGGCGTCGGTGAGCAGGTGTTGGTAGTAGGGAGGGTTGTAGGGGATTCCGAAAGATGGTGAGTGCTCGAACCCCGCAGTCAGGATACCGAACCCCTCTGAGAGGCGGATCCCCTGTGGTCCCTCGATGGAGGTCAGGCCGCGACCCGAGGCCCAGCTTCGCGCCGCATCCAGGAGTGCACTGGCGGTTTCCCGGTCGTCTGTACACTCGAAGAGCCCGAACAGACCCCGGCTCTCCCCGATGGTTTCGTTCCACGGGCCGTGCTCAAAGGCTGCGATCCGCCCCACGACTCCTCCCCCGGGAGCCACGGCCAGGAAGGCAGCTCCGTCGCAGCCCGGCGGGAAGTTGCGAGGCTCGATTGCCGCCGCGACGTCGCGCTCGAACGGCGGCACCCAGAGCGGGTAGGGCCGGTAGATGGAGTAGGCCATGCGGACGAAGGCCCGGACCTGGCGCCGGTCGGCGGGGTCGACGCGGACGATACGGACCCCCGTCACGATTCCATTACCATTGCAGCCGGTCGATGTTCACGCTGCAGTTCATCATACGGAATCTCGTCCGACAGCCCGTGACCTCGGCGCTGACGCTGGTCGGAGTGAGCCTCGGGATAGGGACAATCGTCGCGCTCGGCGCCCTCACCGGCGGCGTCGAGCGTTCGGCGAGTCTCACGCTCAAGGCGGGGAACGCCGACTTCGTGGTATCGCAACGGACGTCCGGAGGCCTCATGTTCTCCCTGCTCACCGAAGAGGACTGGCATCGCATCGAAGCGTTGGACGGCGTGGAAGACGCGATCGGCGTTGCGGTGTTCATCTCGCGGGTGGGGAGCGACCCGTTCTTCCGCACTATCGGGATCGAGCCACAGCAGCTTCAGGATGCCGGCTTCCCGGTGGTGGAGGGCGAGCCCTTGCCATTGGGGAGCTCCGGTACGGCCTACCTGGGAGACCGTGCCATGAGACAGTTCGACGCGGCCACCGGAGACTCGGTCTCGATGGCGGTGAGGGCATTCGTCGTATCAGGTGTCTTCTCGACCGGCCATCGCTGACATGGCTCACGTCGATGC
>CAZHMF010000058.1:0-13983 GCA_964533605.1 uncultured Anaerolineaceae bacterium
GGCCGGGTGCGCGCGACAGCCGCGGGCAGCCTGGCGCGTAGACGACTCGCCCCCGCGGGGAGCACGCGCGACAGAGGCGGAATCGCCGCCACGCCCCCTACCGCCGCCAAGACGAAGCCCTCGGGGTGGCCCTCTGAAGCAACTGATATGCCGCCGAGCACCAACCCCACGGCGAGTGCTGCGAAAACGGAGGGAACGAGGCGGCTCGAGGGGAGCGTGGCCGGTGGCGGCGGGCCCAGCCGCCTCAGTGAAGGCAGAACCAGCGGCACGACGGCCGCAAGGGGCACGAGCAGTCCGAGGAAGACCACCCGCCAGGAGCTCACCTCCACCACGAGGGCGGCTAGTGCCGGCCCGACGAGGCCCGGAACCACCCAGGCACTCGAGAGATAGGCGAACATCCGCGCCCGCCGTTCCGGCTCGTAGGCTCTTCCGATGACGACGTAGGCGACGGTCGGGATGGCCCCGCCGCCGAATCCCTGGAGCGCCCGGCCAACCGCAACCACGGCCATGGATGGCGCGAGGCCCGCGACGATCAATCCCGCAGCGAACACGCCCAAACCGGCCACGAACGGCACTGCGGGCCCTCGACGGTCGGCCAGCTCACCGGCCCATGTCAGACCGACGATGCTCGCGAGGAGGAAGGCGCTGAAGGTCCAGCCGTAGAGTGCCGTGCCGCCGATGTCGTCGCGAACCTTCGGGAGAATGGTCAGGACGGCCAGCGCTTCCACTGCCGCGAAGGTGACCACGATGACAAGGCCGGCGCTCAGCATTCCCGAGTGCTCGGGGGGCCGGACCAACGCTTCGGCTGCGGGCTCGCGGGTGGCGGTGGACACCATGGGATGGTACGCGGTCGGCTAGACTCTCGGGATGAAAGCGATCGTCCTCGAGAATCCGACGGGCCCAGAAGGGTTGGTTTACCGCGACATTCCCGCCCCCGAGCCGGGTCCTGAAGATCTGCTGGTCAATGTCAGGGCAACCGCCCTCAACAGGGCGGATCTGCTCCAGGCCCACGGTGGCTACCCGCAGCCGGGAAGGCGGCCGCAGTTCGAGGTACTCGGCATCGAATTCGCCGGCGAAGTGGCGGCAACCGGAAGCCGCGTGGAGGGCTTTGCTCCCGGCAACCGGGTGATGGGACTGCTTCCCGGCGGTGGTTATGCAGAACAAGCCGTCACGCACCAGCGTCTGGCGATCCGGGTGCCCGACCGTCTCTCATGGGCCGAGGCCGGATCGCTGCCGGAGGTGTTCATCACGGCGCATGACGCACTTCTCCAGGCGGGACTCCTGGCGGGTGAGTCGGTCCTCGTCCACGCCGCCGGTTCGGGCGTCGGCGTGGCGGCAATCCAGATCGCGAAAGCACTCGGTGCAGGGCAGGTAATCGGGACGGCAGGCAGTGCGGCGAAGCTGGAAAGGGCCCGAGAGCTCGGGCTGGACGTCGGTGTGAATTACCGTGAGGAGGACTTCGCCGAAGCCGTCCTCCAGGCGACCGGAGGTCGGGGTGTCGACGTTGTGCTCGACGTCATCGGCGCCGACTACTGGGCACGGAACCTGAAGGCCCTGGCGCTGAAGGGTCGGATGACCATGGTCGGTCTGATGAGCGGTGCCCGGGTCGATGCAAACCTCGGGCTTCTCCTCGGGAAGCGCCTGCAGGTGCGGGGCACGACCTTGCGGGCGCGCCCCTTGGAGGAGAAGGCGGCCGCCACGCAGGTCTTTGCGAAGTCGATACTTCCGCACATCGAATCCGGACGAGTCAATCCGGTGGTCGATCGGACGTTCAGGCTCGCGGAAGCGGCGGATGCGTTGGCCTACATGGAGACCAACGCAAACTTCGGGAAGATAGTGCTGGAAGTCTGAAAGTCTGAAAGAGGCCTCAGTAGAGCTCTTCCGAGTCTCGCGGCGCTCCCCGGCGACCGTGGTAGGCGTTGTTGAACACTGCGTAGGCGCCACAGCGAGTGCAATCGACGTCGTTCCCATAGCAGCAGAAGGGCTTCTCGAAGTTACCCCCCTCACCCATGTAGAGCGGGAGCATGCGGCGGATCATGCAGTGTTCGCCGCGCCTGCCGGTCGACTCGAGCGCTCTGTCTGAGAGCATCAGTTCGAGCGTCCCGACGTTGGATTTCACGACCTTCGGGTACTTCTTCTTCAGCGCGATCACCCGCCTGACGACGGGATCGCGCTCCTCGTTCGTTGCCCATGCGAGCTGCGACGCATCGTGCTTCGTCGGCACGTAGAAAGTGAACGCCACTCCCGTGACCGGCCAGTCCTTCACCGTGTCGACGAACTCCTCCAGTCCGGGCGCGTTCTCCTTCGTGACGGTCATCTGAAGCATGACGATGGTGCCGTCGTCGGGGTCGCGTTCGTACACTGCCTTCCTGACCTTCTGGAAGACGCCTTCGCCGCGGATGGAGTCGTTGAGTGCCTCGGGACCGTCGAGCGAGACAGTGACGAGGTGGCCGGGGACCGAGGGGATGCCGTAGGTGCCGTTGGTGACGATGGAGGCCTTTTCGAAGAGCTTCATGCCTTCGATGACGAGGTTCTTGCGGATCATGGGCTCTCCGCCCATGAAGAGCATCGAACGGATACGGTGGCGATCCCTGAGGATCTCAAGCTGATGGAGCATGGTGGCGTCGTCCATCTTGTCCTTCGGCCGGTTGGGGTTGTCGGCCCGGAAGACGAAGCAGTGGGAGCAGGAGAGGTTGCAGACATTGGTGACGTTGACGAGTGCGGCCGCGTACTCTACGTCGCCGAAGTCGGTGGGCTCGCGAAAGGGCGTGGTGGTCGACTGCGACATGATGAGTCTCCCGGCTTGGATGCCCTGCACTGTAGCACCGCCGGGCAAACGGCACGGTCGGGCCTCGGTCGGGCGAGGTTGAACTGAGGACCACAACGGGGGCGTCCACCTGGACAGGCGCCCGAACGGCGGCTGAGGCGAGCAGGGCCCAAGCATGAACCGCGAGCATGAACGAGCGGCAGTGCCCCGGCCAACGAAGGAAAGCTGAAGCGGCGCGCGAGTCCGCCGGGCTGCGTCAACCGGCGCACACCACCTTCGGGGCCCGCGAACGGGCCCCACACGTGGTCTGCTCCCTTCAGGGAGGCCGAGGCGTCCCGGTGATTCGCTAGCTGTTGATCTCCTTGATCGCGTCTCCGAACGTCGGCTTGAACTGTTCAAAGAGAGCGTCCGTCGACCACGGGTCGTTGCCCTGGAGTACCACCTCGGGCGCGATCTGGTTGTAGAGCGTGATCCGGTAGCCGCTGACCCCGAAACAGCGTCCGCTGATCCAGCCGCCCTCGTCGCTGGCCAGGTAGACCAGCGGCGGGGCGATGTTCGCTGCCGAGCGGCGCGGATCGTCGTCGGCGGGACGTCCCGACTGCCGGCGTTCCTGCGGTACCGTCGCGGTCATCCGGGTGGCGGCGCCGGGGCCGATGCTATTGGCGGTAACGCCGTAGCGACCGAGGGCGCGCGCACAGGAGAGCGTGAAGCCCCAGATGCCCATCTTCGCCGCCGCGTAGTTGGGCTGACCCGGCGCGCCGAAGAGCCCGGAGCCGGATGTGAAGTTGATGAGCCTGCCTCCCTGGCGGGCCTGGCGCCAGTGGATGGAGGCGTAGCGGGTCGTCGCGAAGGTGCCGCGCATGTGGACGCGCACGACGGCATCCCACTCCTCGGCGGTCATGTTGAACACCATCCGGTCGCGGAGGATGCCGGCGACATTGACGAGGATGTCCAGTTTGCCCCAGGCGTCGAGTGCCTGGCGGACCATATCCTCGGCCTGGTCCATATCGGAGACGTCCCCGTAATTGACGAGTGCTTCTCCGCCGGCGGCTTCGATTTCGGACACGACGTCCTGGGCGGGCGTGTTGTCCGGAGTGTTCCCATCCACGGCGACGCCGAGGTCGTTGACGATGACCTTCGCTCCCTCTTTCGCGAAGAGAAGGGCGACCTCACGGCCGATCCCGCGGCCGGAGCCGGTGATGATTGCAGTCTTACCGTCGAGCTTGCCCAAGGCAGATGCCTCCGTTCCTGAGGTTTGTGGGGGCCATTCTCACCGCCCGGGCGGCGTTGTGCCAGACGCAGGGGGCAGGAGGAGCGTCATTTCGGTCAGGTCGAGCCAGCGCCCGAACTTGATGCCACACTCCTTCTTCGTCCCGGCGACGGTGAACCCGAGGCGGCGATGGAGAGCGATGCTCGGCTCGTTCTCCCCGGCGATTGCGGCGATCAGGCAGTGGATGCCGATCTCGCGAGCAGCGTCGACGAGAACCGAGAGAAGCCGGGCTCCGAATCCGCGGCCGCGGAACTCGCGGTGGATGTAGATGGTGTTCTCGCGGGTGAAGCGGTAGCCGATCTTGGGGCGGTAGTGCGAGAGGTAAGCGAAGCCGGCCACGCGACCCTCCAGGTCAACGACGAGCACAGGCGTGGAAGCGTCGTGCTCCTTGAACCAGGCGAGGCGTTGGGCGGGCGTCCACGGCTCCTCGTCCCAGGTTGCCGTGGTGTTCAGGATGGCATCGTTGTAGATGTCGTCGATGGCGTCCAGGTCAGCCTCGATGGCGGGTCGGATCGTGGCATCGTTCGCGGTTCGCATGGAGGCTTCCTCCCGGCGGGTGCGGCCTGCGGGCTAGGATAGCGGCCGCCCCGCTGCCGGTTTCGTAGACACACACGAGGGCGGGCGCTAGCGTTTTCTTCGGAGAGCCTCCTTAGCTCAGTTGGTAGAGCGAGCGATTCGTAATCGCTAGGTCGGCAGTTCGAATCTGCCAGGAGGCTCCAGCAGGTTCGCGACTCGACAATAAGAACCCGGACAGCTTCAGGATGGACGAGGTCGCGATCGGCGCTCAGGGCGAGGACCCAGCCACGGCTCGGTTCGTGCCGCCCCCGGCGATGCACGTACAGGCGCTCATGAGCAACTTCGAGGAGTTCATCGGCAATCCTGAGCCAATGCCGAGCCTGCTCGCCGCCGCTGTTGCCCGCTATCAGTTTGAAACCATCATTCCGCCCCCTGAACGCTCAGGAAGGCCGTGAGGTTTGCGTTCGTCGGAAACGGTATTGTGGTTCCCGTCAGAGTCGCAAGCGTTCGCTGTCATTGCCAGTTAATGTAGCTGTTGCCGTAACAGATACTTGAGGCTGCAGCGCCCTTAGCGGGATGTTATGGTGCATTCAGCTCAGTCGTGTTCGGGGCGCACTGGCACAGGGAGGTGCGCCCTTGGTTTCCGAGCGTATACCCGTGGCCGAGCCCACGCTCGAGACGCTGACCCGTCGCTACAAGAGCCGCGAACGGTGCGATGCCGACCGCGCTGCGATGGCGAGTGACGGCTGGCGGGTGCTCTCCCGCATGGCGGTCGAACGCCGACGCCGTGGAGGGCTTCTCCTCGGAGTGATCGGCTACTGGTTGCTCCGCAAACGCGCCGAGGTGGACGTCATCTACGTGCGTTCCCTGGAGCAGTAGGGCCGGATTCGGGCTCCGCCTGCCGCCCCGCGCTGGAGCCGGGTCCCACCCGTTGGGGACATAGCAGGGCAGCTATGCCGGGCCGCTCGCGCCACGCGGCTCGGCACGACAAGGGGGGAATCGGAGCGCAGGTCTCCGGTCGGGGACTTGACGTCCCCCGCCGCCGGCGCCACAAACTACGTGATCGTCCACAGGGGCGACGAGACGACTTGCCTCCCGGGGGAAACGTGGCGGGAACGTCTGCAGCGTCTGGAGTTTGTCCGGGTCCCGCCGGGCCGGACTGCGTCCGGTCATGACTGTCCGGCGGCCCGTCCACCTCCGCCGAATGGGAAGCACCACGGTGCTCATCGGCAAGGTCAGAGCCTCGAACCCCGCCGGGAGCGGTGCCCTCCGGGTAGCCCTTGGATTCGGACTCGTCGTGCTCGCGGGAACGGGCCTGCTCCTTCTGCCCGCCGCTGCGGCCGAGGGTGAGCGGGCAACACTCTTAGAAGCACTCTTCACTACTGTGTCGGCGATCTGCGTGACCGGACTCGTCGTTGTCGACACTCAGGCTCACTGGAGCCTTCTGGGCGAAGCGGTCATCGCGATCGTGATCCACGTCGGCGGGCTCGGCTACATGGCGGGTCTCGGCATCCTGTTGTGGATGCTCGGCCGTAACCTTGGCCTTCGCGACCGCAACCTCATGCGCCTCTACTACGGGTCCCCGAGCATGGGCGAGGCGATCAACTTCGTGAAGACGATGATCCTCTACACGGCGCTCTTCGAGGTCGCCGGAATGATCGCTCTCTTTGCCGGTTTCACGCTGGCCGGGGTGCCGGCGAGCAGAAGCGTGTGGTGGTCTATCTTCCACGCCATCTCGGCGTTTAACGTGGCTGGATTCAATGTGAGTGGTGAGGACATAGTGCCCTACGCCGACGATCCCCTGGTGCTGATCCCGATCGCGACGCTGTCGATTGCGGGCTCGGTTGGGACGGTTCCGGTCATAATCGCCCTCCGGCAGTTCAATCTCAGTCACGCCTCACTGGATGCGAAGCTCATCCTCAGCGGAGTCGCAGCGGTGCTCCTTGCGGGCGCGCTGTTTATCGCAGCAGTGGAGTGGAACAACGCGGGCACACTCGCATCGGTTCATCCCGGACACCGGCCTTTGCTCGCCTTCTTCCAGTCCGCGATGTGGACGTCCGGCCTCAGCGCCGTCGATTCCGGCCTCTTTCGGGACGAGACGAAATTCTTTGAGTCGGTGATGATGCTGATCGGCGGGGGGGCGGGTTCCCCATCCGGGGGAATCAAGGTCGCGACCGCCGCGATCCTGATCTACGCAGCGGTGGCGAGCATTCGCGGGCGCCCCGGCGTGGTGATCTTCGGGCGCCAGGTCCCTCAGTCGGCTATTCGCCAGGCCGGGACGATGACATTCGCATTCATCGCCTTCTTTCTTGTCGCCGTGGTGGCGCTGCTCGCCGCCAGCGAGGAACTTGCACTTATCGACGTCATGTACGAGGCGTCGTCGGCGCTGGGAACCGTCGGGTGGTCCGCCGGGATCACTGCGGAGTTCGGCACCGCCGGAAAACTCATTCTCATATTGACTATGTTGGTTGGGCGGTTCCTTCCGCTCATGCTTGTCCTTCAGATGACACGACCGAGGCGCACCTTTGAGACACACTGGCCCGAGGACGGGATTCGCCAGGGTTAGTCGCGTGTCCCTCCGGAGAGGATGGTCCGCTCGAGGACTACGCGCCTTCTTCCGGAGTGATTTCGAACAGGAACTCAACCTCGACCGGGACGCCCGCGGGCAGCGCGGCCATCCCGACCGCCGCCCGCGCATGGCGCCCTGCCTCGCCGAACACGTCGAGCATGAGCTGCGATGCCCCGTTGACGACCTTCGGGTGTTCGACGAAGTCCGGGGAGCTGGCGACGAATCCTCCGACCCGCACGACCCTCGAAATCCTGTCGAGCGTGCCCAGATGAGCGCGAGCGGCTGCAAGAGCGTTGAGCCCGCAGATGCGGGCCAGACCGGCGGCCTCGTCGACCGAGACGTCAACGCCGCAGTGGCCGACCCTGATCGGCCCGTCCGGGCCGGATGGGATCTGCCCGGACACGAAAAGAAGGTTGCCCGTCTCGATGCAGGGCGAGTAGAGGCCCGCCGGCGAAGGCGCTCGAGGCAGCTCAATACCGAGTTCGGTGATCCGTTCTTCAGTGCTCACTCATCATCTCCCAGCAGTGTTGTTGCCACGGCGTTCAGCTCTTCGCCGGAGTAGCAGTCGATTGTGATGCGGGCACCGCGGCCTTTGCGGCGGATCGTTACCCGTGTGCCGAGAGTCTGCCTCAGCTTCGCTTCAAGGTCACCGTAGGGGCGCCCGACCTCGCCGTCGACGCCGCCGTCGGGCGTGGAGCTTTCCGCCGGCCTCTCAAGAGAACGGCGCACCAGGCTCTCAGTCTCTCTGACACTGAGGCCCCGCTTGACGACTGTCTGCCAGGCCGTCAGGCGGTCGCGTCCGCCCGGGAGCCCGAGGAGCGCGCGGGCATGACCCTCGCTGACCTCGCCGGCAACGAGGCTCCGCCTGATCTCGGGTTCGAGGCCGAGTAGCCGGAGCGAGTTCGAGATAGCGGTTCGGCTGCGTCCGACCCTGCGGGCGACGCCATCTTGAGTGAGCCCGTACTCGTCGACGAGGCGCCGGAAAGCGAGGGCTTCCTCAACCGGATTGAGGTCCTGGCGCTGGATGTTCTCGACGAGCGCAAGCTCGAGCAGGCGTGCATCCTCTGCCTGCCGAATCACGACCGGAACCGACTTCAGGCCCGCCAGCCGCGCTGCCTGAAGCCGTCTCTCTCCTGCGATCAACTGGAACCCGCCGCCGGCTGCGCGAGTTACGACGAGAGGCTGGATTATCCCGTGCTCTCGAATAGAGCCGGCGAGTTCCTCGAGTTGCTCCGGGGGAAAGTGTGAGCGCGGCTGTTGAGGATTGGCCGCGATGAGATCGATGTCGATCTCGTAACCTTCCGCTGCCTGCTCAGAGGAGGCCGGTTCAACCCCGGGAGCCGGAGGCTCCGAGCTCCTCAGCAGCGCGTCGAGCCCGCGCCCCAATCCACGCCTGGGCTGACTCATGAGTGCACCTCCTTGCGGCTCAGAAGCTCGTCTGCGAGAGCCTCGTAGGCGGCGGCCGCGCGCCCTGACGGTTCGTAGCGAAAGATCGACCGTCCGTGGCTGGGGGCTTCACCGAGCCGAACGGAACGAGGGATTACTGTCGAGAATGTCTCCCGGAAGTGGCTGCGAACCTCCTGAGCCACCTCGGCTGCAAGGCGTGTTCGCGAATCAAACATAGTGAGAACAACACCGAAAATCCGGAGGCCGGGATTGAGATTGCGACGCACGAGCTCGAGCGTCTGGGTGAGGCGCCCCAAACCTTCTAGCGCAAGGTATTCGCACTGGACCGGGATGATGACGCTATCTGAGGCGGTGAGTGCGTTGACCGTGAGTAGCCCGAGCGAGGGCGGACAGTCGAGGAGGATCCAGTCGTAGCGGTCACGCACCGGGTGAAGAGCCTCCGCGAGGCGCCGCTCGCGGGCGAGAACCGGCACCAGCTCCACCTCTGCCCCCGCGAGTGGGCGAGTCGCGGGAAGGATCGCGAAGCCTTCCTCGGGGAGGTGGACGATCGCGTCCACGGCTGGTACGCCGTCGAGCAGGACGTCATAGACGCTCGGATCATCGACCCCGACGACGGCTCCGGCGGCGCTGGTGGCGTTGCACTGGGGATCGAGGTCGACCAGGAGGGCGCTCCGATCGCGGCGAGCGAGCGCTGCCGCCAGGGAGATGGCGGTGGTGGTCTTGCCTACGCCTCCTTTCTGATTGACGAGAGCGATGATCTGCGCGGTCATGCTGCGGACTTCCAGAGAAGGGTCTCGATCTCCCGGCGGGAAGGAATCCCCTCGAGTCCCGGACGGGTGACGGCAAGGGCTCCGGCAGCGAGCGCGTAGCGGATGGCATCCGGCCGGCTCTCCGTCTCGGCAAGCCGCAAGAGGAAAGCGGTTGCGAAGCAGTCGCCTGCTCCGGTGGGATCGATCTCGCTCGTTTCGAACGCGGTGAAGTCCGAGCGAGTCTCCCCCGTGAACAGGCTGGCGCCTCTCCTCCCGCGCGTGACAAAGACCGGCGTGCCGGCCCGAGCGAGGCGTGCGGCGAGCTCGTCAGCGGCGAGAGCGTCTTCTTCGCTCAAGAAGGCAAACTGTCCGCGGCAGACAAGCTTCTGGACGGCGAGAAGCGCATCGGGACGCGGGTGAGCGTGACCGTCCGCCGCGATGCGACGGAGCGGACCTTGCAGTGCAAGGCCCGATACTGGAGCGCTCGAGTTCAGCCTGGAGGGCACTTCTTGCAGTGCGGGGGCCACCAGGAACACGTTCGCCGGGAGGGTCACCGCCCTGGACAGCTGTCGCCTGGAGAGCGGTTCGCCCATCTGGATGAGTCGCTGCCGCCGTGCTCCTTCCGAGTAGAGGTTTTCAAACCGCGTGACGGACTCTGCCGGCACCGCCTCGACCGTTATGTCGTGCAATACGCTGCGGTCATAACCCTCGGCGATGGTGGTGAAGAGGGTGACCTCCCAGCCCAGCGCTCTCGCCATGAGCGCGGAAAACAGCGCCGGCCCGCCGGGCCGCCAGATGCGACCGGCTCTGTCTTCGACGAGGTTGCCGAGAACGACGGCGTGCGTGCGAATCCTCCTCTGTGCGGATCACTCCCGGAGGCTGATCACGACCTTTCTCGAGTCTCCGGAGCCGGTGCTGTTTGTCTCGACCTCGGGGTCATCGGCAAGCGCCAGGTGCACCAGACGGCGCTCGGCCGGGTTCATCGGCTCCAGGGTGATGGAGTCGCCCGTACGGCTAACCCGGTCGGCCATCCTCCGGGCGAGGGACACGAGGTGCTCCTCCCGGCGGTGGCGGTAGTGCTCGGCGTCGACGGTCACAGTCCCCCGATTCGGGAATCGGTGCGCGAGGACGACGTTGACGAAGTACTGAAGGGCCTGCAGGGTGTCCCCGCGGCGGCCGATCAGCAGCCCCAGTTCCTCCCCTTCCAGGTCGACCACCGCCAGCGCGGAGCCCATGCCGTCACCTGCCGTCACCGGCTCACGAATCGTGATCTCAGCTTCAACGTCGAGGATCCGGAGGATGTCGTCGATCAGCTGAGCGGCGTAGTCCACCTCGGGTGCTTCGATGTCGGGGTCCACCTCGGGATGGGTTCGGGTCTCCCTTTCAGAAGTTGGCCGGGGGCGGCGGGGCTCGGTCTGCCGGGGAGGCGGCTGAGAAGGTTTGTCCGGTGCCGCGGAGCGGGGTGCAAAGTCCTCCGCCGTAAGGGTTGGGGAGGGACGGTCGAGCGGAGCTCGTCCGCGACCGCCTGAGGGTCGGCCTCGCCGTCCCCGACCATTTCGCTGGCCTCCCCGTCGGATAGTTGTATCGGCGGGTCGGCGGTCTCCCTTCTCCTTCGGTTGAGCCCTTCGCTGGACGCGAACGATGGCGTCACGGGCACCGCGGCCAAAGAATCCGCGTCTGCCCTCGTCGAGAACGACGAACTCTACCTGGTCGGCAGTGGCGCCGAGCTTGTTGAGCGCTTGCTTAAGAGCGTCTTCGACGGTTTTTCCGCTTACTTCGATTTGATCCATGGGTAGTCCTTGCTGGTCGGTTGGGTGTAGTCGAACGAGTGGCGGGTGAGGGCTCGACGGCCTTGGTCGCAGGGTGTGGGGCCGGGAAGAGCGGTTGAATCCGCATAGATGGGACCCCGTAGATGGCGACGTTGGAGGCTATGGAGACCAGTCCACTCACTATCCAGTAGAGGCTAACTCCACTGGGAAGGTTGAGGGCGAAAAAGGCGAGCATTATCGGCATCAGAAAGGTCATCATCTGTTGCTGGGCGCGGGCCTTTTCGTCCGTGGTCGGAGTGATCGTCGTCTTCGTCTGGAGGAACGTGGAGAGTGCGACGAGGACGACGAACACCATGTTCGGTGTACGCAGGTCGATTCCAAGAAAGTGAGTGCCGAGGGGAATGGCGTGCTGAATGTAGCTCCAGTCGTAAAGATGGCCCGAGAGGCGCTCGAGAGCTTCCGGCGACTGGGGCAGTGTGATCCGAACTGCGACAAAGAGGGCGATGAGGATGGGGAACTGGAGGGCGAACGGTCCGGCGCACCCCAGGGGATTCACGCCGGCCTCGCGGTAGGCCTTCATGACTTCCTGCTGGCGGCGGCGCGGATCGCTGTATTTCTTGTTGATCTCCTGGACCTGGGGGCCGATTGCCTGCATCGCGCGGGTCTGACGCAGCTGCCTAAGTGTTAGTGGAAAGGTAAGGATACGAATGAGCATCGTGAAGATGATGATTGAGATGCCGACGCTCGAGAAGAAGACGTTGTTGAGGACGATCAGGGTGTTGATCATCGGGTCGAGAAGGACCGAAGTGAAGACGTCACCGATCATGGGGTGCCCCCAAACGGTATCGGCACCACAGATAAATCAGCGGGGTTGGCTCTGAAGAGCTTGCCGTCCGTGCCGAGGACGAGGCCGGCACCATCGAGCTCCGTCAATGGTGCGCGTACCGTCTTGGAGTCGATGGGAACTCGATTCAGGCGGCGGCCCGTTTCGGGGTCGAGGAAGTGAACGGCGGGAGCGCGATCGGCGACGATGAGCTTCCCGGCGATGAGGGCGGGTCTGGCTTTGATCCTTTCGACGGAGGGGAGGTTGTCGCCGGGGCTGGCCGCCGCCCGCCAGGTCAGAGTTCGGGAGGTTATGTCAAGTGCATAAACATTGCCGCCGAGGTCCCCGAAGAATGCATTGTCGTCGCCGATGGCGGGCTGCATCCAGACCCAGTCACTCGTCTCGATGGCCGCCAGCTGCTGTCCGAGGGCCGAGCTGACGAGGTAGACATGGCCGTCGAGCGAGGGGACGAAGAGATCTCCTCCCGGCAACAGGGCGAGATCAAGAATGGCGCCGTCGGCATGGAACGGGGTGGGCCACAGGGAGTGACCGTCCCCGTAGTCGATAGCGAGTACGTCGCCGCCCATCGTGGCAACGATCAGCGAGTCCGGGGTGGGGATGAGGGAAGCCCAGATACCGTCGTCCAGAGGTATCCCGGTCGCCGGCCACGTGGGGACGGAATCGCCGCTGTCGGGTTGGAGAAGGTGCAACCGCCCGTCGGACGTTCCGACGGCGAGCATGCCGTCCGGTGTGAGGGCAAATGCGCTGATGATGTTTTCACCGAGGTCGGTGCGGTGCCAGAGTTGCGTGCCGGCAGCGGGATCGAGCGCAAAAACACCCTCCGCGAAGGTCGCCACAAAGATGGCGGTGGGTGTGAGGATTGGGCTGGGATAGATTCCCTTGGGGTCCAGGTCCTTGTCGGCTTCGAGAGCGTCGTTTGGAAAGGTCCAGTCGACGGTGACGGGGCCGGCCGGCGA
The DNA here is from genome assembly GCA_964533605.1 of uncultured Anaerolineaceae bacterium. Lineage (GTDB taxonomy): Bacteria > Chloroflexota > Dehalococcoidia > Tepidiformales > Tepidiformaceae > DASCML01. The sequence goes on from CAZHMF010000058.1 coordinate 12,848, forward strand.
GAGCAGGCGGACCGACGAGAGATGCCCCTTCTTCAGGGACAGGAGAAGGGCTCCGTCGTCTGCAGCAAGAGGCGGCGCCCATCCCTCCGGGGAGGCCGTTCGCACGCAACCGCTCACGATTGCTACGATGAGCGCAAGCAGCGGAAGGAGCGCGCGACGCGACGGCAGGGAAGGCACGTGAGGATGCTACCAGCCGGGTCCGCTACGGGCATGAAGGTTATGTCTAGTGTTTCACGTGAAACACTCCTCGGAGGGTCCACCGGCTGGGCCGCGCCGCCAAGACTCCTATGCCAGCCGAGTCGCAGCAGAGTTCTCAGTCACGCTTCGGAGGCACCGGATCGTAGCCTGATCCACCCCATGGGGTGCATCGGCCGATACGACGCGCTCCGAGCAGCAGTCCCTTGAATGAACCGTGTATCTCGATCGCCTCGAGCGTGAACTCCGAACATGTCGGTTGGTACCGGCATGACTTGGGGAGGAGTGGTGAGATCGCGCGCTGATAGGTCCTAACGAGCGCTATGAGTAGGCGCTTAAGCATTAAGCCGGGACTCCCCTGCTCTCAGCAGGCGACGCAGGTCGGTTGAGAGGTGCCGGAACGGCGTGTGAAGGGCGTTGGCGCGGACGACGACTACGATGTGCATGGGGGTCCCAGGCTCGAGGTCGCGACCTGCGGCGCGAAGGCGGCGGCGAATCCTGTTCCGATCCACAGCGGATCTGAAGGCTCGCCGGCTGACGGCAAAGCCCCAGCGGGTCAGGCCATCCGGACTGCGCACGATCCTGAGCAGGAGGAACCGTCCCGGGACGACGGTCGCTTTCGTGAAGATCGGATCGAACGCGGAAGCCGGAAGGCGGCGGCGCCGCCCGGATTCAGGAGACGGCGAGACGCTTGCGGGCATTGCGGCGGCGCGCGGTGATAACCCTGCGCCCGCCCGGTGATGCCATCCGTCGTCGAAAGCCGTGCGTCCGCTTCCGCTTTCTAACGTGGGGCTGATAGGTGCGCTTGGGCATGGCCGTCTCCTCGATCGCCGGGGTGATAAGCGTATCGCGCCGGGGCCGGGGGGGCCACTCCTGCCCCTACCGCGGTTGCGTCGGGAATCTGCCGGGGGAAGAAAGGAGGCAGTAGGCTCACAGGTGCT
>CAZHMF010000059.1:0-13802 GCA_964533605.1 uncultured Anaerolineaceae bacterium
ATTTCGGACTACCTGATCCGGGGCAGGACCGGTGAGCTTCTTCCCCAGATCGTGGACGAGGTGAAGCGGCTTCGCGAGACGAGCACGTCCTGACGCAGCTGTGGCTTTAGCGCCTGCCTCTCAGTGGGGCAGCCAAGAGTGGCGGAGAGGGTGGGATTCGAACCCACGGTGGTTTTTGCCACGACCGTTTTCAAGACGGTTCCCTTAAGCCTCTCGGGCACCTCTCCGTGGGTTCAAATCCTAAGGGCTTGAACCCCTCGACGCGCGCCCTGACAACCACGTTGACAGCCAGGTATGCGTGGGGGCCTCCTATCCGGTGCCGAGAACAGCGTCCATCCGAACGGCCAGCCGCTCCTCGAGCTGACGCACGCGATGCTCGTTAAGTAAGTGCTGAGAGGGCGACGGCTCCGGGTTGTCTTCGTCTCGACAAGCCGGTACTCCCCGTCCATGCGGCGGATCGGATCAGACGATCTCGACTAACTCGATGTCAAAATTGAGGGCCTGCCCGGCGAGGGGGTGGTTGCCATCGACGGTAATCGAATTATCGGTCACTTCCGTCACGACCAGTTGCTGCACGCTTCCGTCCGGGTTCCTGCTTTGCAGCTGCATGCCCGCCACAGGCTCCAGGTCCTCGGGCAGCGCGCTCAACGGGACCTGTTGCGTCATCTGCTCCTGTCGATGGCCATACGCGTCGTCGGGCTCAATCCTTACCGACTTAGCCTCCCCAACTGCCATACCGTCGACCGCCTGGTCAAAGCCGGGGATTACCTGGCCGGCGCCGAGTGCAAACTCGAGCGGGTCACGCCCGGCCGAGCTGTCGAACTGTGTACCGTCATCGAGCTTTCCGGTGTAGTGGATTCGTACGGTGTCACCCGCTTTTGCCTGGTCCATCGTTCAACTCCCTGCGCTTGGCGTCGTGGCAGTGTTGCTGCCGATAGTAGTCAACCTACTTGGGATGCTCTGCGCGATCTAGCGAGCGTTGCGTGGAGCCGTCGGCCCCAGCGGAGCCGATCACGAAGGCGCCATCGTGCCGTCGATGGCAGTTCAGTTGGGGGAGTGAACTCGCACCGCTGTATGGACGACGTGGCACGGTCCGGTAGTGATCGTATCTGCCTCGAGGCGGGGAAGTTTAGCGGTTCTGATCGAGGCGCGTAAGGGCATTCATGTGCCCGTGTACGCGGAACATGGCACCGACGCCCATCATCTCGAGATCCGTGTTGAGGGTTTCCTTCATGGTGATGAACCCGGGGCCGCCCGGGGCCATCATTTCGGAAGCGATGGCATCGACCTCCGCGGCCAGCCGCTCGGTTGGCACCGCAAGGCTGACCAGACCGAACTGCTCAGCCTGCTGGCCGCTGAGCTTGCGCCCGGTCATGAGTAGATATCGGGCCTTCTTGGGTCCGAGCAGAACCTGCCAGAGCGGCATGCTGGAGACCCCGTTGAGCCCACCGCGGCCGAACGTCTCGGGCGGCATGTGTCCGATAACCGCATCCTCGGCAGCCACCGAGATGTCGCATACGAGCTGCAGGTAGCAGCCACCGGCCAGGCAGTTCCCGTGGATCTGCGCGATGGTCGGTTTGGGGCAGTTCCAGATGCGCATGTATCGGGCTTCGATGCCGCGCAGCCGCATCAGTGCCGAGTTCGTGCTCCAGCCCTCTGCGGGGGGAGTGATGTAGTACGACCCGGTGCGGTCGTATCCGGAGCAGAACGAACGACCGGCCCCGGAGAGGACGACGACATAGACATTCTCGTCGTTCTCGGCCTCAGTGAAGGCGGCATCTATGTCGTCGAGCAACTGAAAGTCCAGTGCGTTGTGCCGCTCCGGGCGGTTCATCTCGATGCGAGCGACGTGGTTCTCCACTGAGTAGTTGACGGTGTCCATTGTGGGTTCTCCTGGAGGCCGAACCGGCCGATCGTCTGCGACATGATAATGGTCGGCGGCCGGGCTCAGGCGATGAGCCCCTCGAGCAACTCCACGGTTGCCTCCAGCGGCTCGTCCCCCGTGTACGTGCCGGCCAGCCCGCCGGCAGCGTCGATGACGGCCACGGCCAGGTGCTCCTCGGACTCGCCGATCCCAAGCGCGGAAGCGACCGTGCCGCTCCAATCGGGAAGGATCACGATGTAAGACTCCGGGTCCTGCCCGGGCGCGAGGCCGGCGGCAAGGTCGTTGAAGCGCTTGCCCAGTGCGCCCCTGGCGACCTTGCGCATCAGCCTGGGAACGTTGCTCGTATCCACGATGCTGGCGACTATCACCTTCCCGGGGTCGGGGAAGCGCTGCCGAAGGGCAGCTCGGAAGGGCGGGACCATCTCCGTCGTGGCCCGGGACGCGAACGCGAGAACGAGGGGAACGCCGGGCGCGTCCAGTGAAAGCTTCCTCCCGGACCCTGCAGCCTCCAGCGTCACCTTGGGCGCCTGCATCTTCTCCACTATGACCTCCCCCTGCCCCAACCGTTCGGGGCATTATGCCGCCCGTTCCGGGCGATTGGAATGCGGTCGGCACAGTATCGGACGTACACGAGATCCTGCTCGGGGGCACTCTCCGCCCGCCGCGATCCGTCAGGCCGGACGCGGGCCGACAGAGTCCGGCAGTGCTTCCACCAGCGCGCGAATGTGCTCGATGGTCGTGCCGCAACAACCGCCGATGATCTGGACACCTCCCTCGACCCAACGGCGACAGTGGGCAGCGAAGGCAGCCGGTTCCACGGCGTGGGCGGCGGCCGTTTCCGGGTAGGCCATGACCGGGCCGTTCCAGCGCCGGAAGAGAACGTCGAGTCCCGGACCCATCGCCTCGACGGTGCTGTGCATGATTCCCATAACCTGGGGCTCGAACGACGTCAGTGCATCGATGAGAGGCGCGAGGGGCCGGCGTTCCTGCCGGACGTGGTCAGCAGCAAGCTTTTCGGCCGGCTCCTCCATTTGTATGTCCCAGGCGCCGGCGCTGCCGTCATCGAGTAGTGAGCAGCTCAGACCGATCCACACCGGTAGTCCGGTCTCGGCGGCAGCCTCGGCGACCATGCCGGCGGGTTCGATGTCCGTCATCATCTCCAACAAGATCAGGTCGACACCGGCCGCGGCCAGTGTCTGCGCCATCTCACGATAGTTGGCAGCTGCCTCCTCCGGTGTCGGGAGGAATCGCGGATCCGGGCTGAAGGTACCGGGGAGCCAGGCGAAGTTGTTGGACATCGAACCGGCGACCGCGACCGGTCGATCCGGTGCCACCTCATTCACCGCTTCGCGCGCCAACTCCACGGCCCGAGTCGTAATACTGACCGCCTCATCGGCGAGACCCGCGCCGGCGAGAACGTGGCGACAGGTCGCGAATGTATTGGCTGTGACCACATTTGAGCCGGCCCGGATGTACTCCTCGTGGACGCGACGTACGATCTCGGGATGGCTGATGTTGGCAACCCCACACCAGGCCGCGGCGTCCATCGCACCACCCAATCTGGCGATCTCGCCGCCGACCGCTCCGTCCAGGACGATGATCTCTCGTCTGGCCAGCTGATCGTCGAGAATCACTTGCACCTCCTTGAGGATCTTCCCACGCCGGCTGTCTTGACATCCTCCGTGGTTGCCTCCGGGCCTTTCGTCCAAAGAGCATAGCTCCCGAACCCGAGTATGGTTTCCCGGAGCGGTTATGAGCGCAACAGATCACGCCCATCGCACAATCCTGATCACCGGCGCAGCCGGTAACCTCGGAAGCAGGTTGGCTCGCCACATGGTCGCGGGACCCCACCAACTCCGCCTGATGGTTCACCGTACTCCGCTGCCCGAGGACCTCAGGAACCAACCCGGCACGGAGCCGGTCCTTGCGAGCCTTGCAGATCCGAAGAGCCTTAGGAAGGCAGCGAAGGGGGTCGACGTCGTCGTTCACTTCGCCGGCGTCCTCTTCGCCCCGCGGCCGGAGAAGTTCCTGCCGATCACGAACACAAAGTGGTTCGCCAACCTGGTCGGCGCCTGCCTGGACGAGCAGGTCGGCCGGGTCGTGCTCATCTCATTCCCGCACGTCGAGGGGCCCACAGATCCGGGCCATCCGGCGACGGGGCGGCTCGACGGCAGGCCTTCCTCCGTCCACGCCCGAACCCGCCTCGCGGAGGAGCGGCTCCTCTTCGAGAGGACGGAGGGCACGCGGACGGAAGCGGTCGCCCTTCGGCTGGGAATGGTTTACGGCCGCGGAATACTGATGATCGAAGCAGCTCGCCGCCTGGCGCGCCGGCGACTTCTCGCCGTCTGGCGCGAGCCAACCTGGATTCAGCTCCTCTCCGTCGACGACTTCCTGGCGGTCACGGAGGCGGCGGCGACCAGGCCCGGCGTCCACGGGATCTACCACGCCGGGGATGAATGCCCGATCACGCTCCAGGAGTTCCTCGACGAAGCCTGCCGGCTCTGGGGAGCCCACCGCCCGTGGCGCCTGCCGGTCGCGCTGATCCGCCTCGCCGCGGGGGCCTGCGAGCTGGTCGCCCGCGCCCTGCGAACGCCCTCCCCGCTCACCCGTGACTTCATCGAGATCGGTCGCGTCTCCTACTGGGGAGACACGACCCGCGCCCGGGCGGAGCTCGTCGACGAGCTTGTGTACCCGTCCTTCGCGGACGGGAAACACACGTTGATCTGACGGACCCGTCGTCAGATCTGCCGTGCAGCCAATGTGCCTTCGTAGATGGCGTCCATGAGCCGCCGCGGCGCGAGCGCGTCGCCGATCACATGGACCTCGCGATCATCTCCCTCGAGCGCCCGGGCCAGTCCATCATCGGAGCGACCCCCGAAGGCGAGAACGACGGTGTCGACGTCCTCAATGGTGCGCTCGGCCTGAGTGAACGCGTTCGCAATCTCGACGGTGCGGCCGCGGACGGCGCGCACCTGAGCGAGCGGCGTGATCGTCGCCCCGTTTTCGAGGAGGCGCCGGTAGACCGCCTCGCGAGTACCCGCCTCGAGCTGCGATCCGGCGTACAGCGCGGCGGTGAGCACCTCAACTTCATGGCCCCGGTCTGCGAGATAGTCCGCCGTGCTCAACGCCTGAATGTGCGCTTCGCCCGCTACCACCGCGACACGCCTGCCGGGCTCGGCCTTTCCGGCGAGGACGTCGCGGGCATCCACGACGTGGGCTCCGTCCGTGATCGCGAAGTTCGCGCCCTCGGACAGAGACCCGGTGGCGATGAGGACGACGTCGGGGGATTCCCGGTCCACGAGCTCCGGCGTGACCTCCGTCTCGAGGTGCAGCGCGACCTCCAACCTGGCGAGCTGAGCCGCGTAGTAGCGGGCGATCTCCCCGATCTCCACGCGGCCGGGAGCCTCCCGGGCAAGCAGTGTCTGCCCACCGATCTCCGCGCTCCGCTCGTAGATGTCGACGCGGTGGCCTCGAAGGGCCGCCACCCGCGCGGCTTCGAGACCACCCGGCCCGGCCCCGACCACCATGATGTTCCTTGTCTGTTCGGCGGGGCTCAGAGGTGTGAGCTGGCCCTCGCGTCCCAACTCCGGGTTCACCGTGCAGGCGATGGGCAGGCCATCGCGGAACCGGCCGATACATTCGTTGCACGCGATACAGTTGCGGATCTCTTCCAGCCGTCCCTCTCTTGCCTTCTTCGGCATCTCGGGATCAGCCATGATGGCGCGGTTCATGGAGACCAGGTCGGCGACGCGGTTCTCCAGAACCTCTTCGGCGATCCGGGGGTCGTTGATCCGTTGGGAGCAGATCAGGGGCTTCTCCGTGACTCCGCGGATCGCCGCGCTCAGGTAGACGAAGCTTCCGGGCAGGTAGTAGGAGGGTGGAATGTGTGTCCCGCCTCCCGGCCCGGCGCCGATGTGGATGTAGTCCAGCCCCTCCGCCGCCTCCAAGCGGGGGGCGATCTCGACCATGTCCTCCAGCGTCAGCCCGCCTTCGAGGAACTCGTCGCCGCTGAGCCGGATGCCTGCCACGAGGTCGGGGCCGAGGCCCTCTCGCACTGCGGCGATCACCTCGAGCGGAAACCGCAGGCGGTTCTCCCGGCTCCCGCCGTACTCGTCGTCGCGCCTGTTGCGCGCCGGCGACATGAACTGGGCGACGAGAAATGACACCTCACCCTGAATCTCGACACCATCGAAGCCGGCCCGCCGCGCCTGGGCGCCGGCATTACGGTACGCCTCCAGAACCTCCAGGATGTCCGCCTTTGTCATCGCGCGGGGAACGTTTCCTTCGGGGCCATTCCGGTCGGCGGAGGGTGCAAGGCTAACCGGGCCGGTCCCGCGGACCGAGCCTTCGCCACCGGTGTGGTTGACCTGGAGCAGGAAACCCGCTCCTTCAGCATGGATGGCATCGACTGCGCGACGGTACCCGGGGGCGAATTCCTCGCTCTGGAGGCTGACCGGAGGACCGTTGGGAGTCACCGGCATGATCGCAGTAACGTGCGTCGTGATCAGTGCCGCACCACCCCGAGCCTTCGCCAACCAGTACTGGATCTGGCGCTCGGTCGGCAGCCCGTTCAGCGGCATGAACAGGGTGGCGTGCCCGGGCACGACGATTCGGTTTCGAAGCGTGAGGCCGCGGATCGTGAAGGGGGAAAAGAGGTGCCGGAACGGGGAGGAGATCACAGGAGCACTTCCCGCGTCGGTCTGGCGCAGAACAGATGATACACAGCGCACCGGAACCGCGAACGGCAGGGGCAGGGTCCGGCGCTATACTGCGCCGCAATGGGTGCGCCGGTCGAGGATGTGTTCGCGGTGGCGAGGGAGGCCGGACGGCAGCCGATTCGCCCCCCCGGGAGGCACCGATGAGCACACCCCTGCCCGACAAAGGGCGGCCCTGGAGCGAACTGAAGGCGGAGATGTCCGCTATGCGCACCGGTGACCTTGACTGGCGGCGGGGCCGCCACGGGGCGTACGTCTGGTATGCGCACGATGACCTGGAGCACGTGCTCGCTGAGGCGTTCTCCCTGTTCATGGTGGAGAACGCCCTCGGCATCCGCGTCTTCCAGAGCATCGGGCGCATGGAGCGGGAGATCCTCGACTTCGTCGCCGGGCTCCTCCACGCTCCCGGGGAAGCTGCCGGCGTCTTCACGTCGGGCGGGACGGAGAGCATCTTCCTCGCCGTCCACGGGATGCGAGAGTGGGCCAGGGCGACACGGCCGGGAGTCGCCAGGCCGGCGGTCGTCGCACCACACTCGGCGCACCCGGCCCTCAACAAGGCCGCCCACTACCTGGATATGGAAGTGATCCGGGTACCCGTCGGACCGGACCATCGGGCCGACCCCGTGGCGCTCGAGGCGGCGATCACGCCCGATACGATCGGCCTTTACGCCTCGGCTCCAACCTATTCCCTGGGACTGGTCGACCCCGTGCCTGCCCTCTCCGCGGTGGCGAAACGGCACGACCTCTGGCTGCACGTCGATGCCTGCGTGGGCGGAATCCTCGCGCCGGCGGTCCGCGAGGCAGGGTTCGTCGTGCCGTCCTTCGACTTCGAGAACGGCGGCGTGACGTCGATCTCGGCGGACCTGCACAAATCGGGCTTCGCCGCGAAGCCGGCCTCCACGGTGACCTTCCGGAACGCCGAGCTCCGGGAGTTCACACGCTACCGGTTCGATGACTGGCCCAGCGGGTCATACACGTCCTACACCTTCCCCGGGTCGCGGCCGGGCGGCGCGATCGCAGCCGCCTGGGCGGCGTTCCAGTTCCTCGGCCGGGAAGGATACCGCCGCATCGCCGAGTCATCGATGCGCGCTCGGGCACTGATTGAGAAGGGGGTCCTCGAGATCCCCGGCGTCCAGATCCATGGCGAGCCGGAGCTCTGGGCGTTCGCGTTCGGCGCCGCTGATGTCGACCACCGGAAGGTCGCAGGCCTGATGGCCGCGCACGGCTGGATCTCCGGCCCCACGACGTCACCGCCCGGCATCCACGTCATGGCAACGCCGGTCCATGAGGAACACGCAAGCGAGTTCGTAGAAGAAGTCTCCAGATGCATGGCGGCGGTGCGGGCCGGCGAAGGCACCGCGCGCGAAGCGGCCTACAACTAGCACGTAGCACGCAGCTCCCCGGCGGCTCGAGAGCCGGGCGCGCCGGGCGCGCCCAACGGTTCCCGAAGTGCTCGGCCGGACATCGCTGGCGGCGCTCTGCTACTGTCTCGGGACGGAGCCTGACCGGAGGTGCCGCCATGGCCCGCGAATCCACCCCAAGTGTCATCCGCAGCCCGATCCCGCTTCCCGACTACAGCCCCACGACGGTGCCTGCCCTCGTGCGCAGCGCGGCCCGAGCGCACCCGGACGACACGGCGATTGTCGACGCCGCGGGCGGCCGCTCCTACACATACGGCCAGCTCGACTCCCTCATCGGGCGTTTTGCTGCGGGGATCACCGCGTTGGGGTTCCGGCCCGGAGATGTGCTCGCGCTCTACGCGCCGAACCTCCCTGAATGGCCGGTCGCGGCACTCGGTGCGATGGCAGCGGGCGGGGCCGTCACCGGCGTGAACCCCCTCTATGGAGCCCGCGAGCTTGAGCATCAGCTCAAGGATTCGGGTGCCCGTTTCGTGGTCACAGTACCCTCGTTCCTCGACAATGCCCGCTCCGCCGCCTCCGCCGCAGGGTGCGACTCGATCATCCTCCTCGGCGACGCCGAAGGCACGGTCCCCTTCGCGAAGCTCCTCGCGAACAGGGAGCCGGAGCCCGACGTGGAGATCTCGCCCGACAGCCTGGCGGCGCTCCCCTATTCGTCCGGCACGACCGGGGTCGCGAAGGGGGTCGTCCTCCCTCACCGCACGCTGGTCGCGAACGTCGTCCAGTTCAATGCCTCGATCGAGATCGAGGACTCGGTCAGCCTGGCGTTTCTCCCGATGTTTCACATCTTCGGTTTCACCGTCGTGACGCTCGCGGGGTTCGCCTCCGGCGCGAAGCTGGTCACGATCCCGCGCTTCGAACCGGAGCCGTTCCTGGAGGCGATTCAGGAACACCGAGTGACGAACCTCTTCGTTGTTCCTCCGATCATGCAGTTCCTGGCCGTTCACCCTCTCGTCGACCAGTTCGATCTCGGCTCCGTGGAACTCATCGGCTGCGGGGCAGCACCTCTGAGCGCGACGATGGAGCAGGCGGTGGCAAAGCGACTGGACTGCATCGCCCTTCAGGGTTACGGGATGACCGAGTCGAGCGGGGTGATCAGCGTCTCCGCACTGGACCGCCAACGTCCGGGCAGCAGCGGCGTGCTCATCGCCGGGACCGAGGCCCGGATCATCGACCCCGAGAGCGGCAGGGACGCCGAGCCCGGCGAGGCCGGCGAGATCTGGTTCCGTGGCCCCCAGGCGTTCGCCGGCTACCTCAACAACGCTGAAGCAACCGCCGAGACGATCCTGGATGACGGCTGGGTACGGACCGGCGATATCGGTCGCATCGATACCGACGGCTTCGTCTATCTGACGGACCGCTTGAAGGAGCTCATCAAAGTCAAGGGCTTCCAAGTCCCGCCGGCGGAGCTGGAGGCACTGATCCAGACGCACCCCAACGTCGCCGATGTGGGAGTCATCGGTCGCGAGGACGAGCGGTCCGGGGAAATCCCGGTCGCCTACGTCGTGCCCAACGGCGAACTCGAAGCGGAGGCGCTCATGGAGTGGGTCGCCGGCCAGATGGTCGAGTACAAGCAGCTCGGAGCGGTGGTCTTTACGGACGAGATCCCGAAGAACCCATCCGGGAAGATCCTCCACCGCATCCTCCGCGACCGGGACCGCGAGGAACACTGAAGCGCGCGGTTCGCGGGTGGACTGAGCCGCGACGGACATGATCCGGCGCTGGTTCCGCACGACCTTCCAGGCGCTGGAGAACCCCCGGTACCGCCTGCTGTGGTTGGGATCGCTGTTCTCGATGCTGGCCTTCATGATGCAGTGGACGGTGCAGGCGGTTGTGGCCTTCGACCTGGCCGGTACGAACAGCGCCGTGGGATTCGTCCAGCTCGGCATCGGGCTCTCGATGCTGATCCTCGGGCCCTACGGTGGGGTCGTCGCCGACCGCGTCTCGAAGAAACCGATGGTGTTCTGGGGTCAGTTCATCATCGCCGTCTCGTTCTTCGTTACCGGCGGGCTCATCTTCATCGATGCGCTCACACTCCTCGGGCTTGCGTTGCTGACTGCGGTGATGGGCCTGGTCTTCGCCTTTCTCGGCCCGGCCCTCCAGGCCTGGGTGGGGGAGATGGTGCCTCAGCGGCTGCTGCCGAACGCCGTGGCGCTGAGTCAGCTGGCGGCGAATGGAAGCCGCGTGGCCGGCCCCATGCTCGCGGGGGCGATGCTCAGCACCGCCGCCCTGGGGGCCGGCGGTGCCTACCTGTTCATGGGGTGCCTCTTCGTCGCGGTTCTTTTCACCGTCTCGCGACTGCCGGCGACCCACGCCAAGCCGGCGGCGGAGAGGAGGGCAGTCTCGACGGAGCTCCTCCAGGGTCTCCGTTACGTCGGCGGCAATCCCGCGATCCGCATCCTGATGCCGCTCTTCATGGCGGTCGTCGTACTGGGGTTCATGTGGCAGATCGTGCTGCCCGCCTTCCTCGAGAGGCACCTCGATCGGGAGCCAACGGACGTCGGGCTGTTCCTGACCGTCAACGCTGTGGCGGCCCTAACAGTCAGCCTCCCGCTGGCCGGGATCGTAAGCACCCGCTGGGCCTGGCCGCTCATGTTCGCGGCAAGTGCGCTCCTCGGCGTGGGCTTCCTCCTCCTCTCGATAGCGCCCTCGTTGGAGCTGGCGCTCCTCGCCACGCTCGCCCTGGGGCCCGGGCTTTCGGGGTTCATGCTTGTCAACAACGCGCTGACGATGGCCAACACGGACCCCGGCTACTTCGGGCGCGTTATGTCACTCACCATGCTCGCCTGGGGATTCCAGGGCGCCTTCTCACTGCCCTTCGGTGCCCTCGCCGACGCGTTCGGCGAGCGCGAAATGCTCGCGGTTGCCGGTGTTCTGCTGCTGGTGGTTACCGCCACCGGCGGAGTGGCGAGCCTGAGGCTCGCGCGGCGCGGGCTTCTCGGCGCCGCGGGAGGTCCGGTCCCGCCGGCGAACATAGCACCGGACGGTCGGCTTCGGCGGCAATCGTAGACTGGCCGCCGGTGACCTCAGAGACGGCTCCCGACGATGAGAAGGCGGGGCGAGCAAGAGCGACGGCGGCCAACCTCGCCGGGGGGGCACGAGAGCGATGACGACGCCAGCCCCGTCAGGCCTACCGTAGGAGCCACGGCAACCGGCCAAAGAGCTGTCCGACCGTGGCTCTGTCGACCAGAGCTTCATCGGCCGCTCGGACGCGGCCGACCATGACGCCCATCAGCCGGGAACCCAGCACCGCGCTTGCCCTCACCTCTGCCATGAAGCTCCAGCCCGCCCAGGCGAACGCCCGCACCGGGCCGCTGGCCCTGACGGTCGCACTTCTCCGGCGATGGTCGCTAAGGGCCGCTTCGCCGACACAGGCCCCGGGGCCGAGAGTCGCCACATGCGTGCCGGCGCGGGTCACGTCGACGTAGCCCTCGGTGATCGCAAGGAAGACCGCCGCCTCCCCGCCCTCCTGCAGGATCTCGGTCCCGTCCCCGAACGACCGCCGGACCGCCAGGCGCTCCAGTCGCCTCAACTGCTTCGAATCCAGATCGCGGAACAGAGGAATCTCCGCCAGATGCTCACCAACTTCGTTCACACCGTGCCTCCTTCGCTGCCGGACGGCCCGTGGCAGCACGAAGGTAGGCGAAGTATCCGGGTGGCTCCGTGAACCTGGTCACAGATCAACTCACTCCACTCGGAGGAAAGCCGATGGCCCGACATTCTTCGAGACTCGCGTCAGTGGCAGCGGGGCGGGAAGATCATGTCCGCCGGCAAGTGGCCGGCCGCGGCTCGGGACCGGATGGTGAACAGTTGGGGAACAGAGCGTAGCCGCGAGGGAGCGGTAGGGAGAACACCCCGTAGCGGGCGGGTGAACGACGGGGCTGCAGGCCGCAGGACCGAGAGGCCCACGGCGTAGCCGCCCCGTCGGCTACGCCGTCAGCGCCTCTATCAACTGCTCGACGGCCGCGTCCGCTTTCGCCATCACCTCGTCGTCCGTCTGGTCCTGCATCGGATGAGGGACGAAGACACGCTGCACGTCGCCCATCCCGAGCGCCTCGGCCTGGGTCTGCGCGGCGCCTTCGAACTCAGTTGTCAGAACGAAGACCGAGGGGATTCCCTGTGTCTCGAAGTAGATCGTGTCGTGCACACTGCACGTCGTACACGACCCTCAATCGGCAAGGGCTTCGATGACGAAGTCGGCCTCCTTCCTTATTGACTCCTTGATCTCGGCCGGAGCGGGCCGCGACACGGTCGGCTTCCTGTAGCGTCGCGTCTCGACGCCGGGGAGTCGTTCCGCCAGGAGCTGCTGGATACGGTCGAGGAAGACGTCGCCGCGCGGCTTCGAGATGTCGAGCAGTGCGACCGTGCCGCTCACAGACTCCGGCCGCCGAGTTAGCTGCCGTCGCACCGGATCCCGTTCGTCCGTCGGGTCGAGAATGATCAGTGGTTCGTCTGCCAAAGCGCTCTCCTGTCCGGCCCGGACCGCCAGGCCCGGCGCCTCCTTCAGTTTAGCCGACCGTTCAGGTCAGCAGCTCGATCTTCCTGCTCACCGCGATCGTTCCCGTCGGGCCGGAGACAAACGGCTCCATGACCGCGCTGAACTTCCCCGCGCCGCCGCCTGCGACAACGATGAGGATGTAATCCTCCTTCGCAAACTTGGGGAACGGCGTGTCGAGGTCTGCTTCGCTCAGATCTTGACTAAGGCCCAGCCGCCGGAGGGCGCTGGGCTCAAGGCCGCCTGCATCATCGTCCTGGAGTAGCTGCCCGATCGGACGGGTGCTCACCTCGTAGATGCGGCGGCGCAGATCAGCCTTCGTCCAACCGTCGCGGGCGATCGTGTCATAGTGCTCAGGGCTGATGATGATCAGCGACTGCCCCCAGGCAGGCTGCCTCGGGTGTTGAATGGCGGCGGCCTTCAGGCCAATGCTGCCACCCAGGGCTCGTGCCGTTCGCGAGATTTGGTCGACGACCTGAGAAGGTCCGGACGACTGCATCACCGCCGTCACAACGGAATCGTCGGGCGCGAATCCACGCTCCACGTGGAAGGGTTTCCAGGCCGGCGCCCGTTCCTCGGCCTCGGCAAAGCAGAGCGTGTACTTGCCCGGCCAACCGATCGTCGCCCGCTCGGTTCCCCCCGGCCGGTGGCCCCCCACGTTTCGGATCACAAGCCGCACGGCGCGGCCGATCGTGGCATTCGCCCGGTTACCCTGGCCGAGCGCGCCCTGGCCGGAGTTCATTCCGATGAGATTTCGGACCGGTCCGTTGACGACCAGCACGGGCGAGGACCCGACTGTCGAGGCCATCGCCCCGTGGACGTTGAACTCGGGCGCGGCGATTGCCTCGGTAGCAGCCAGAACGACCGGGAAGTACTCGGGCTTGCAACCCGCCATTACTGCGTTGATCGCGACCTTCTCGACCGTCAACGGGGCCAGGTTCGGTGGCAGAACGGCCAGCTCCTCCTGAGGGTCGCGACGCGTGTACTCGAGCATCCGTACGACCCGCTCGGGCGTCGGCGGCACGACCGGGAGACCGTCCGTGACCCCCTGTTCGGAGAGGAGCTCGAAGACGTCCTCATCTGCCCCGACCTCGATCCGGCGTGCCCTCAGTGGCGAGCCTGCAGCGGCTGCCTGGAGGCGCTCGTAGATCCCCGGCTCCATGGAGCGGGAGCCGCAGCCGGGCCGGGACTCCGGGTAGTCCTTCCAGCCGATCGGCGGCTCCCGCCTGCCGGTGCGCCCGGGCCGACCCGCCACAGGCGCGCGCGCGGCCTTGCGGCCGGATCCTTCG
>CAZHMF010000060.1:0-13397 GCA_964533605.1 uncultured Anaerolineaceae bacterium
GGCCGCACATCCGAAGTGAATGAGACGCCAGGCATGGGGCGAAAGCCTCAGCCCGAGCACACTCCGGGCCTCCGATCGCCTTCCCTCGCGAAGGCCGAAGAGGATGCTCATTATCGCGAGAGAGCCGATGAACACGAAGGCGCCGCCGAAGTGGATGAATTCAACAGTTCCCTCCCCGAAGCGGATTTGGAGTGGGGTCAGGGCGGCCCGCCCGGCGTCCCCGGGAAGGCCGGTCGGAAACATGGCGACGACGACCGCAGCCAACCCCGCGATCACGCTCAACGTGTTGTCGAGGCTACGCCTGAACAGTTTGTAGGTGACCAGAAACACGCCGCCCGTCACGAGGGTGCCCACGAATATGTCACGTACGCCGGAATGATAGTAGGCGCTCAGCGACCCTCGGGCCGTGAGACTGCCATTGAGGACAAATATATCACCTAGAATCAACAATACCGGCAGCATCATGCCGATCAGGCCGACGACCACGCGAAGCAGAAGGTAGGACCTGACGACGGAATGCGCCGGGGAGCCGACAGCGGGGCGCGGTGGAGTGGTCTGCTCAACCCTGAGGAAGGCTCTGAGCTCCATGCGGTGGCATGTTCACAGCGTCCGGCAGGACCTGTCAACAAACCGCAGCATTCACCATGCCGGGAGTCGCCTCTTCTTCCGGGATCGCGCCGAACACATGGCTCCGGCCCGTGATGGGTTCACGCCGGCGCCTCGATCTCTGAGGGCAGCGAGAGCCGGTCGGTCCCCGATCTTCGGGCCTTCCGGTACTAGTATTGTGATTCCTTTCACAGGAACATGCGCATAGGCGAATATATATCTGCGGCCGGGCCGCAGCCCCCGGGAAGGAGACACGATGAGGAACCTGCTCATCCTCGGAGCCGGAACGGCCGGAACCATCGTCGCCGGCAAACTTCGCAAGAAGCTGCGTCGCGACGAGTGGGAGATCACCATCGTCGACCAGGACCATGCCCACCACTACCAGCCGGGATACCTGATGATCCCGTTCGGCACCTACGAGCCCTCGGAGATCGTGCAGCCGCGTGAACGCTTCATCCCCGGCGGTGTGAACCTCCGCATCGGCGCAATCGAACGTGTCGAGCCGGCCGCGAACCGGGTCTTCCTGGAGGACGGCACGGACCTCCCCTACGACTATCTCGTCATCGCCACCGGCACCGCGCCGCGGCCGGATCAGACGCCGGGGATGATGGAGGACGAGTGGAGAAAGAGCGTCCACGAGTTCTACACCTACGAAGGCGCGCAGGCCCTGCACGACAAACTCGAAGCCTGGCCCGGCGGGCGCCTCGTCGTTCACATCACCGAGATGCCGATCAAGTGCCCCGTAGCACCCCTCGAATTCGCCTTCCTCGCCGATTCTTTCTTCAAGAAGAAGGGCATCCGCGACAACGTCGATATCACTTATGTCACTCCACTGGACGGCGCCTTCACGAAGCCGGCAGCCTCGCGCAAGCTCGGAGGGATGCTCGAAAAGCGCGGCATCCACCTCGAGACCGACTTCGCCATTGAACGCGTCGACACCGAGTCGAAGGCGATCGTCTCGTACGACGAGCGCGAGGTTCCGTTCGATCTCCTCGTCACCGTCCCGCTGAACATGGGCGCCGACTATGTGGCCCGGAGCGGGCTCGGCGATGATCTGAACTATGTACCGGTCGACAAGCACACGTTCCTCTCACGGGAGTGGCAGAACATCTTCGCCCTCGGGGACGCCGGCGACATTCCCACCTCGAAGGCGGGCTCGACCGCGCACTTCTCGGTCGATGTATTCATCGCCAACTTCGTCCGCTACGCAGAGGGTCTGCCGATGGAGCAACAGTTCGACGGGCACGCCAACTGCTTTATCGAATCTGGAGACGGCAAGGCCGTGCTTCTGGACTTCAACTACGACACTGAGCCGCTCCCCGGGGTCTTCCCCGTGCCGCTCGTGGGACCGCTCAAGCTGCTCGCGGAAACGCGCATCAACCACTGGGCCAAGATGGCCTTCAAGTGGGTCTACTGGAACTTCCTTCTCCGCGGACGTCCCATCCTCATCAGCTCACGAATGCGCACGACCGGCAAACAGTCCGGTCGGCGAAAACCCGGCCCACCGAGGTCCGCCGCTTCCGCGAGCCCATCGCCGGAAGACGGCAGCTAGGAGGGAGCAATGCCTACCGCCACGATCGGGGACCGCCAGGTCCAGGTCAACGATGAGGGGTTCATGACCGAATACGACGAGTGGGACGAGGAGCTCGCCCGGGCGCTCGCCGCCAACATCGGGATCGAACTCGATGAGAGCCGCATGAAGGCAATCCGGTTCCTCCGCGATGACTATCGCGAGAACGGTCAGACACCCACACTCCGCCGGGTCTCGACTGCCGGTGGATTCCCCACGAAAGAGCTCTTCAAGCTCTTTCCCAAGAAGCCCGCGAAGAAGATGGCCTACATCGCCGGGCTGACGAAGCCCGCCGGCTGCGTCTAGCCGCAGGGCATTCAGGCAAGGAGGTCCGACAAATGACCGCGACTGTCACCGAAGCAGCACCGACTCCCTCTTTCGAGGACGAAGCAAGCGAGGGTAGAAAGCTCTGCATCATCTGTTCCAAGGGCTCCCTCGACATGGCCTACCCGGGCCTCGTGCTGGCCAACGCCGCCCTCGGCGAAGGCATTGAGACCCACCTTTTCTTCACCTTCTGGGGCTACGACATCATCAACAAGAAGACGATGGACCACCTCAGGTTCACGCCGGTCGGGAACCCGGCCACCCACATGCCGCCACTGGTCATGGGCCTCCCCGGAATGACGGCCTTCGCGACCCACATGATGAAGAGACAGATCGACGGCATCGATGTCCCCGGCGTGCCCGAATTCCTCGAACTGATCACCGATGCCGGCGGCCATCTCTGGGCCTGCAGGATGTCGGCGGATATGATGCACGTAACCGAGGATGACCTCTACGAGCGCATCGAGGGCATCATCAACGCCTCCGATTTCATAGAGCTCTCAGCGGGCGCCCAGATCATCTTCATTTAGAGCAGCCGGCGTGGCGTCCCGGATGGGAGCAGGACTGTGGACGAGCTAACCGAGGAGATCTACAAGCTCCACGCCCAGATCCTGAAGACCATGGCTCAGCCCAAGCGCCTCATGATCCTGGACTTCCTGCACGGCGGCCCGAGGACCGTGAGCGAGATCGTCGAAGGCCTTGGCCTGCCGCAGTCAAACGTGTCCCAGCACCTCGCGGCGATGCGAGCCCAAGAGCTCGTCACCACCCGCCGTCAGGGGAACAGCGTCACTTACTCCCTCGTCAGCGAGAAGGTCGTCGAGGCCTGCGACCTCTTCCATCAGTTTCTGATGGAGCGGCTCCATTCCCGCCGCGATCTCGCCGCCCACTTCCCCTCAACACGCCCTCTCCTAGAAGAGACCGGCGACCGGAAAGACGCCGGCCGTCGCGCCGCCGGTACGAGGGCGGCAGGGAGCGGCGACCGTCCCTGAACCCCATCCCCTTCCCTGCCGGTGACCGCGTCGGGCAGACTGGGCACACCGCGCCCCCCGGCCCACCGGGCGGGCCGAAGGCGGAAACGTGCATATCGTCGTATGCATCAAACAGATACCCGACCCTCTGGCCCCCTCCAGTTCCTTCTACATAGACGAGGCCCTGGGAGAGCCGAGCTGGTCGCCCCCGGCCGAGAACGTGATCAGCACCTTCGACCTGAACGCGATTGAAGCCGCCGCCCGACTGCGCGAGCAGACCGGCGCCCGGGTCACGATCGTCACAGTTGGCCCACCCGAGACGGAAGGCGCCCTCCGGCGGGCGCTTGCCGCGGGAGCGGACGCGGCGGTTCGCATCGAGGAAGCCGCGGCGGCCGGGGGCGACAGGATGGCGATCGCCCGGGCGCTCGCTGCGTGCGTCCGCAAGCTCGGCTCCGCCGACCTGATCCTCTGCGGCCGGATCGCCGCCGACTGGGATGCGGGGCACGTGCCCTTGATGCTGGCCGAGATGCTTGGTCTCCCGGCGGCGACTCCGGTCCTCGCCCTCGAGCTTCGGGGGACCGAATTCGTCGTCGAGAGACTCACCGAAAACGGCCGCGAGGTAGTGCTCCTGCCGGCACCCTGCATCCTCGCAGTCAGTAATGAGATCAACGAACCCCGGTACCCAACTATGCGCTCCGTGATCGAGGCCCAGCGCGCCCCACTTACCGAGTGGTCGGCGGCCGACCTGGGGCTGGGGGACGGAGTCGGACCCTCGATCCGGGCCGAGCGGGTGTATATCCACGAGTCGGAAAGCGCGTGTCAGTTCGTTGAGGCGAGCTCGGCCCGAGAGGCCGGAAGAATGCTCGCGGACGTGCTCGAAGGGATCGTCGTGAGATGAGCCCGGCAGCGACTCGGGGAGACCCGGCGGGAGGACCGGTCGTGGCGGTCCTGGGACCCGGCCTCGAAGTGCCGAAGGTGGGCCCGGAGCTTCTCGCCGCGGCGGGCGAGCTGGCCGGCGGCGGGAGCAGGCGTCGGCGAGTACAGGCGCTCGTCACCGGCCCCCGGGCGCCCGAGGGCGTTGGGGCCCTGTTTCGGTCAGGTGCGGACGAGGTAGTCGTTGCCGTGGCACCCTGGCTGGCCGGCGCTTCCGCGGAGGCTCGCGTCGCCGCGATCGCCGAGGCCTCCGCGGTCCTGCAGCCCGCCTGCCTGCTGATGGGCCACGACGCGGCCGCGTGGGAGGTGGCTCCCAGGCTGGCGGTCCGCCTCGACGCGGGCCTCGTGACCGACTGCGTGGCACTCGCCGTCAGGGAGTCCGACGGCGCGATGCTTGCGACGCGGCCGTGCTTCAGCGGAAAGGCCCTCGCTGAATGGGTCACCACGCGCCCTGCTCCCCTGATCGTCACCTTGCGCAAGGGAGCCTTTGCTGCGGCCGCCCACGATCCGTCACGAAACGGCGAGGTAAGGATCCTCGAACTCGAGGGAGCCCAGCCGGCGACGATGGTGCGGACGCTCTCCCATGGTGAGTCATCGGAGGCGACCCTCCGACTCGAGGATGCGGATGTGGTCATCGGAGTCGGCCGCGGGATCGGGAGCAAGGAGGAGTTCCAGAGCTACTTCAGGGACGCCCTTGCGCCGGCGCTGGGCGCTGCCTGCGGCGGCTCGCGGGGGGCCGTCGATCTCGGGATCGTTCCTCCGGAGCTCCAGATCGGGCTGACCGGGAGAATCGTGAGCCCGGAGCTGTACATCGCCGTTGGCCTCTCCGGCTCACCGCAGCACATGGCCGGTTGCTCCGGTGCCCGCCGGATCGTGGCGATCAACACAGATCCCCTCGCCCCGATATTCAGCTACGCAGATCACGGTGTCGTCGGCGATTACCGGGAGGTCGTGCCGGCCCTGAGCGAGCGCCTCCGCATCCTCGCAGCCGGCCGTGGCTAGGAGATGCTGTCCATTGAGGCAAGCCAGCGGATCAGCTGCCCGACCGCGATCATTTCGTTGGTCGCGTGGTAGATGGGCCCGAGCCGGGCATCGCGGTAGAGCTTCTCCATCGGGAAGTCACGCATATAGCCGTAGCCGCCGAAGATCTGCATGCCTTTGCTGGTGACATCGACGGCGACGTCCGAACAGTAGATCTTCGCCATCCCGTTGTGCTGGGTCGGGCCGGCGTGCTGGTCGTTCTGCCAGGCTGCCCGGAGCATCAGCAGGCGGGCGGTCAGCACCTTGATCGCCATGTCGCAGATCATCGTCTGCACCGCCTGATGGAAGATGATCCGGGCACCGCCCTTGTAGCGAATGCGGGCGTAGGCAAGGGCCTCCTCGTAGGCTCTCCGGGCGATGCCGGTGAAGACGGCCGCGACCTCCGCGTCTCCGCCGCGGGTCTGAGAACCGCCGATGTAGCCGGCCAGCTCGTCGGCTTTCGGCACCCGGACATTCTCGTAGATAACCTCGGCGTTCTGCATCAGCCGCTGGCCCATCTTGTCCTCGACGTGGCCATAGGAGACGCCGGGAGCGTCCGCCGGGATGAGGAAGATCCCCATGCCCAGATCCGGGGAGTCCGGGCCCTTCCGGGCGGCGGTGAGATGGAGCTTGCTTCTCCCGGCGCTGGTGATGAACCGCTTCGTCCCATTGATGATCCAGTCGTCTCCGTCGTCGATCGCGACTGTGGTCATCTCTCGCTGCTCGAGGGGCGGAACGCGCTGAGCGGCCGCCCATTCCTGAGGCAGGATGGGGCCGGCATCGACCCGGCCGGCACCGAAGTCCCGCGGTTCGAGGTTGCCGGCTACGCCGTGCTCGGTGAACGGAAGGCTCATGAAGAACCGCTCCTCGGGATCGTTGGCGCAGGCGCTGAACCACCGCTCCTTCTGCTCCTCTGTGCCGTGGTCATCGATCGAAAGCAGCTGCATGGCGTGGACGAAATAGGTGCTCCCAATACCGGCGTCGGCCCAGGAGAGCTCATCCACGACGAGGCATGTTTCGACCTCCCCGAGGCCCAGTCCGCCGTACTTCGTGGGGATCAGGGTCTTGTTGAAACCCAGGCGGTTTCCCTGTTCGTAGAGATCCCAGGGGAAGATCTCAGCCGGGTCGTCGACCCGGTCCAGTTCGGCCGCCCGCGGTTTGATCTCTCCCTCCGCGAACTCATGGGCGAGGCTGCGGATCGCCTCCTGCTCTGCGGAAAGGCTGAAGTCTATGGCCACGCGGACAACCCCCGACAAGTTCTTGGACCGCAGGGCGCAAGGCCTGCCGGTCTTGCGCGACTCCGGTGTGCTGGCAGCCTACTCGGAGCGATCCCACGTTGCCTACCGACCGGCCGGCCCCGCGGGGGGCGGGCAAGCTTTGACAGCTCCCGGCCCCGTCACCAGAATTGGGGCGCCGGCCGGGCATCTGACGAGGCTGCCGCCGCGAGCGTTATGTCGAATTGCCGGCCGTACCGGCCGGACCGAGGAGGTCCCCCATGGATCCGCTCTTCGAACCGATTCAGATCCTGGGCCTCGAATTCAAGAACCGCATCATCCACGCACCGACGACGATGAACATGTCGGACCCCGACGGCCACGCCACTGAGAGGATCGTCGGCGTCTATGAATCTCTGGCCCGGGGTGGGTTCTCGGGCGTGACAGTCGGCGCGACCTGCGTCCGCCGTGATGGCCTCATAAACGAACGAATGCTCGGCCTCTACGACGACACATACATCATCGGCCTTCGCGATGTCGTCGAAGTGATCCGCGCCAACGATGCCAG
This sequence comes from uncultured Anaerolineaceae bacterium, assembly GCA_964533605.1. Taxonomy (GTDB): domain Bacteria; phylum Chloroflexota; class Dehalococcoidia; order Tepidiformales; family Tepidiformaceae; genus DASCML01. Next base: position 7,204 of record CAZHMF010000060.1, read on the forward strand.
GGCCGGCATCCAGCTCTTCTACGGCGGTCTCATCCCCGGGCTGGCCTCGACGACGCCCCTGGAGCCGGGTAAAGGCTGGATCCCCGGCACAGTCAGCTGGGGGGCGAGCGACAAGGCCTTCATCGGCAACCCGAAACCGGGAATCGTGTCCACCGAACAGTACGAGGAGCTCGTTGAGTGCTACGCACAGGCGGGCCGCCGTGCCCGCGAGGCCGGCTTCGAGTACCTCAGCTTCCACTTCTGTCATGGCTCCCTTCCCCATACCAACCTCTCCCTCCTCTCAAATGTCGACCGCACCGACAGGTACGCGGATAGATTTCTCTTCATCGAAGAAATCATGACCCGCACCCGCCAGCTCTGCGGCGACGACTTCCCGCTGATGCCGCGCATCTGCTGCGATGAGAACCTGAAAGGCGGGTTCGACATCGACTACTTCCTCAGGCACTACGCGCCGCGCCTCGTGGCAGCGGGCGCCGCGGTCATCGACTGCACCTTCGGCTCGATGATCATGGCGGAGAGCCGTCGCGCCGACATTCGTTCAAACGAGTTCATCGGAGGTGGGTTCTACACACCGAACGCGGTCAATCTGGAGAACATCAAGAAGACAAGGCAGGGCCTTAAAGAGGCCGGTATCGATACCCCGATCATGGGTTCCTGCAACCTCGGCACTCCGGAGCAGGTACGCCTCATGGTCGAAGAGGGTGGCGCCGAATTCGCAGGGGTCTGCCGCTTCTCTCTCGACGACCCGGACTTCCCGCGCAAGATGCTCGAGGGCCGGGAGCGCGAGATCCGCAAGTCCACGCGAACGGGCGCATCGCTCCTCCACGGCAATATCTTCGGGAAGGGCTACGCGGGCTCGCCCCAGAACGCTTCCTTCGGGAAGGACCGCGAGTACCGGCTGCGCCCGCCGCTGAAGCGCCGTAAGGTCGTGATCGCCGGCGGCGGCACCGCCGGCATGGAATACGCTATGACGGCCCGGCAGATCGGCCACGACGTCGTCCTCTTCGAGAAGGCGGACCACCTCGGCGGCGTAATGGACTGGGCGGGCAACTATCCGCACATACCGAACACTGAATCGATCCGCTACCAGCCCGAATACCACAGATTCCAGATGGAGCTGCTCGAGATCGACTGCCGGCTCAACTGTGAGGCGACACCGGAGCTGGTCCTGGCAGAGAAGCCCGACGTCCTCGTGGTCGCCACCGGATCGCGGGCCCGCATCCCCGACGTCCCGGCGATCGCAGAGGGCCGGCGTGATGGTTCGGTGCTGACGATTGACGAGGTCCTCCGGCGCGAGGGAGCCGCGGACCCGGGCAGGAAACCGGTGATCTGGGGAGCCGCAGAGGGAGTCGAACTGGCGCTCGAGCTGGTCCGCGCCGGACGCGAGGTACGCCTTATCGAGTCAACCTCCTCGTTCCAGCCCGCGCCCTATCTCGCTTCGCGGGTCATGCACGTTCTCGGATGGCTCGCCGCCGCCGGTGTCACGATCGAGGCTGGGACCGCGGTCGACCGGTTCACACCGGGAGCGCTGGGGGTGACGCGCGGCAGCGGCGACTCCATCGTGCGCGAGGTGATCGAGTGTGACCGCCTCATCCTCTGCCTCGGCCGGGAACCTGTGAATGAACTCCGTGCTCAACTCGCGGGAAGAGTCCCCCGGATCGACGTTCTCGGAGACGCACGATCCCCGCGATCGTACGGAAATGCGATCCACGAGGCCGCCTACCTCGCGCGCCAGCTGTGAAGACCAAGCCCGACGGCGACGGCGCGGGCACCCTGCTCGAGCCCTACAGAGTCCTGGACCTGACCGACGAGAAGGGTTTCCTCTGCGGCAAGATGCTCGCCGACATGGGCGCGGACGTCATCAAGATCGAGCCCCCCGGCGGGGATCCGTCGCGCCTCCTCGGCCCTCACTACCACGACGAGGTCGATCCGGAGAAGAGTCTCTACTGGCTCGCCTACAACGCCAACAAGAGGAGCATCACGCTCGACCTCGAAACGACCGCCGGACGGGACGCATTCCGGCAGCTCGCCACGACGGCTGATGTCGTAGTCGAGTCATTTCGGCCCGGGTACCTGGGGGCCCTGCGCCTCGGTCCCGGCGATCTCGGTGAGATCAACCCGGGCCTCGTCTTCGTTTCGATCACGCCGTTCGGCCAGTCCGGGCCCTACGTGGAGCAAGCCTACGAGGTCAACGACATGATCCTCTGGGCGCTCGGCGGCTTCATGTTCCCGAACGGCGATCCCGACCGGCCCCCGAACCAGCTCTCGTTTCCCCAGGCCTACCTGCACGGAGGCGCCGAGGCGGCGGCCGGCGCGATGGTCGCGCTCTACGCACGCGAAAGCACCGGCCGGGGCCAGCACGTCGATGTCTCCATCCAGCAGTCGATCCACACCTCTACCCAGCTCATGCTCCCGACCTGGGACATGTACCGAAGGGTGATCCCCCGCGGCACGGGTAAGAGAGGTCTTCCAAAGCCCGACGGGACGATCCTGAACAGTCGCTCCACCTACGAATGTAAGGATGGGCTCTTCTATCTCATCCTCGGCGGCGGCGCCCTGAGGGCGATGGCGCTATCGTCCAGAGCCCTCATCGAGCTCATCGACGAAGAAGGCACGGCCGGCGATATGACCGGCTACGACTGGTCGAAGTTCGACTACCGGACGGTCACCCAGGAAGAGATGGACCACATCCAGCTCGACATCATCGCCCCGTTCATAAGGAGGCACACGAAGGCGGAGCTCTACGAGGAGTGCATCAAGCGGAAGATCCTCGGCTGCCCGTTCCAGGACCCCAGGGACGTCGCCGAGAGCCCCCAGCTCGCGGCCCGCAAATTCTTCGTTCGGGTGGACCATCCGGAGCTGGACGACACGCTCACCTATTGCGGCCCCTTCATCCAGCTCAGCGAGACACCGCTGGGTCCGTGGCGCCGGGCACCGCTCATCGGCGAGCACAATCGTGAGGTGCTCGAACCGCACCACGCAGCATCATCGCCGGCAGCCGACGGCGCCCCTGCCCCTGAAGCCGAGGCACACGAGATGACTGTACGCGCCGCGCCGCGGACGCCGGAGCGAGGGATCTTCGAAGGGACAAAGATCCTCGACTTCACCAGCGGCGCCGTCGGCCCCCTCACCGTCCGCTACCTGTCCGACCACGGAGCGACGGCAGTCCACGTCGAGTCCCGTCTGCGGCCGGACGTGACGCGAACGGCCGGCCCGTTCAGAGACCGCCTGCCGGAGCTCGACCGCAGCGCCTGGCAGCCCAACTACAACGCCGGCAAGTACGGTTTCAGCCTGAACATGGACCTGCCCCGCGCCCGCGAGATCGCCTGGAAGCTCATCGACTGGTGCGACGTCATCGCCGAGGGCTACACCCCCGGCGTCATGAAGCGCTGGGGGATGGACTACGAAGCGGTGAGGCAGATCAAACCGGACATCATCTACTTCAGCACCTGCCAGCAGGGCCAGTACGGCCCGCACGCGGACTTTCGCGGGTACGGCGTCCACGCTGCCGCCGTCGCCGGGATGTGCCACATGATGGGCTGGCCCGACCGTGAGCCGGTCCAGATCTTCGGCGCCTACACCGACTTCATCTCGCCCCGTTTCGGAGGCAGTGCCCTGATCGCGGCCCTGGACTACCGGCGCCGAACAGGCCGCGGGCAACACATCGACCTCGCCCAGTTCGAGGCGGGCGTCACCTTCCTGGCGCCGGTCATCATGGACTACTTCGCCAACGGTCGCATTCAGACCCGGAACGGAAACCGGATGCCGGATGCCGCTCCCCACAATGCCTACGCCTGTGTCGGCGACGACCGCTGGGTTGCGATCGCGGTCACGGACGAGAACCAGTGGAGGGCGTTCCGCCGGGCCATCGGCGACCCCGGGTGGGCCGCTCTCCCCCGGTTCCGGACTCTGGCCGGACGCAAGGAGCACGAGGAAGAGTTGGACCGGCTTGTGAGCGGGTGGACGTCCCGGCGTTCAGCCGAGGAGGCGATGACACACCTCCAGGCCGCGGGGGTGCCGGCGGGGCTCGTCGCCAACGAGCAGGACATCTGGAACGACCCCCAGCTGAAGCATCGAAAGCACTTCCGGATCATGGAGCACAGCGTCATCGGGCCTCACACCTACGACTCGATCGCGTTCAAGCTGTCGGAGAGTTCCCAGGGGCCGCGCTGGGCCGGTCCGGCCCTCGGGCAGCACGTCGACGTCGTCTGCCGCGAGTTCCTGGGCATGTCGGAAGACGAACTCGCCGACTGCTTCGCCGAGGGCGTGTTCGAGTAGCGGCCCGGGAGCAGGCGGATTCATCTACTCGGTGCCGGAAGCGATCTCACAGACGGTCGCACCGAGCACGCGCAGGAGGTCAGCGGGGCTGAGCAGGATGCCGGCCCCCGGCTCGCCGGCGCTCATGGCAACCAGATCATGGATGAGCAGTCCGGGATCGACGTAGAAGCGCGCACGGCCCAGGAGCTGCAGGGGCGATATCGCGCCGACCACCAGATCGAACTCCCCGGCCAGTGCGCCCGGCGCGACGAGTTCGATCCTCGTGCCCCCGGCCGCCCGGCGCAGTCGCTTCAGCTTCAGCCGCCTATCGCCCGGGACCAGAGCAACGTGCAGCTGCCCTTCAGTGTCGCGCCCCACCATCGTCTTCACTATCTGAGACAGACTCACGCCGCGCTCCCTGGCCGCATCCTGGGCCGTGAAAACGGCGGCCCGGTGGGGCTTCAGCGTGTACGGGACGCGGTGTTCCTCCAGCGCGCTCGCGACGGCCGTGGCGAGCATCTCGCCTCTCCCGCCACCACGCTCGGCCTCGCGCCGCGGTTCGTCGGGCCGTCCCATGTGTCTCTAGTCCGCTGCCGGCAGTTCGCTCGCGAGCGGGAGCCGGTAGGCCCGGGCGGCCGTGTCGTGGAACATCTCCAACCGCTCGTCGGGCCGGAAGCCCTTCGTGAGCTTCTTGAACTGGTTCCAGAGGACGGTGTACGAGCAGGAGAGCCGGTCGACGGGGAAGTTGCTCTCGAACATACAGCGGCCGGGTCCGAACTGTTCCATCGCGTGCTCATACCAGCGCCGGTTCACCGCCAGCAGATCCTCAGAGGAAGGCGGGCGTTCGCGTTCATGCCAGCCGAAGCCGTTCGCGGCCATCTGGATTCCCCCGACCTTCATGACCACGTTCGGGCACGCTGCGACCTCCTCGATCGACCGCCGCCAGCCCTCGAAGACCTCGTCCGCCGTCCCGTAGTCTCCCTCCACGATCGGGCCGCCGAGGTGGTTGAGGACAATCGTCGTGTCGGGGAACGCGCGGGCAAGCCCGACGACGTCCGGGATGTCGGGATGGTAGAGCCAGGCCTCGAAGGTCAGGCCGTAGCGGCGCAGGTGAGCGAACCCCCGGCGGAAGTCCGGGTCGAGAAGGAGGTGCGGTCTCTGCCCCGGCTGGCCGGGTGCCGGTTCGCGGCTCAACGGCCAGGCGGCCCGGTGGCGGATCCCCCTGAACCGATTCGGGCTGGCAGCGACCTGCGCTTCGAGGACCGGACCGACGCCGTCGCCCAGGAGGAGGTCGGCCGTCCCGACAATCGCAGCGCAGGCGCGCAACGGCCCGAATCCGCCCGAGGCGCTCATCGCCGCGGTACCCTGCACGAATTCCGTTTCGCCGACACACCTGAACTGTTCCGGCCCGGCGCTCCGGTACATAGACGTGCATTCAATGAACACCGTCTGGCGAACGCCGTGGCCCGCCGTGTCCGCGATCAGTTCCTCGAGCATGTAGCGGCTTCCCGCACGGTCCCAGAGGTGGTGGTGCGGATCGAGAACCGGCAGCTCGGGCTCGACCGGTTCCTCGGGCGTCAGATCAAGCCAGTCGTCGTTGAGGACCATCGGTGTGCTCCTTCGATCACCCGCAGACTGCGTGCGCGAGGGCTGCGTCGCCTTCCCGGCGGATCGCAGTTCGATTCCCCACCCGGCCCGGACCGCCCACCATCAGCTCGAGTCCCGGGCCCGGTCTGAGACGCCGGTCCAGGCATCTCCTTCCCGGTTCGTCCGATCCAGGATCGCGTCCTCGGCGGTGCGATAGTCCTTATATGGTTGGTCGCGGACGGTCAGATATTCCCGAAGCGGGACCTTTCGCATCAGGTCGCCCATCTCCCTGACTCGGTCGGTGTAGCGGTACTGTTCGAACATGAGCGCCGAGACCTCGAGCGCTTCCT
>CAZHMF010000061.1:0-10160 GCA_964533605.1 uncultured Anaerolineaceae bacterium
CTTGCCCGCCATCCCCGGAACCCGGCTGGCCGTAAACAAGCGGCTCATCACCCAGGCTTTGGAGAACATGGCCCTCCGTACCACACAGCTGTTCGGGCCCCTGTTCGACGGGATCACCCGCCATACTGAAGAAGCTCTGCAGTGGCGGGAATCGTTCGATAAGGTGGGTTTCCGTGAGACTATCAGGCGCCGCGATGCCCCGTTCACGGACTACGGGGAGCGCCGCTCACGATGAGATCTGCGGGGATGCGCAGACATCGGAGAGGAGGGCCGGATGACGGGTGGTGAACGGCCGGCCGGCGAGAACGTCTTTCGCAGGGACGGCACGATCGACAGTTTCCCAAACGAGTATCCCGGCCGGGACTACGAAATAGAGTTCGTGGCGCCCGAGTTCACGAGCGTCTGTCCCATGACCGGTCTGCCGGACTTCGGGACGATCACCGTCACCTACGTGCCGGGTGAACGCTGCATCGAACTGAGGAGCTTCAAGTACTATCTCTTCGCCTTTCGTGAGCGCGGGATCTTCTACGAGCAGCTGGTGAACGAGATCTGCGACGACATCGTGGCCGCGATCTCCCCCCGCCGGCTGACCGTCGTCGGCGAATTCCGGCCCCGTGGCGGAATTGCGGCGCGCGTGACGGCAACCTGCTCCCGTGACCGGGATGGCGGGGATTCATAGACTGGAGCCGAGGACGCTCCTCGTGGTGTACGCAGATGGCTATCCGTAGCTCCCCCGGCCGCTATCCCGAACGGCGCGTATCTGGACTGCCTGCAGTCACACCCCCGGTCATGCGGGACATTCAGCGCTCCGCTCAGGAGGACTTCGGTCTCGACATCCTGCAACTGGCGGAGAACGGTGGACGAGCCACATCCCGCATCTGTCTCGGCATGCTCGGGGGTAAGGGGCGGCTCCAGCGCGTGCTGGTGCTCGCCGGTGGGGGCAACAAGGGAGCGACGGGACTGTCGGCGGCACGCCATCTCACCAACTGGGGCGTGGCGGTCGAGGTGGTCGTGGGAGAGGTCGAGGCCGAGATGTCGTTCGCGGCTCAGAGGCACATGAAGATCCTCTCCGAAGCCGGGATCATCCAGCCGGCTGCGGCCACCAGCGAAATCACGCTCGAGGAGCACCTCCGGGGCGCCGACCTGATCATCGACGCGCTCGTCGGATATGGGCTCAGCGGTCCTCCACTGGGGATGGCCGCAGCGGTGACCGAGCTGGCGATGGCCTCGGGCCGGCCGGTGCTGGCAGTCGATGTTCCGACGGGGGTGAACGCCGCGACGGGGGAGAGTTCCCGGCCCAGCATCAGCGCCACGACGACCATCATGCTGGACCTCCCCAAGGCGGGGCTGCTCCTCCCCCATTGCCGCAGCTGCACGGGCGAACTCTACCTCGCCGATCTCGGCATACCGCGCGCTGTCTACGAACGGTTCGGACTGAGCATCGATGGACTGTTCTCGGAAGGACCGATAGTCAAGGTCCGCCGCTGAACTGCACAATGCGTCCCGCCCTTCGGACCCCACCACCCGGTCATCTCCTATGCTGGTTCCGGGATGAAAGGTACAATCCCGCGGTTACGCGCACCCGGGGATTCATGACTGCATGAGCAACAGCGAGACTGTCGACGCGCTTGTCAGCGCTATTGAGCATGAGCGATTCCGCGACATCGCCGAGCTGCACCAGGCCGGCGCGGCACTCCACACGTTCCGCGGTCCCACGGCATGGGGCGGCGGTGCCATCGGCGAGTGGTACGGACGCTTCCTTCGTGACTATGCGGATTGCTCCTACACTGAGCGCTCGCTCGTCGAGGATGGCGAAGTCGCAGCGCTGCGGGCGACCATCGAGGCGAAGGGGTACGACTGGCGTGTCTTCGAGCAGCACGTTCTGGAATTCGTCGAGTTCGAGGAGGGACTTATCTCGGCGAGGCGGATCTACGCCATGCCGGCGCGAATCGAGTATCCGAAGCCTGCGCTCGACGCGCTCCAGAAGCTCGAAGGAACCGCCGGGGGCGGTCCCGCGCCGGTCGCAGCGGCAGCACGCGGTTTCGTCGACGCCTTGCTGGAGGGAGATAGGGATGGTGCGGCGGCCTTACTTGCGGACGATGCTGTCCTCATCGACGGGGTCTTCGGTGTCGCGACCGGTTCAGAGGCGGTGCTCGAACTCGTGTCGACGCTGCCATCTCCGGCCTTCGGGACCTGGCGGCTATTGCGCTGTATCGCCGGTGAGAACGCTGCTGCCCTCGAGCTGGCGATCGATCCACAGCGGCCCAGGGCCGGCGCGTGGATCCGGGTCAACGAAGAGAGAGTCGCGGCGATCGAAATGTACTGGATGCTTCGCGAGATCGGCGTGACGCCCGGGGTCGTGAGCATTCCGCGGCATCCCAAGCAGGTCATCCTTCCGATCTAGCCTCTGCTCCGGCGGGGGTCGCAGGAACGCATTCTTGGAGGTGAGCTCATGGCCACGATGTATTACGACAACGACGCCGATCTCGGCCTTTTGGAGGGGCGAAAGATCGCCGTCATCGGCTACGGATCGCAGGGGCATGCCCACGCGCTGAACCTGAAGGACAGTGGTTGCGACGTGGTCGTGGGTCTCTATCCGGGGTCCCGGTCCTGGGCGGAGGCCGAGGCCGCCGGCCTGCGGGTGCTCGACGCGACAGCGGCTTCGAAGGAGGCCGACGTGATCATGGTCCTGGTCCCGGACCAGGTTCAGAAGGCTCTCTATGATCAGGCCATCGAGCCGGGGCTGGTGGAGGGCAACATGCTCATGTTCGCCCACGGCTTCAACGTGCACTTCGAGCAGATCCAGGCACCGGAATTCGTGGACGTGACGATGGTGGCCCCCAAGGGCCCGGGACACCTGGTCCGGCGGGTGTTCACAGAGGGTGGGGGTGTGCCGTGCCTGGTGGCCGTGCACCAGCAGGCGACCGAGCTCGCCCACCAGCTGGCTCTCGCCTATGCGAAGGGGATCGGCGGCACACGCGCCGGTGTCCTCGAGACCACCTTCAGAGAAGAGTGCGAGACCGACCTCTTCGGTGAACAGGTGATCCTCTGCGGCGGGCTGTCATCGCTGATCAAGGCGGCCTTTGAGACCCTGGTGGAAGCCGGCTACCAGCCCGAGAGCGCTTTCTTCGAGACGATGCACGAGCTCAAGCTGATCGTTGATCTCATCTACGAGGGAGGCCTCAGCAGGATGCGTTACTCGATCAGCGATACCGCCGAGTACGGTGACTACACGCGCGGCCCGCGGATCATCACCGACGCGACCAAAGCCGAGATGAAGAGGATCCTCGGCGAGATCCAGAGCGGCGAATTCGCCAAGGAATTTATCCTCGAAAACATGTCGGGGCGGCCGCGCTTCCTCGCGACGCGGCGTATCGAGTCCGACCACCCCGTGGAGCATGTCGGGCAGGAGATGCGCGGCATGATGACCTGGCTGGGGCAGGGCTAGCAGCGAACTGGGCCACCTGCCCACGGCAGTGGAACGAGCCGTGAGCGAGTGAATGGCGGTCTCTGGTTCAGGCCTTTCCCAGATAGATCTGGACTATCCGGTCGAGCATCTTCAGTGCCTCTTCGCGGGGACGTTGGAATGTGTTGCGGCCGATGATCGAGCCGTTGCCTCCGCCGTCCCGGATAGCCCGCACCTCGTCCATGAGGCCATCGAGGTCCTTCGCGGCACCGCCTGAGAAGACCACGATGCGACGGCCGTTGAAGGCGCTCTGGACCACGTGGCTGATCCGCGCCGACAGCGTTGCTATGTCGACCGATTGAGCTTCGTAGACCTTGCGGGCCTCGTCCAGGAAGAGCGCGTCGGTTGGTGGCTTCACCTTGATGATGTGGGCGCCGAGCAGACAGGCCATGTGGGCGGCGTAGGCGCAGATGTCGACGGCGGTCTCGCCCTCTTTGGTGAGATTGCCGCCGCGCGGGTAGGACCAGACCACGACTGCAAGTCCGGCCGCCTTCGCTTCCTCCGCCAGATCGCGAAGCTCCTCGATCATCTCGTACTGGTCCTCGGAGCCGGGATAGATGGTGAATCCGATCGCAGCGCAGCCGAGCCTCAGCGCGTCATTGACAGAGCCGGTGACGGCCTGGTCCTTGTTGGTTGAGAGCGAGTTGGCGTTGTTGAGCTTGAGGATCGTCGGCACCTGGCCGGCAAAGGTGTCGGCGCCGGCTTCGATCATTCCGAGAGGGGCCGCGTAGGCGGAGAGTCCGGCGTCGAGTGCGAGCTGGAAGTGGTACTGGGGGTCATAGGCGTCGGGGTTGGGAGCAAAGCTGCGTGCCGGCCCGTGTTCGAAGCCCTGATCTACCGGCAGGATGAGGAGCCGGCCCGTTCCGCCGAGCCGCCCGTTCATGAGGATTCGGGCGAGGTTGGCTTTGGTCCCCGGGCTGTCCGACTCGTAACCGTTGAGGATTGCCTTTACCCGTCGTGTCACTCGCATGTTCTACCTCCGTCAGGCGGGTGGGTGCCTGTGAATCGCTGCTCTGCAACTTATACAGTCCGCGACCCGCACGGGGAACGGGCCGGGGCTGGCCTTTCGTGGCCCGGACAGGGAGAATGTTGAGCCACAGCCGTTAGGACAGCTTACGAAAAGAGGTGTTGTTCATGGAGCTCAGATTCGGAGAGAAGGAGGAGGCCCTCAGGAAGGATGTACGGTCGTTCCTCGAGGAACAGCTGAAGAACCGGCCGTCCGAGGGTAGCTCACTGGGGGCGCGGTCGGACGAGGAGTTTGAGTTCGCGCAGAACTTCAACGCAGAGCTCGCGAAGCGAGGCTGGATCGCGCCGGCCTGGCCCAAGGAGTACGGCGGGCTGGCTGCGAACATCGCAGAGCAGATGGTCTTCAACGAGGAGTTCGGTTACCACGGCGCTCCGGACACCGGGACCCGCGGCTTTGGCGTCGGCATGATCGGGCCGACGCTCATCGTCCACGGCTCGGACGAGCAGAAGACGCGCTATCTCCCAAAGATCACAAGCGGGGAGCACATCTGGTGCCAGGGCTATTCGGAGCCGGGTGCCGGTTCCGACCTGGCGAGCCTCCAGACCAGGGCCGTACGCGACGGCGACGAATATGTCGTCAATGGACAGAAGATCTGGACGTCGGGCGGTCACCGCGCCAACCAGATGTTCTGCCTGGTCAGGACGGACCCGGATGCTCCGAAGCATCGTGGGATCTCATTCCTCCTCATCGATGACATCAAAACCACACCGGGGCTCACAATCCGCCCCCTGATTAACATGGCGAGTCGCCACCACTTCAACGAGGTTTTCCTCGAGGACGTGCGTGTGCCGGCGACCAACCTCATCGGTGAGGAGAACCGTGGCTGGTACGTCGCGATGACGTTGCTTGACTTCGAGCGGTCGGGCGTGGGTGCCACGGCCGGTCAGCGGCACACCCTCGAGCGCCTGGCAGATGCCCTGCGCAAGGCGTCCGCTGAGTCCCGCGAGGCCAACCGGGCCAGGATGGCCGAACTTGTCGTAGGCAACAACGTCGCCCGCCTGCTGGGACTGAGGGTGGCGTCGATGCAGTCGAAGGGTCTCGTGCCGAACTACGAGGCGTCTGTCATCAAGATTTTCCAGTCCGAGCTGGGGCAGAGGATCTTCAATTTCGGCGTCAACATGCTGGGCCTCTCCGGCCAGCTGGTTCCCGAGGAGCCGACGGCTCCGCTGGCAGGGGACATGCCGGAGAACTACCTGATGTCTGTGCCGTCGACCATCTACTCCGGATCGAACGAGATCCAGCGCAACGTTATTGCCACGCGTGGCCTCGGACTGCCTCGCGGATAGAAACAGGCTCGCGAGGGACAAACAGAGGGGGGAGCGATTCTGCTCCCCCTTCCTCTTGTCTGTGCACCGGCCGCCCGGAAATCAGACGCGGTGACACCAGACCCAGTGCTCGGCGCCCTGGGTGCCGACATTGCGCCATTCGGGAATGGTCTGGCGGCACTCATCGATCGCGATCGGGCAGCGTGTGTGGAAGACGCAGCCACTCGGTGGGCGGAGCGGGCTCGGAACGTCACCGAGGAGGATGATCCGTTCCCTCTGGCGCTCGACTGCCGGGTCGGGGATCGGGACGGCCGACATGAGCGCCTTCGTGTAGGGGTGGAGAGGATTGTCGAAGATGGAATCCCGGTCGGTGAGTTCCATGGCGTGGCCGAGGTACATCACGCAGACGCGGTCGGAGATGTGGCGGACGACCGAGAGGTCGTGGGCGATGAAGAGGTATGTGAGGTTGAACTGCTCCTGCAGATCCTGGAGGAGGTTGATGATCTGTGCCTGGATGGATACGTCCAACGCCGACACAGGCTCGTCGCAGACGATGAAGTCGGGCTCCACAGCGAGTGCGCGGGCGATGCCGATGCGCTGGCGCTGGCCGCCCGAGAACTCGTGGGGGAAGCGGTTGGCGAAATAGGGATTCAGGCCCACGGTTTGCAGCAGGCTCTGAACTCTGTCCTTCTTCGCCTGGCCCCGCGCAAGCTTATGAATCGTTATCGGCTCACTGATGATGCTGCCGATCGACATTCGTGGATTGAGGCTCGCGTAGGGGTCCTGGAAGATCATCTGCATCTTGCGCCGGAAGCGCCGCAGTTCGCGCCCTCTGATCTTCGTGAGATCGGTGCCCTCGAACGTCACGCCGCCGCCGGTCGGCCGCTCAAGCTGAAGGATCGCTTTGCCCGTGGTGCTCTTGCCGCAGCCGGACTCGCCCACCAGGCCGAGGGTCTCCCCGCGCCTCACGGTGAAGCTGATTCCATCGACGGCTTTGACGTCGGCCACCTTGCGCTGGAAGATCAATCCAGCGGTGACCGGGAAGTAGACCTGCAGGTTCTGGACCTCGACGAGCCCTTCCTGCCCTTTGGCATCCGAGGAAACGGTGCTGCTAGCCTGCTGCGCCAACGTGGGCCTCCCTTGCAACTTGCTCGGCCTCCCAGCAGGCCGTGTAGTGTTCATCTCCTATGAGACGGAAGGGCGGATACTCTGCGCGGCACTTATCGGTGCGGAACGTGCAACGCGCGTAGAAGGAGCAGCCTTCGGGAAGATGTGCCAGGTCGGGCGGCAGGCCCTCGATCGGAACCAGCTTCTCCTTCCGGGTCTCGTCCAGCCGGGGTACCGAGTTGAGAAGCCCGACAGTGTATGGATGTTTGGGGTTTCCGTAGAGCTCGTGGGCGGCGGCCCTTTCGATGATCCTGCCGGCGTACATCACATTGACGTGGTCGGCATACCGGGCAACGACCCCGAGGTTGTGGGTGATGATGATCACGGCCGTCCCGAACTCCTGGCTGAGGCGGCTCATGACCTCGAGGATCTGCGCCTGAATCGTCACGTCGAGCGCGGTGGTGGGCTCATCCGCGAGAAGCAGTTTTGGGTTGCAGCTCATGGCCATCGCGATCATGACGCGCTGGCGCATGCCGCCCGAGAACTGGTGCGGGTAGTCGTCCAGCCGGCCTCCGGCCTCCGGGATGCCCACCATCTCGAGCAGCTCAGCGGCCCGGTCCCGAGCGCCCTTGCCATGGAGGTCCATGTGGAGCTCGAGTGCCTCGGTCATCTGGCGCCCGATTGTGAGCACCGGGTTGAGCGAGGTCATCGGCTCCTGGAAGACCATGGCGATGTCGTTGCCTCGGATACCCCGGAGTGCGTCCTCGTCGAGCTTGAGCAGGTCACGCCCCTGGAAGTTGACCTCCCCGGACACGATCTTCCCGGGAGGCTGCGGGATGAGGCGGAGAATCGACAATGCGGAGACGCTCTTTCCACAACCTGACTCGCCCACCAGTCCGAGCGTTTGCCCTTCGTCGACGGAGTATGACGTCCCGTCGACGGCTCGCACTGTCCCCTCCTGGGTGTAGAAGTAGGTTCGAAGGTCCTTGACCTCGAGAAGTGGCATCACCCCTCCTATGGCTGACCCCAAGAGGGGCCCGTCTGCAAGTGCCGTACTATACCAGCGAAGTTTGTCTAATGGGGAAGAGGAGACTCGAACTCCTACGCCTTGCGGCACATGATCCTAAATCATGCTCGTCTGCCAGTTCCGACACTTCCCCGTTGCGCCCGGCACTCCTATCGGCGGCAGGTCTCTGTGAGTGGTGAGCCGCGGAGGACTCGAACCTCCAACCGGCTGATTAAGAGTCAGCTGCTCTGCCAATTGAGCTAGCGGCCCACGCACACAGAAAGTTACCGGAGACCTCCTGCATTGCAAAGTATTGGCGAATGGACTGCAGGCGGCAAACTCCTTCACCCTGGAGGGTCCTTTCCCGTCACACCGACCGTCTCCCCCGCTCCAACGGAGGCACAGGCGATGCGTGTCTGCCACTCTCCGGACGGCCGGAAGGGCGGAGATCGTTGCCCCTTAGGGGACGGTCCCCCCTGTTCACCGCGCTGCACCCGGCGTTCACCGGTCTGTCACCTGGTGGAACGTCGGCCGGGGGGGCTACGGGAGGACGGGGCCGTCTTCCGGTTACCTACGGCGCACCGCACTTCAACTCGCCGTCCACCTGTCGATGCCGAACATGCGATCAGAGGGACATCGAGGGGTGAACGCTATGGTCTCCAAGTTCTGCAACTTGTGCTGCGCAGGATTCCGTCGAGCGGAGGGCGGGGAAGGCCAGAGCCTCGCCGAGTACGGCCTCATAATCGCCTTCATCGCCATCACCTGCGTTGCTGCGCTCACATCCTTCGGGTCCACTATCGCCGGCTCGGCCGGATTCAGCTCCCTTCCCGGGACTATCTGACGCATTTCATTTCGCTCTGCTAAACACCGCTCTTGCGCTGCCCGGCGCGCTGCGACTGTTCGCGTAATCAACCTCGCGAAACCTGGCCTCGCGGCTCATCTCGAGGCGCAAAGTGACCACGGGGAGGGTCATGAGCGGCGGCCGGCGAGATTCCATTCCGACGCCGGACGGATCTGAGGCTCCGTAATCGGGCGAGTACCTTACGCTCGACATGGGATCAGCAATGAAGGCGATGCAAGTCCTTGCCACAGTGACCCTCGCCTCCCTTTTGATCGCCTGCGGCGCCCGGAGCGAGGAACCGTCGAGCGTTGTCCCCGACGACTCACCGCCTCCCGGAGGGACCGTGGGGCCGCAGCTCGCCGCCACTGTGGATGGCGGCAGCGCGATCCCGTCGGCCTGTCAGTCCCCGCCAGCGGGCCGCGTGGAGCTGCCAGCCGACGATGGACCCCACACGGAGGCGACCGAGTGGTGGTACTGGACCGGGCATCTCAGGGCGGACGATGGGCGGTGGTTCGGTTTTGAGTGGGCCTTCTTTCTCCAGGAGGTACTCGGCGTCCGGGGTCAGATGGTGCACCACGCGATCAGCGACCAGAGCGGGGGCGTCTTCGCCTACGACGTCGGCTTCCGGCCGGGTCCGCCGGCGCCGGTGGAGCGTGGGTTCGCACTCGAGGTAGGCGCTCACTCTGCGGTCGGCGTGGCCGGTGAGGATTACCTGGAAGGAGAGGTTGGCGTCTACGAACTCGAGCTGGTCCTGAGCCCGGTCAAGCCGCCGGTTCTTCAGCACGGCGACGGCTATACCGCATACGGATTCGGCGGCTATACGTATTACTACTCGCGGCCGCGGATGGCCGCGCGGGGCACGCTGACGATCGACGGGGAGCCACTCGCAGTCGAGGGAACTGCCTGGTTCGATCATCAGTGGGGCTCTCTCAGCGGCGCTGTTGACACCGGCTGGGATTGGTTCGCGATCCAGCTCGACGACAGCCGCGAGATCATGCTGTTCACGGTCCGCGCGGACGGCAGCGAAGCGCTCGCCGGCGGCACCTACACCGACGCCGCGTGTCAATCGGCGGAGATCGCGCCGGATGAACTCGAGGTCACCCCGCTGGGCGAGTGGACGAGTCCGCATACCGGATGTACGTATCCGTCCGGCTGGGCCATCAGCGTGCGTGATCTCGAACTGATGGTGACGCCGGTGATGGAAGACCAGGAGGTCGACGCCCTGGTCGTCAGGTACTGGGAGGGCATGGCCGAGGTGAGCGGGGACAGTGCGGGCCGCGCGTACGTCGAACTCAACGGATATTGCCGTGCGTTGCCGAACCGCTGAGCCGCCGGTCGCGGTCGGCGCCCCAGGTGCGAACTCTCACGGCTGCTCGACCGGGAGCGTCCCTGCCGGTCGAGGAGTGGAAGCCTATGCGGCCGTCACCGGTTCCATTGACCGTACTCGT
>CAZHMF010000061.1:10260-13171 GCA_964533605.1 uncultured Anaerolineaceae bacterium
GCAGTCAGTCGATAAGGGGACAGAAGTGGCCAGGCGGGTCCTCAACATAGTTCTGCGAACAGCCCACATCGGGACCATGGGGATCTTGCTGGGGGGCCATGCGTTCGATGTCGATCCGGAGCGGTTGAGATTCGCTCTCATACTGACGATGGCCACCGGGATCTGCTTGCTGGCAGTAGAAGCCGGTCCGCGCCTCCTCTGGTTCCACCAGGGGCGGGGACTGATGACCTTCGCAAAGCTCGGTCTGCTCTTTCTCGTGCCGCTGGCGTGGGACTATCGCGTGCCCATCCTCGTGGCCGTTGTGGTGATCGGCTCGGTCACATCTCACATGCCCAGCCGCTACCGGTATTACTCCATGCTGTCCCGGACTGTCGTGCAGGACACATCCGGACCCGGGGCGGGAGCACCGCTCGATGACTCGGAAGGCTGACGAAACCGGTCTCACGAGAACCGCGCCCGGAGATAACCTGGCGATGGAGGCAGCCCACTCAGGCCGGGCGGGTCACCTGGTCGCGGTGCAATACTTGGTCCGATGCACTGCGAAGAAAGTCGCCGGCGTTCCCCGAAGCTCGCCGTCCACGCTCTCGCGATTCTGGTCGCCGTGGCGTTCGCCACTGCCTGTGGCGGGGACGACGGCGACCGCCTGAGTAGCACACCACCGACCAGGTCGGTCGTTCCGTCCGTGGGTCAGACCAGCGTGGTGCCCGACGATGTCGACGGAGACTATTTCGTGTCCCCCGCGGAATGTGACGATGGTGGACCGGGTACGCGTGATGAGCCGTTCTGCTCGATCCAGCGCGGCGTCGACGCCCTCGAGCCCGGGAACGTGCTCACGATTCTCCCGGGTGTCTACGAGGAGCGCGTTGAAGTGCACCGCTCGGGCAGCTCGGACGAACCGATCGTAATCCAGGGGACATCTGCCGGCGACGTGATCGTCGACGGCGGCTGCCGTCGCTTCCCCTGTCCCGAGGACGCGTTTCCCGAGGACGGTGTCTTCGACGGACTGCGGGTGGCGGACCAGCAACATGTCGTGATCCGCGATATCACGGTCGAGAACGCCCCGCAGTACGGGATCGCGGTGGAGCGAGCGACGGGCGTGACGATCCAGGGAACGCTGACGAGAGCGACCGGCATGAGTGGGATCAGCGTCTACGACTCGACTGAGCTCAGGGTCCGGGACAACGAAGTCACCCGGGTCAACCTCGGTGTCCAGTACTCGGACGGCAGCGTCGAGTACCCCGAAGAGGCCATCTCGATCGTGAACAGCTCTGAATTCGAGGTCTCCCAGAATCACGTGCACGACAGCTGGAAAGAGGGTATCGATGCGAAGGTGGGCTCGCGGGACGGCAGCATCCATCACAACCGAGTCGAGCGACAGTGCGCAGTGGGGATATATATCAACGAAGCCCACCGGCTCGATGTCCACCACAACGTGGTGCTCGATTCGGGCTGGATAGAGTCCGATGGGCAGGTCGTGCCATGTGGGCAGCTGCTGGGTGAGGAGTACGACGGGGGCAACGCGCTGCTAATGGCCGTGGGTGACCTCGGCGGGATAGGCGACGGTACGCTATCGGAGATCCATGTCTATCAGAACGTGCTGGCCGGCTCGTGGTTGTCATGCCTGGTCTTCTGGGACGAACTGCGGGAGCGTGGCGGCGGGCGCGGACGGATGAGCGACGTGCGGGTCGTGAACAACGTGCTTTACGAGTGCGGTCGATCAGGCTGGGGCCCGGGCATCGTGCTCGACGACGTGGAGAGCTCGTTGATTGAGAACAACATCATCGCGGTCACGGAGCAGGGGAGCATCGTCGGAAATGCCGTTGGGGTCGCGGGCAACCTCGTTTCCCACAGCCTCTTCTATCGTGCCGGCGAGCCTGCCGGAACAGACGCCGTTGTCGGCGATCCGCTCTTTGTCGACCCTGCGGGACGAGACTTCCGAGTGCGCCCGGAGAGCCCCACGATTGACGCCGGAACCGATGTCGGACTGCCCGTCGCGGGCGCGGCACCGGATATCGGCGCCTACGAGCAGGGAATCGAATGATCCATTCGCTGTGGGATGGTCCGCTCGCCGAGGACGTCAAGACGATATCTGATGATGGTAGTCTATTGGTGGGAGGCCGCTTCTGCGGTCGCCTGGTGACCAGTGGGCCGTCGCGCGGCGGTCATCGAGAGAACCTCGATGAGCCGACGGGCAGTTGGGTTGTGATTGGGGTTGGCCGCACCGGACCAGGACGGAGGCGGGCTCCCAGGCGATAGGTGTACAGTCGACCGTGCCGGGACGGCAAACATGAGGTCTATGATTAGAGGCGGGAGGAAGCAACTTGACCATGCACGTGCCAGAGACCGGCTTCGACTCGCTCGGCGGCGATCACGTCACGGACGTCCGTAACGTTGTGTTCCGGTTGATACAAGAAGCGTCCCTGACCGATGAGCCGGCGAACGACACGTTTCGCCGATCTTCCGACGGTTTTGCTCGAGGATGAACGAGGAGACAGTACCCGGCCACCCCAGAGGCGCGGCCGCCGACGTTGCGGACGAGCAGGGCACCGCGGTCGGCATCCTGACGCGGAGCGACGCTTCGGCCAGTGACGACGACGACGCTGCGGACGAAGATACCGAGTCCGTCGCTGGTTCCGATGATGATGAGCCCGAGGAGGAAGTAGAAGCGAAGGCCGCGGCGTCGATGGCCCTGCTGGCAGACGAGACAGAGGGGATCGACGACCCCGTTCGGATGTACCTGCGTGAAATCGGCAAGGTATGTCTGCTGACGGCGGCCGACGAAAAGCACCTGGCGCGGCAGATGGAGGAAGGGATCCACCTGGCCGCCATAGAGGCCGCCTACGAGGAACGATTCAACGACACTCCGAGCTCCTGCCGCGTTGCAGTTGAGCTGTTGGACCAGTGGGACGAG
>CAZHMF010000062.1:0-2692 GCA_964533605.1 uncultured Anaerolineaceae bacterium
TCCTTCGCCTTCGGGTCGCGGAGGTTGACATCGGCGTCGGGCGGCTGGTCGAGGAGGAAGCTCTGGTGATGACGCTCGACCATCACGACTGAGCCATCGTCGGGCCGGCGGATGGTCGATTTCGTGAGCAGGACGGTGCGGTCGCGGCGCGGATAGATATCGATCACATCACCCTCTACCCGGTAGCGGACCCCCTCATGCAGGCGGCCGTAGAACTCCCACTCCTGGCGCAGCCAGAGGTGACCGCGCATCTGGGAGAAGAAGAGGGAGTTGCCGCGATCGGCGTTCGTCGCAACCATCAGCGGCGGATGCTCCCCGGGCTCGACATCGAGCCCGTTGATGTAATCGCTGAGCAGTTTCGGTGTGATCAGGAACTCCGCCGGCTCGACATGCATGCCGACGTGCGGCTCCGTCTTTTTCGTCTGAGTCATGGCATCTCCTCCTCTTGCGCGGCTTCCGGTCGTGCCGCACAGCCTGTCTGCGGGACAGTCTAAGCGTAGCGGGGAAGACGGTCGGCCTCGTCGGTGATGGGCTCGCCCGGTCTCGGGCGCATCTTCGACAACCGGACCTATCGCGTTGGCGGGGAAGGTTCTCCCACCTCGGGGATCTTAGGTAGATACTCTACCTCCACATGGTAGACTAGCACCACTCGGCGGGAGTTCGTGGCCGTCTGTGCAGGGGACTACCGCGGGGCGTCGGAGGTTACAGATGGGCCTGAACATCAAGAACGAGGATACGCACGACCTCGTTCGGGAGCTCGCGGAGCTGACCGGTGAGAGCATGACGGGCGCCGTCACGAAGGCTGTTAGGGAGCGCCTGCAGCGGCTCCGAGGGAACGGCGGCGGCGGCCTCGCCGAGCGGCTTCTCAAGATCGGTCGCGACTGCGCCGCCCGCCTCGAGGAGCCATACCGTTCCGGTGACCACGGGGACCTGCTTTATGACGAGCGCGGGCTCCCGCGGTGATCATCGACACCTCTGCGATCCTGGCGATCCTGCGGGCAGAGCCCGAAGCGCCCGCCATGGCAACAGCAATCGAGCAAGCGAACGTGCGACGCATCTCCGCGGGGACCTTCCTCGAGGCAGCGATCGTCGTCGACGCGAGCCGGGATCCCGTCGCGAGCCGACGCCTCGACGAACTGGTCGCTGTCGCGGGGATCCGTATCGAGCCGGTCACCGCCGAGCAGGCGCGCATTGGCCGGGACGCATACCGCGACTTCGGCAAGGGGAGCGGCCACCCTGCCCAGCTCAACTTCGGCGATTGCTTCGCCTATGCCCTGGCGAAGGCGGTCGGAGAGCCCCTCCTCTTCATCGGCGGCGACTTTGGGCACACGGATGTGCGCCCGGCAGGTCTGCGGGGAAGCTGACGGCACCCAGGCTTTCGCAGACTGGAAACGCAACTCCGGGAGACCGCAGATCCGCGGCCTGCCGTTCGGCCGCCAGGGCACCGGGACGAACAGGACATCCGGGTAGGTGAACGAGTCCTCACGGCTCCGCGGGAGACCGGCGATGGGAAGGACCGTCCCCTCCTCGAGGTCTACGACGACCGGCACCGGGCCGCCCACCGCCGTACCCGGATCATCCATGTGGCCAACGACATAGCGGTCGGCAGTGAGTCCCCTGAGCGACCACCACCCCCCATACCAAGCCCAGGCAGTTCGCGCCGTGCCGTTCCGGTCGGCGGCGACGAGGAGGCTCTCGGGCTGTCGCTCGTCCTCCGCCACGGGCGGCTCCCGCGCCTCCCAGAGGAATACCTCTTTGCCTGAGAGTGCGATCAGTCTGAATTCGCCCTCAAGCGGCGGCAGGACCGGTCCTTCGCTGTCCTGCCACTGTCCGGGCAGCCGCCCTCCGGGACCGTACTGGAGCCAGACGGCCGAGCGCCCACCCGACGGGAGAACTACCCAGTCGGGATCCATGCCGGCAGGGGGCAGGAACGGTTCCCCCTGCCAGAACCGGTACGACACCTTCCACTTCTCCTTGATTTCGTAGTGGGAGATGAGGAGCCGGCCGGCGACGAAGCCACGGACATAGCTCGGGACGTCGAGATCCCCCAGTCTCGACCAGGTCTCTCCGCCGTCCTCGGACGGGTAGAGCTCGGCGCCGGCATCATCGCTTGGGTCGCTTTCACCGCCGCAGTAGCCGGTGCGGCACCAGGCGACCGCCATCCTCCCCGCGGCAGCATCAAAGGCGAAGCCGTACGCGTACCCCTCTCCAGGGCCCAGGTGCGCGAGCAGGCTGATGTACTCGAGCTCCCAACCGCCCTTCCAGAGCCGTGGCTCACCGAGCCCGAAGCCGCATTGGTAGCACGGCCCCTGGCGGGCGAGCAGTTTCCACCCGGCCGGCAATGGCTCGGGCGGGAGAAGACGCAGCTCCCTGACGGGGACGCCGAGCCTCTCGGCGAGCGTGGCCGTGGGAACCGGTGTCGGCGTCGGAGACGGCGTGGAGGTCGGCCAGGGCGATCGCGTCCGAGTCGCTGTCGCAGCCGGCGAGGGGGTCGCAGTCCGGGTGGCCGTGTCCAGCCCCGAGTTCGGAAGCGCATCTCCGGAACCCTCGCATGCGGATGTCAGCGCAAGGAGCATAACAAGAACAAGGGCCGCGCCGACGACCAGCCGGTACGTCATCACTTGCCTCCCTCCCGGCGAGAGACCCGGTGATCTTCGACATTGTCGTCTAAGTACGCGCGTGGGGGTGAACC
>CAZHMF010000062.1:2792-12832 GCA_964533605.1 uncultured Anaerolineaceae bacterium
ACGCGCGTGGGGGTGAACCTGAGATATCGGTCGGTGGACGGATGAGATTAGCGTGGGGGTGAACCCAGTGGTCCTCCCTCGGAACCCCTGCCCGCCACTCGCCTGAAGGAAACCCACTTTGAAGACAGCGACGAAGAGGAAACAACTCACCAGCCGGTCAGCCGGGAACCGCCCCGATCCGGCGAACCGACTCACGCCAGGCGTCCCGCCCCCATGTAGATGCGGGAGGCCGCGAAGAACACCAGGTAACGGATCAGCCAGTCCTCCCCGGTTCCTTCCTCTCCGGCAAGTTGCCTGGGCGCGACCACGAGCAGGAGGTAGATGAGGCCCCAGGCGCCCAGGCCGATCGCTCCGCCCACCAGGATCCCGAGAAACGAGACCCCGAACTCGCCCACCATCAGCCCGGCAAACCGGGCCGGCCCGAAGTCCCCGCCAAGACTGAAGAGGACGAAGGAGCTCGCGCTGATCATCGGAAGCATCAGGCTGCGTCGCACCTGGAGCGAAACCGGTGGAAGCCACGGTGCCAGGTAGAGAGAGACGAGCACCACAGCCACGTACCAGATCGCCAGAGTCTCGCCGGCATCGCCATAGCCAAGCTCGCGGAATCCAACGAAGCTCAGCAAGAGGCTGGGGTAGAGCAGCAGATAAGCCGGGTAGTTGGGCCCCCCTTCGCTGTCCAGGAAGACGGGCCGTGGACCGCGAGGGCGTGTCAGGGAACAGGCCATCGCGCCGCCGACCCCCGCGACATAGAGCGCTCCCACGTATGGCCCGGGGTGGAGGGCGTCCCGCCCCACCCGGCCCCAGAAAAGCATGGCGACGGCCATCGCCGCCACGAGGAGGCCATCCTCCACGTGAACAGCCTGCCAGGCTCGCTTCAGCAACACACCGAGTTCGAGGCCGTAGGGGGCAGACGATTCGCCGGTTCGCTGCGAGTTCACATCCCGATCATCGGCCCGTGTCGGACAGGTCAGCAGTTCGACAGGTGGCGAGAGCGGAGGAACCACGAGCGGCCGCATGACCTGCCTTCGTACCCCCCTGGATACCCGGTGCAGAGACCGGCGCCCACGGCGGGCGCGCCAACCGGGCTGGCAGAGCTACCGGGCGACCTAACCCTCCACCACCACCAGCAACGCCCCGTTATCCACCTGCTCGCCTTCGCTGACCAGGATCTCCTTCACCGTCCCATCGCCCGGTGCCTCGATCCGGTGCTCCATCTTCATCGCCTCGAGACCCATCAGGAGCTGGCCCTTCGTCACGGCCTCGCCCTCGCGCACGTGGATGACCGTCACCTTGCCGGGCATCGGCGCCGTCAGGCCACCTTCGACAGCTGCCCGCTCCTCGGTCGGGAAGCGCGGCAGCTCCAGCAGCTCCACACCACCCGCCGGTCCCTGCAGCAGCCAGCGATCGCCGTCCGCCTTCACCGTCAGTTGCTCGCGCCGGCCGTCGATCTCTATGTCGACACCGGCGTCGTCCGCGCGGAACACCCGCACCTGGTGGTCGGCGCCATCGACTCTGACCTCGAAGCTCCCATCCCTCCGTGAGCTGTACTCCACCGGGACCTCGGCCTCGCCGTGCCGGAAACGAACCGTCTCCGGCGGCATGATCGAATTGCGCCAGCCGCTCGGAACCGACTGCAGAACCCGGGCGCGCCGGCGGTTCTCCGCCTGCGAGAAGATAACCGTCGCTACCGCGGCGTCGCTCAGTTCCTCCGCTGAGACCTGGCGGGTCCGGCCGGGATTCACGCGATCGATGAAGTCGGTCGTGGTGTCGCCGGCCAGGAACTCGGGCGTACGCAGCGTTGCGACCAGGAAGTCCCTGTTCGTCACAACACCCTGGACCCGCGTGCCCGCGAGGACGCGGGCAAGCCGGCCCGCCGCTTCACGGCGCGACGGCGCCTGCACAATCACCTTGGCGATGAGCGGGTCGAATTCGACGCTCACCGGGCTCCCCTCTTCGACGCCGGAGTCGAACCGCGCCTTCTCGCCCGGCGGCGGTGCCCAGCCGACGAGCTTCCCGGCTGCCGGGAGGAAGTCGTTCGCCGGGTCCTCGGCATAGAGCCGCGCCTCGATCGCATGGCCGGAGAAGGTCAGATCGCCCTGGCCGTAGCCGAGCTCTTCGCCCTCGGCGATCCGCAGCTGCTCGCGCACAAGGTCGAGACCGCTGATCTCCTCGGTGACCGGGTGTTCGACCTGGAGGCGGGTATTCACCTCGAGGAACCAGAATTCGCGGCCGGCAAGCAAGAACTCCACGGTTCCGGCCGACACATACCCGATCTTCTTCGCCGCGGCCACGGCGGCATCGCCCAGCGCCGCCCGTAGTTCCGGGCCCACGGCGGGCGAGGGTGCCTCCTCGATGATCTTCTGGTGCCGCCTCTGCACGGAGCATTCGCGCTCGAAGAGATGAACGACGTTTCCGTAACGGTCGCCGAGGATCTGGACTTCGACGTGCCGCACCTTCGGGAGCCAGCGCTCGAGGAACAGCCGGTCATCGCCAAACGCGTTCTGCGCCTCCCGGCGAGCGCCCTGGACGGCCTCCGCCAGCTCACCTTCGGTCTCGACGACACGCATGCCACGTCCACCACCACCGGCCGCGGCCTTCACGAGCACTGGATAGCCGATCTCCTTCGCCGCCGCGGCTGCATCGGCGCCGGACGCCAATTCGATCGCCCGAAGCGTGGGCACTCCGGCGTCCTCCATGAGCTGCTTGGCCGCCAGCTTGTCGCCCATAGCCCGGATCGCCTCTGCGCCGGGCCCGACCCAGCGCAGTCCCGCATGTTCCACGGCGTCGGCGAATGCCGGGTTCTCCGCCAGGAAGCCGTAGCCCGGGTGTACGGCGTCGGCCCCACTCCGCCGGCCGGCCTCGATGACCTTCTCGACATCGAGATAGGTTTCGCCGGGCGTCCTTCCCTTCAGCGCTATCGCAGTGTCGGCATCGCGCACGTAGGGTGCCTCCGCATCACCGTCGGCGTAGACGGCCACGGTGCTCATGCCCATCTCGTGCGCAGTGCGGATGATGCGCCGCGCGATCTCCCCCCGGTTCGCGACCAGAAGTCGCCGGATCGGCTCGACCGTCACATCCGCCATGTCCCGTACTCCTTGGTCCCGCTGACCTCGTTGTTGTGGCAGGCCGACAGCGCGATGGCGACAACCATCCGCGTATCGCGGGGGTCGATCATTCCGTCGTCCGAGACCCGCGAGGTTGCGAAAAGCCCTTTCGAGCGCTCCTCAGCCCAGAACTCGGCGACCTCGGCCCGTTTACGGTCCGCCTCCTCGTCGAATTCGATGCCCCGCCGGGCGGCCGCCCCGCGACCTACGATCGTCATCACGCCGGCCATCTGCTTCGGGCCCATAACGGCGATCTTCGCGGTCGGCCAGGTGAAGGCGAAGCGTGTGCCGTAGGCCCGGCCACTCATGCCGTAGTTCCCGGCTCCGTAGGAGGCGCCGCAGATCACCGTGATATGTGGCACGGTCGAGTTGGAGACGGCGTTGATCATCTTCGAACCGTTCTTCGTGATGCCTCTCTGCTCGAAGTCTGTCCCGACGATGTAGCCCGTGATGTTGTGGAGGAAAAGAAGGGGCACGTCGACCTGGTTGCAGAGCTGAATGAACTGAGACGCTTTCTCCGACGACTCCGAGAGCAGCGCCCCGTTGTTGCCGAGAATCCCGACGGGGTAGCCCTGAATCGAAGACCAGCCGCAGACCAGCTCCGGCCCGTAGAGGGGCTTGAACTCCTCGAACCGCGAGCCGTCGACGATGCGGGCGATGACTTCGCGGATGTCGAACGGGACCCGGAGGTCCTCGTTGACGATGCCGAGCAGCTCCTCCTGGTCGTAGACGGGCTCGTCCGCCGGCATCGTCGGCCCGGGGCCCAGCTTTCGCCAGTTGAGATGCCGGACCACCTCGCGGCAGAGGCGGATGCCGTCGAGCTCGTCCAGCGCGTAATAGTCGCCGAGGCCGGAGATGCGGCAGTGCATGTCGGCGCCGCCGAGGCTTTCAGCGTCGGCGTCCTCACCGGTCGCCATCTTCACGAGCGGCGGCCCGCCCAGGAAGACCCGCGTCTGATTCTTGATGAAGATGTTGTAATCGCTCATCCCCGGCTGGTAGGCGCCTCCCGCTGTGGAGGCCCCGAAGACCAGTGAGATCGTGGGAATACGCATCTTCGAGAGCTCGGTGATCTCGTAGAAGAGCCGGCCCGATTCGGCGAAGTGGCCGGTCTCGCGGCGGATCGCGGCCTCAGGATCGCCACCCGTCCCCTGGCCTCGAAGGTCGGCACCCGCCGACTCCACGAACTGCACGTAGGGCAAACGGTTCTCGCGGCAGATCTGGAGGCCGCGCATCTGAAGCTTCCCGTTGAACGGGTTCCCGGCCCCCGCCCGGACCGAGGGATCGTGCCCCAGGATCAGGCATTCGACGCCCTCGATCACTCCGATCCCGACGACGATCCCGGAGCCCACGTCGTAGTTGGAGCGCCAGGCCGCCACCGGACTGAGCTGATAGAAGGGCGAGTCACGGTCGAGCACGAGGCTGATCCGCTCTCTGACGGGCATCTTCCCTCTCGCGCGAAGCCGCTCTCGGTGCTCTTTCCCGCCGCCGTCGACAGCCTTCACGTTCAGATCCTCGAGGATCGCGAGCTTCTCCAGCATCATCCGGCGGTTCTCGGCATAGGCCTCGGACCTCGTGTCGAGTCTCGATTCAAGTACCGGCATGGCGTCTCCCAGCTTGCGGCTCTACCCCGGCCGGACGACCGGCCGGGGCTCAAAGAACGCGACGGGCGGCGCTCTCCACGCCGCCCCGTCTGTCAAGGCGTTGTTTTACAGAATGAGCGGGGCGGCGTCGATGCGGGCGGGCACTGCAGCAGAGGCCCGGCGATCTGTTGGATACTCAGAGCACACCCGCAACCCGGCGAACGCCGGCGAGGACGGCCGGAGGGAGTCATGTCGAACCCGGATGCACCGACCACCATCGTCGAGCCCTCACGCGAGATCCCGGTCTACCGCCGCTGCAACGTCCTCGTGGTCGGCGGCGGTCCGGCCGGCTGCGCCGCGGCGGCCTCGGCCGCCCGCCTCGGGGCGGACACGATCCTGCTGGAGCGCTACGGCCACCTCGGCGGCATGTCGACCGGCGGGTTCTGCCTCTGGATCGACCGCATGAGCGACTTCGAGGGCCAGCAGGTGATCAGCGGCTTTGCTTCCGATGTTCTCTCGCGAATGCCGGAAGAGGCTTTTCTCGGCCCCTCGAGTGACCTCTGGGGATCGCGGGACGAGCAACTCGTGCACTACTGGCGCCAACGCGCAGCCGCCTTCCACGGCGTGGTCACCTGGTCCCCCACGATCGACGCCGAGATGCTCAAGATCGCCCACCAGGACGAGGTTCTGTCGCGCGGCGCGGCACTCGTTCTGCACGCCTGGGGCGTCGCCACCGTCCAGGAGGGCAACGATGTCCGGGGCGTCGTCTTCGAGAGCAAAGAGGGCCGTCGGGCGATCCTCGCGGATGTCGTGATCGACACGACCGGCGACGGTGACATCTTCGCTCTCGCCGGAGAGGACTGGGACTCGGACATCATCGAGGAGGACATCCACCACCAGATCAACGTCGCCTTCCTCTGGGGCGGTGTGGACATGGAACGCTACCTTCAGTTCCGCGACGAGCACCGCGAGGAGTTCGCCGCGACCATGGAGCGAGCCCGGCGAGCGAACGTCGTTGACCGCCCGCACGTCATGCCGCGTAATGACCAGGCGCTCTTCATGGGGCCCCGACTTTCCGGACTGAGCGCTCTCAACGTCGAAGACCTCACGACGGCCGAACTCGTCTCGCGGCGCCGGATGCTGGAGATGATCACGTTCTACGGCGAGAACGTGCCCGGATTCGAGCACGCTTACGTGGCGGCGACCGCACCACAGATGGGCACGCGTCACAGCCGGCGCCTCTCCGGGGTGGAGCGCATGACGGCGGACGCATGGAAGGCCGGCCATGTCTTCGAGGACGAAATCGGCATCTCGCCGCCGCCGAACCCTCGCTTTCCGAACGTCTCGATGCCCTTCGGGGCGCTGGTTCCCTCGAAGGTCGAGAACCTGCTGGCGGCCGGGCGGTTGCTCTCCTGCGATGCCGTGACACACACCTTCATGCGCGAGGTCCCGAACTGCTGGGCCATGGGTCAGGCCGCCGGAACGGCAGCCGCGCTGTCGATAAGCGACGGAGTTCGCGTCCGTGACGTCGACATCCAGTCCCTCCAGAGCGAGCTCGACAAGCAGGGGGTGCCG
This sequence comes from uncultured Anaerolineaceae bacterium, assembly GCA_964533605.1. Taxonomy (GTDB): domain Bacteria; phylum Chloroflexota; class Dehalococcoidia; order Tepidiformales; family Tepidiformaceae; genus DASCML01. The sequence continues at coordinate 9,052 of CAZHMF010000062.1, forward strand.
CTGCATTCGAGGGGGGCGAGAAGAGTCGAGGGATCGGGTTCGGCGAACGAGGCCGCCGAGTTCCGCTCGGCCTGGAGCCAGGCTCAGGCCGGCGGCGAACTGGAGGACCAGCCGTGACCGGTGGGTCGGAGGGACGCGTTATTCTCGGGAGACCGCGGAGCGAAGGCGAAGCCCAGATCTGGATCGACGTCCTTCGCGACGAGGGGATCGAGGCAACCTACTTTCCGGACAGACGCAGCGGCGTATTCGGAGCGGGAGGCGACCTCCTCGCCGCCTTCCCCGTCATCGTTTCCACATCCGATTTTGAGGAGGCCAGAGAGGCCATCCGGGGCCTCGACCCGGGAGCGGAGCTGACCCGGGAGAAGCGCGGCGCCCCGGTGGGTGCCGAGCGAAGCGGCCTGGCGACCGCCGGCCTGCTCGCTCTCGTTTCGGTCCCCGCGATTCTGGTACTGGTCGCGCTCCTGACCTGGATCGCTGATTAGCAGGTGAATCGACCGCCGCTTTCCCTGAGAGGGCGAACAGGACGGCGGCTTCGGCGCTGTCAGGCGGCCTCCCGGCTCGAAGCTCGGTGCTCCTCCCGGAGGGCGGCCTGCGCCGCAGCGAGCCTCGCCGCAGGTATGCGCGAAGGAGAGCAGGACACGTAATCGAGTCCCGCTCGATGGCAGAACGCGATCGATGCCGGATGTCCGCCCTGCTCACCACAGACACCGAACGCGGTACCCGGCCGCCGCTCCTGCACGGACTCGACGGTCATCTCGAGGAGCCGGCCGACCCCCTCCACATCCAGCACCTCGAAGGGGTTGTCGCGGAGGATCCCGGTCTCGTTGTAGAGCGGCAGGAACTTCGTCTCCACGTCCTCCCGCGAGAACGAGAACACAGCCTGGGTGAGGTCGTTCGTGCCAAATGAAAAGAACTCGGCAACCTCCGCCAGGCGAGGTGCCCGCATGCAGGCGCGAACCGTCTCGACCATGGAGCCGAACTTCAGGCGGACCTCCACGCCCGTCGCTGCCTCAACCTCCGACCTGATCTCCCCGACCCAGGTATGCACGCGCCGCAGTTCTTCCGCAGTGACGACCTGGGGCACGAGAATCTCCGGTTGAGCGTCCACCCCTTCCGCCACACACGCCGCGGCCGCCTCGATGATTCCCCTGATCTGCATCCGGTAGATCTCGGGGAATGTCAGCCCCAACCGTACCCCACGGTGACCGAGCATCGGGTTCACCTCGGCAAGCGAAAGTACGCGCTTCAGCTCTGCTCGCTTCACGTCGATCAGAGCGTCGATGGGGTGGGCCTCCGCGAGCTCAACCAGGTCGCTCCCAATCTCCTGGATCAACTCTGCGATCCGGCCATGGAGCTCCGGGTCGAGCTGACGGATCGCGTCGGGCAACTCGTGCAGTTCGGAAGGTAGTGTCCGGAGGAGGCCCAGGCTGCTGATCGCATGCTCGAGTTCGTATGCGTGCGGCAGGAACTCGTGGAGCGGGGCGTCGAGCAATCGCACCGTGACGGGGAGCCCCTCCATGGCCTTGAAGATCAGCTCGAAATCGGAGCGCTGCGCCGGGAGGAGGGCCTCCAGCGCCCCTGCCCTGTCCTGATCCGTTTCGGCGAGGATCAGCCTCTGGACGAGCGGCAGCCGGTCGGGAGCGTTGAACATCCGCTCCGTACGGCAGAGGCCGATGCCACGGGCGCCAAGCTCGCGGGCTCTTCTTGCATCCTCGGGCGTGTCGGCATTCGCGCGGACCTCGAGCGACGAGTACTGATCAGCCCATGCAAGCACCTCGGCGAGTTCAGCTGAGGGCTCCGCCGATCTGGTCGGGACCCGGCCCGCATAGACCCGACCGGTCGTGCCGTCGATCGTTATCAGATCGCCCTCATTGAGAGTGGCGTCGCCGATCGTGACGCGCCCGGGTCCGGCGTCAGTGTCGACATCGTCACAGCCGCAGACACACGGCTTCCCCATCCCCCGGGCGACAACCGCCGCATGGGATGTACGCCCCCCGCGGGCGGTGAGAATCCCTTTCGCCGCGAAAAACCCGTGGATATCCTCCGGACGCGTTTCAGCGCGAACGAGTATGACCTCCTGGCCGGCATCCGCCCTCGCGACGGCCGAGTCCGCATCGAGTGCGATCCTGCCGGAAACGGCCCCGGGCGAGGCCGAGAGCCCGACGGCGAGCGGTGTCTGGAGGACGTCCCCGGACACCTGTGGGACGAGCAGCTGATCGAGTGTGTCCGGGTCCGGGCGCAGCACCGCCTGCCTCCGGTCTATGAGGCGTTCACGGGTCATCTCAACGGACGTACGTACGACAGCCGCACTGTTCATCTTCGCCGCCCGCGTCTGGAGGCAGAAGAGACGGCCCCGCTCGACCGTGAACTCGAAGTCCTGGACCTCTCCGAACCTGCGTTCGAGGGCCTCGGCGAGTCCAAGCAGCTCTTCATGGACGCCCGGCATCACTGTTCGCAGCTCCTCGAGCGAGGCCGGCGTCCTGACCCCGGCGACGAGATCCTCTCCCTGTGCATTCGTTAGGAATTCTCCGTAGACGCCCCGCTCTCCGGTTGCGGGGTCGCGGGTGAATCCCACGCCGGTGCCGGAGTCGTCGCCGAGGTTCCCGAACACCATTGCGCAGACGGTCGCCGCAGTGCCGTCCGCGACGTCTGCGGTGATCCCGAAGCGCCGGCGGTAGTCGACGGCCCTTCGACCCAGCCACGACTTGAACACGGCACGGATCGCCAATTCGAGCTGCACGTACGGATCCTCGGGAAACGCCCAACCCGTCCAACTCTCCGCTGCTTCCCGGAACTCCTGCGCGAGCTCCTGGAGCTGAGCCGCATCCAGCTCCTCCACGGTCGAGCGCCCGTGGCGCCGAACGAGATCGGCGGTCCGCTCCCTGAACGTCTCTCGTGGCAAATCAAGGACCACTGTCGAGAAGAACTCCAGGAAGCGCCGCTGAGCATCGAAGGCGAAGCGAGCGTCGCCCGTCTCGCGGTAGAGAGCGCGCACGGTGGTCCGGTTGAGCCCGAGATTGAGGATCGTGTCCATCATGCCGGGCATTGAGACCGCCGCTCCGGATCGAACCGACACCAGGAGGGGTCTCTTCCCGCCGCCGAGAAGCCTGCCCGTGGACCTCTCGAGTCCAGCGACGTGTTCGTGGACTTCGTTGACCAGGCCTGCCGGGAGCCGATTGTCCTCGAGGAACCGGCGACATGTCTCCGTCGTGATGACGAATCCGGGGGGGACCGCCAGACCCATCCGGGTCATCTCGCAGAGCCCTGCGCCCTTCCCGCCGAGCAACGACCGGTCTTCACCGCGACCCTCTTCGAACGAGTAGACAAACTTGTCCGTCATGCTGCCCTCCGCCGGCGAATACAGACCGGAAGGGCTCGAATTCCCCGTGCCCGACGGCCCAAGAGGGACCCGCTCAGGCGCTCGCCGCCGGAGACGGTCGCGTCTTGCCCTCATCTCGATCAACGGCGAACCGGCGCTGTTGTGCAGTGCCCGGGTCCCGGCGCCTTTACGCGGCCCGTGCGGTCCGGGGGCAATAGAACGTGACTTCACGCAATCAAGACTTTTATGTAACCTCCAGGCATGGACCCCGCGCTCGTGGCGGCTGCCCTCGCACTCTCGGTTGTGACCCCCCCAATCGCCCTCAGAGCTACCCGCACCGCGCTCCGCCGGCGGAGGCTTCGAACAGTGGCGGGCCTGGCCGAGCTGCACGCGCCGCGCCTCGAGCGAGTCGGCGGGCGGTGGGTCTGGCGCGCGCGCGCGTGCGGGGTGGCGTGGCTGCAA
>CAZHMF010000063.1:0-12798 GCA_964533605.1 uncultured Anaerolineaceae bacterium
CCTCGCGGTTAGCGAGGGCGCCCACGTTGCGACGGCAGTGTTCGTGAACTTGGAGGGCGGCCCCGGCCCGGCGGCCCCGGTCCCCCACTCTCCCCGCGGTCTCGGCGGGCGAGCCGGCGAGGATGGCGCCGATCTCAACCGGAGCTGCGAAGAGAGCGCCCGTTTTCCCGGCGACCATTCGGATGTATTCGTCGCGGCTGATCGATGGGTGTCCCTCGAAGGCGAGGTCTCTCCATTGTCCGCCGACCATGGCCGCGACGGCGGAGAGCAGGGCAGAGGTGCAGCGGGACGACGCCTCGACGGGCACCGTCTGACCCAGCAGGGCGTTGAGAGCGCAGGTGTAGAGGAAGTCGCCGACATTGATGGACTGAGCCTCTCCGATGATGGTCCAGAGCGTAGGGCGCCCGTGGCGCTGCCGGTCGCGGTCCTGGATCTCGTCGTGAACGAGAGAGAAATTGTGAACGAGTTCGACCGCCACGGCCCCGGGGAGGGCATCCGTCAGCGAGCCGCCGAGAGCGCGGCAGACGGCCACGCAAATCCCCGGACGGGCACGCTTTCCGCCGGCGTTGCTGGGCCTCCCGTTCGCATCCTCCCAACCCATGACATAACGAGCCGCGGCAACGAGTCCTGCCGGGCCTGTCTCTGCCGGGAGGGCCTCCTTGAGCGCCTCCTCAAGGGCGTTTGATGACGCGCCATCGAGGGGAAAGAGCACTTCTCCGGGCGGCTGTGCGTCCATCAGCCGTCAGGCGAGGGCGGGCCGTACGTCCGCTGGGCGCACCGCCCTCGAAGAGCCCGCCCGGTCGAGGATCTCCCTCGCCCGCCGGGCGATTCCGGCCGAGTCGAGCGAATGCACGGATCGCATGGCGGACTGCGGGCCATGGTCGACGATGGCGTCGGGCATGGCGAGTGTCTCGACCAATGAGGAAGCGAGTCCTGCTCCCGCGAGCGCTTCTCTGACCGCCTCACCGAAGCCCCCGGCACGGACATTCTCCTCCGCCGTGATGATGATCCCGATGTCCTTCGCGAGAGATACGAGGAGCTCGGAGTCGAGCGGCTTGGCGAAACGTGCATTGACGACGGCGGCGGAGATCCCCTGCTCGGACAGAACGCTGGCCGCCCCCTCGCATTCGATGACGGTTTGGCCGAATCCCACGAGGGCGATGTCGTGGCCTTCCCTGACCAGTTCGGCCTTTCCGACCGGGATCTTCGTCATCGGACGGTCCAACCGTGCTCCGGCTCCCGGACCCCTGGGGAACCTGATCGCGAAGGGAGTGTCGTGGTCGACGGCCGTGAACAGCAGGTCCCTGAGCTCGGCCTCATCCTTAGGCGCTGCGACCACCATTCCCGGGAGACAGCGAAGGTAGCTGACGTCGAGGAATCCCTGATGCGTCTTGCCGTCGTCCCCGACGAATCCCGCCCGGTCCATCGCAAAGACAACCGGGAGTCCCTGCACCACGACATCATGGACGACCGAGTCGAAGCCGCGTTGGAGAAACGTCGAGTAGATCGCGACGATCGGGCGGAGCCCTTGAGTGACGAGGCCGGCCGCAAACGTAACGGCGTGTTGCTCCGCTATCCCAACGTCGAAGACGCGGTCTGGATGCCGTCTCTGTACCGGCGACAAACCGGTTCCCTCGAGCATGGCCGCGGTGACGGCCACGACGCGCCGATCGGTTTCCATCAGTTCCTCGACGGCGGCGCCGAATACCTGGCTGTATGTGGGACGGGGAGGGGGCGCGTCCTCAGCCGGCGGTTTCTTGAGCCAGTAGGTTCCGCTGTGACTCTTCACGGGGTCTGCAACTGCCTCGGGGACGCCGTGCCCCTTTTCCGTCAGCACGTGGAGCAGCACGGGTTTGTCTCGCACTCGCTCGATGGAGTTGAGAGTTGCTTCGACCTCACGAAGGTCGTGACCGTCGATCGGCCCATAGTATTCGAAGCCGAATTGCTCCCAGAAGGTGGCTGAGATGAGCAGGTCGCGCGCGCTCCGCTTCAGCTTCTTGGCGCCGTCCCACACCTGGCGGCCAAGCGGTAGGTGCTCGACCAGGCTTCCGATCTCTCGCTTTGCATTGCGGTAAAGCGGGTCGACCCTGAGTTTGTTCAGGTTCCGGCTGAGCGCCCCGACGTTCGGGGAGATGGACATCGCATTGTCGTTGAGGACAACCAGGAGATTGGTGCCGAGATGTCCAGCGTGATTCATTCCCTCCAGGGCCATTCCGGCTGTCATAGCACCGTCGCCGACGACGGCAACAACCCGGAAGTCGTCTCCCTGCAGGTCGCGTGCGACTGCCATCCCGGTGGCCGCCGAGATGGCGGTGCCGGCGTGGCCGGCCCCAAAGGCATCGTGCGCGCTCTCGGAGCGGTCGGCGAAGCCCGAGAGGCCTCCGAGCTGACGGATGGTTGCCATCCGGTCGAGGCGGTCCGTCAGCATCTTGTGAACGTACGATTGGTGGCTGACATCCCACAGGATCTTGTCCCGTGGCGAATCGAACTGCCTGTGGAGCGCGAGTGTCAGCTCCACGACTCCGAGATTGGAGGCCAGATGACCGCCACCGCCGATGCCGTCGACGGTCCGGACGAGGAACTCCCGGATCTCAGCGGCGAGGGCGTCAAGCTCCTCGTAGCCAAGGGACCGCAATACGCCGGGGGAGTCGATACGCTCGAGCAGGCTCAACGGCTGGTACCTCCTCCATCTGCGTTCCTATTGAGCCACACGGCCGAGAAACGGCCTAGTTGGGGTGCTTACCGGCACGGCCGAGGCCCCGCGCCGGATAGGCTCCGGCGGTCGCCTCGGGCCTCTCGTCCTGCCGTGGATCGGAGGTCGGCGGCGCCGAGAGGCGGATCGTGAATGTGGCGCCTTCGCCGGGGGGGGAGCTGACCGACACGTCGCCACCCATGTTCTGCGCCAGCTGCCGGACAATCGCAAGTCCAAGCCCGTTGCCGCCTTCGCGGCGCGACCGGCCGCGGTCCACCCGGTAGAACCGCTCAAACACGTAGGGGAGGGCCTCCGGATCGATGCCCGACCCGCTATCGGTGACGGCGATCTCTATCCGATTCCCGTCCCGGTGGGCGCCAACGCTCACCTGGGAATTATCCCCCGAGTACTTGATGGCATTGTCTACGAGATTCGAGACGCAGCGGAACAGGGAGTCCTCCTCCGCCAGGGCCCTGAGGTTGTCCGTCGCGCTCACGCGGATCTCCGTACCGCGCAGTGCCGCAACGGCGGCCAGCTGGCGGACCACGTCGGTAAGAAGCTGTTCCACGGGCACCGGGGAGAGCTCCGGCGGGACGGGAGGACCCGTGAGCAGCAGAAGATCGTCCGCCAGGCGGGTCAGCCGGTCCGTCTGGTCCTTAACAAGGTCGGTAAGCTCGCGATAGTCGGATGCCGTGGAGAACGGATCCATCTCGGTCACCTCGATGTTCGTGCGGATGGCCGTGAGAGGCGTCCGTAGCTCGTGTGAGGCATCTTGAACGAACTGTTGTTGGTTCTCAAATGCTGCCTCCAGACGCCCGATCATCGAGTCGAACGTGTCGGCGAGCTCCTTCAGTTCGTCGTCGACGCCTTCGTGATTGATCCGCCGCGAGAGGTTGGTGGCCCCGATCTCGGAGGCCACACGAGAGATCTCCCGCACGGGACCGAGAAGCACACCGGAGACGACGTAGCCGCCGATGGCTGATGTGAGCACGAGGCCAACGACTGCGATCAAAGACCAGGCTCTGAGCCGGTCCAGGTTCTCCTGATAGAGTTGTTCCTCGGCCGTGTTGACGATCGTCGCGGCGTCCAGGCGCGGTTGGCGAGTATCGATCGCTCCGCCCGGCTCGGCCGCCGGACCCACCTGCATGCTCCCATCGACTCCGTCGAGTGCGCGCATCTCGGGGTGTGACACGCGCGCGGCGACGTTGAGGGCGATCACGAACGCGAGCCCAAACACCAGCAGAAGGCTCGAGTACCAGAGCGTGAGACGGAATCTTACGGTTCTGGTAACGGCCGGGAAGCGGATCCTAGAGGACGTAGCCCTTACCTCGGATGGTCTCAATCAGGTGATCGCCGAATCCATCGTTGAGTTTGCGTCGCAAATTGTTCATGTGCACCTTAACGGTCTGCGTGAAGGGATTCGCGTGTTCGTCCCAGATGTGCTCGAGAAGCTCCTCCTGGGGCACGGCTCTCCCTTCGTTTCTCGCCAGATAGTAGAGAAGAGCGAATTCCTTCGGCGTCAGGTGGATCTCCTTCCCGTCCCGGCGGACACGGTTCGTGTTCGGGTCCAATTCCAACCCTCTGGTGTTGATAACCGGCTCCCGAAGCGTACCGTCACGACGGGTTATGGCCCGTATGCGGGCCGCGAGTTCGCTGAACGCAAAGGGCTTGACGAGGTAGTCGTCTGCGCCCCTGTCCAGGCCCTCGACTCGCTCCCGGATCGAACTCCGGGCCGTGAGCATGATAATGCCACCGCCGAACCGATCTTCTCGCAGGCGCCGGCAGACTTCGACGCCGTCGATTCGGGGGAGATTGAGATCCAGACAGATCACGTCGTAGGTGTTCACGCCCGCCTTGTCCAGAGCTTCCGCCCCGTCCAGAGCGACGTCCACCGCATAACCGAGCTTGACGAGGCCCCGCTCCAAAGCGTTGGCGATGGGCTCCTCGTCCTCCACGACCAGAATTCGCATGTTTGCCTCCGGGGCGAAGCGGCCCACAGATCCAAGCTAGCGCGCCCTTCTCCAAGCGATGGTAAAGGTGGTTGTAAAGACGGTGTTAATGCGATGAGACCGGGGTTATCGCGCCGCACGGAGAGCGTCGGCACAGGTCAGCGCACTCTCCCATTCCCCGCTTCCATCTTCGATGCTCCAGCAGGCGGAGAGCACGGCCTGGGCGAATCCCCAGCCCCTGATCCGGGTGGCGTCGAGACCCGTTGCATCTGCCAGTTCGCCGATCCTCCGACGCTGCACAGACTCCAGGTCACGCCAACCGGCGACGGCCCCCACCGGGTTCCGCAGAAAGGCGCCGTACTCGTACGCGGCCTCGCCGACATAGCCCTTCGGATCGATGGCGGTCCAGCCCTTCTCTCCACCGTCGACAACGTTCCAGTGATGAAGGTCGCCGTGCAGGAGAACAGGCGGCGCGCTGCTCTTCAGCAGGTCGCGGAAGGCGTCGTCGGCTTCCTCGAGAGTGGCGGGTGGGATCGGTGAATCACCGGTATGAACCAGATTCCGGGCCCTCTCGAAAGCCGTCCGGAGGGATTCCACCGGCGTGAATACGCCTCCCGGGAATGGGCCCCGGACCTCGGCTGCGAGCATCCGGGCGACCTCCGAGATAACACCGGCCGCGTCCTCTTCCGGTCTGCGGGCAAGTGCCGTCCCCGGCCTCACCCGGTCGATGAGGAGAACGCCACTCGTGCGGTCGGCGGCCCGTACCCGGGGTACGCTCCGACCATTCCAGACGCGGAGAGCGGCCATCTCTCGTTCGAATTCCGGGCCCGGCGGAGCAAGCTTGAGAACGAACTCCTCGCCGCTTCGGACCCGAACAAACTGGACATAACTGTATGAAGCGTCGATCTGCGTTCCTGCTCTCAGGTCGTACCGCTCGAGCGTTCGTGCCACCCGGTCGGCGAGGCCATCGAGCCACCTCTCCCCGGCAGATCCGAAGGCGCCGCGAATACGAGCTGCAGTTTGAAGAGAGACCGGAGGGGGGAAGACCTTGTCCACAGGGAGCCCCGGCGCGGAGGGGATTGTCGGACCTCGCGAGAACAGCTTAATCGACGAGGGTGAGGGGCTTAGGCTGCTTCTGTTCGGTGGCCCGGCGGCCGTTCCTGGTGTTCGAGCATATACCCAAAACCCCGTATGTTTACGACATAACTGGGGTCGGAAGGATCGTGCTCGATCTTGCGCCGGATGCGCCGGATGTACACCTTTACGATCTCCTGCGCCTCGCGCTCCGTGTACGTGTACTCCTGAACCGCCCGCAGGATCTCGACGGGACTGATGACCCGCCCGGCATTCCTGGCGAGATGCGCGAGGATCTTGAACTCCGTGGGGGTGAGTGGGAGCGGCTCCCCGTCACGGATCGCCTGGCAGCGATCGAAGTCCAGTGAGAGATCTCGGACAACGACGACTGAGCCGTTCTCGGCTCCCTCCCGGCCTGCAGGACTGAGGCGCCGAAGCACGGCCGTCAGCTGCGCCGCTATCACGTCCGGACCGTCCGTGTCCTTCAGGCAGAGGTCGGCACCCGCCCCCAGGGCCGCTGAGTGAGCCGAGTGGTTGTCGTCCGGAGTAATGACGATCAGGACGGACGAGTCTGTCTGCGCCATTTCGTCGACCAGGGAAATGTCGTCTGCGTGCGTCGGATCGATGGCGAGAACCACCACGTCGGGTGTAAGGGCCTCGACCAGGTCGGCCGTGTCGTGATCGTGAGGTCGCTCGGTCGTCGTGCAGCCGTTCTTTGCCAGGGCAACCAGAACGTCGCCGGCTGCGTAGCGTCTCGTATGGATCACAAGGGCTATTGCCGAAGCACGCGTGGTACCGATGTCAACCATCGCCTCTCACTCTCCCACGGTGCCCGGTTCGTGGTTTGGGGGCCTGGTCCGGGCACTGCCTGTTGGACGGTCATCAAGATGATCGGCAGATTCGATGGAGAATTGAGGGCGCGTGACAAGAAGTGTGCGGCCTCAGGCGGCCATCGGGGTCATCACCGCCCGGAGGCGACGAAGCATCTGGGCATGACGCTGGCTGATTCGTGTCTCGGAGACACCAAGGATCTGGGCGATCTCCCGCATCGTCAGCCGCTCGGAGTAGTAGAGGGCGAGAATGTGCTGATCGCGGTCCGGGAGGGTCCCGATCGCCCTCGTCAGTGCCTCGTGGGTCTCCTTCATCTCCAGCCAGAGGGCGAGCCCATCCGCGTCGCTGATGGAGCCGCTCATTATCGCCTCGATTCGCCCCGGGTCCTTCTCCATCAACCCGTCGAGCGAGACGGCAGTACCGCGGCCGATCGCGATGGTCTCGCGGTAGGATTTCAGGCTCACCCCGAGCGCTCGGGCCGCCTCTCTCTCTGTTGGCGGCCGGCCCAGTTCTCCCTGCAGCCGGAAGAGAACGCGGTCAGCGTCCTGAACGCGGCGCCGCATGGTCCGGCTCAACCTGTCGAGCGACCGGAAGGCATCCAGCATGGCGCCCCGAACACGGTGTGTCGCGAAGACATAGAAGCTGGCGCCCCTCGTCGGATCGTAGCGCCGCACGGCCTCGACCAGTCCGCAGTTTCCGGCGGCCACGGCATCCTCGAAATCGAAGACTCCGGGAAGTGTAAGGGCCATTGAGTGCGCGATCTTCCGAACGAGCGGCCCGTACTGAAGCACGAGTGCATCTTGCTCCTCGGGTGGAAGCCGGCAGTCCTGCTCGTTCTGAGCTTTGCCGTTTTTCCTGCTTTTCATCTCCACTTGATGCTACGAATACATTCGTTGCCGTTCGAGGGCTGCGTCGGTGGACAGGTGGTATCGATCGGTCACTTCTCGGAAGTTCAGGACGACCGAGCCGGTCCCGGTCTCCGCACATAACATATATAGTGCGAAGTTAAATAACGCCTGCCGGGGGGCGGTCGGTAATCTCCATGCCGCGGTAGCATCTGTTCAGCAATGACCGGAGAACTGCTCGTCAGCCGTCGGAGTGACCTCGTGTGCGCGTTCGCTGCCGGCGCGAACGCCTGGAGGGAGGTTCGCCGGATTGAGCACGGGTCCTGGCCCTCCGCGGGCCCGGACGGTTCGATCCTTGTGACATCCGTCGAGAGGACGGGCGAGGGCCGCCGCGCTCATCTCGATGTCGTCCGTCTTTCCGGCGAGCGCCTGGCCGTTCCGGGGAGTGTTACGGCCACGTTCATCACGCCGCGACTGCCAATCTATTCGTCATGGGCTCCCGTTTACGCCCGCCTCGCGTTTGTCGCGAGCGACGGGGAGTCCATCGACCTCAGCACCTGGTCCGCGGAGACCCCGGATGTCCCTCCTCGCCGCCTCACGACCGGCATGCCGCTGTTTCACGCGTGGCACCCCGACGGCGCGAGCCTGGCGGTACACGCCGGCGAGAAGCTTGCCCTCTTCAGCCCGGAGGGTGAGACGCTGGAGGCGGTTTCTGAGGAGGCAGCCGGATTCCGGGTACCGGCCTGGAGCGACGACGGCCGTCTCCTTGCCTGGGCGCGACTCGCGGGGGGGGCCGTGGAGATCCTGATTCGGGAAAACGGGCAGGACACGGTCGTTGCTCGTTACGAGGGGGGCATCGCACTGGCATTCCGGCCGGGCTCGCGAGACCTCACGGTGGCCGTTGCCCGGCACCCCGAGACGGGTGCCTTCGACCGTCTGCATGTGCTGCCGTTGGGCGACGAGGGCGGGTCCGGGGTGGCCATCAACGGTCCGTTTGCGTCGTTCGCCTGGGCTCCCGACGGCACGAGGGTCGCAGTAGTAGTCCCGACACAGACCGGAGACGGGCGCTATCAGACGGTTGTCCGGGCCCCGGACGGCGCCGTCACGGGCGTCTCTGAAGCAGTCGTTCCCTCAGTAGACACCAGATTGACACTTGGGTTCTTCGACCAGTACCAGCTGTCGCAGCCGTCGTGGAGCCCGGACTCAACGGGCCTTGTAATCTGCGGACGGATCGGCGGGGACGGTCTCGCCGCGTCGTTTGGGGACCCGGAGGGGGGATACGCCTACTGGTGGCCGGGCACGAGAGGGAGCGGTCTGTTGAGAGTCTCGCCGGCCGAGGTGGCCTGCTTCACGCCCGGCCGGCGGCCGATGTAACGACGTAAACAGGGAGTAACTCGGCGAATTGCTGGAGTCCCCGCGCGGCCCCTACACTCGATGGAGGGCTCTCCCTCTGGCTCAGGTTTTGGATAAGAAAATGGTGGAACTGACGGGCGACAAACCGGCCGCCGGCGCCGATCTGCAGGCTGCGGGGCGGCCAGGGGCCGCAGAACAGCTGGCGCGCTGGGGCGTCGTCGCATTCCTTCTGCTCGCGCTCGTGGCACTTGCCTTCGGCGCAGGTTATGTCGCTAACGACGTTCGCTCAGACGACCCCTCCCCGGTCTTTGCCGGGAACGGGGACGTCTCGGCGAGCGATGACCTTCTGGGCGCGGCAGTGCTCGATGAGATCCTGCAGCTGCTCTCGACCTACTACGTCGATCGGGATGCAATCGATCCTGAAGTCCTGCGGGATGGCGCCATCGCGGGCATTCTGAACACCCTGAATGACCCTCATACCTCCTATCTCTCTCCCGACGACATGGCCAGAGGCGCGCTCGACCTCTCATCGAGCTACGAAGGGATCGGGGCGAGTGTCACGGACCGTAACGGGCCCGTGGAGATCATCACGCCTTTCCGGGACTCGCCGGCCGAGGCAGCAGGGATCCTCGCCGGCGACATCATTCTGGAGGTCGATGGGGAGCGCACCGATGGATGGACCGACCAGGAGGCCGTTCAACGCATCCGCGGTCTCTCTGGAACCGAGGTGACACTGACCGTCCAGCACCTCTCGGGTGAGGTGGAGACCGTCACGATTGTTCGTGGTGAGATCGAGATCAAAAGTGTTTTCACCGAACCGAACCACGCCGTCATCCCGGGGGAGAGCGGGTCGAACCTCGTCGACCGCTCGGGGGCGCTCGTCACCGATATCGCCTACATCAACATCTCGCAGTTCCACGAGGGAACGCCGGGCGAACTGCGCGAAGCTCTCAAGGATGTGGAAGACGGTTCCTACAAGGGACTGATACTCGACCTTCGCGGCAATCCCGGCGGCCTCCTGAGCGCAACCGTCGAGGCGGCCGACGAGTTTCTCGATGAAGGAGTCATTCTTATCGAGGTCGACTCGGGAGGTGAACGAACGGCCTTCAATGCGCGCTCGGGTGGTGCCGCCACTGAGATCCCCATCGTCGTGCTGCAGGATCAATTCAGCGCGAGCGGCGCGGAGGTTTTGGCGGCCGCACTGCGCGACAACGGGCGGGCGACCATCATCGGGACACGCAGCTTCGGCAAAGGCACCGTTAACCAGCTGCAGGTGCTCTCCAACTGCAACGATCCGGCGGGTTGTGGCGCCCTCTACATCTCCATCGGGAGGTGGCTGACGCCGAGTGGAGAGCAGATTGAGGGACTCGGCGTTACGCCGGATGTGACCGTGGAGATGACTGGCGACGACTACATCGAAATCGGGGACCTGCAGATCTTTGCTGCAATCGAAGCGTTGCAGGGGAGTTGACCCTGCAGATGGTCTTCCCGTAGCGCCGGGAGTGCGATAATCGCGCGCGTGTCCTCCGGTCTTCCACCTGCCGACCAGAAGGCGGCCTCCGTGCGCGACATGTTTGATCGCATCGCGCCGCGTTACGACCGGCTGAACCGAATCCTCACCGGGGGCGCCGATCAGCGCTGGAGACGGAACCTCGTATCCCGGCTCGATGTGGGCCCGGGAGACCGCGTCCTCGACCTTGCCTGTGGGACGGGAGACTTCACGGAGATAGCGCGTGCTCGCGGCGCGACGGTTGTCGCGCTCGATTTTGCGGCTGAGATGCTGCGCCGCGCGAGGACGAGGCTGGGGCGGGCCGTGCTGGTTCGAGGCGATGCCCTGGCGCTCCCCCTTGCGGCAGAGAGTGTGACGGTCATCGTGTCGGGGTTCGCTCTCCGTAATTTCGAGGCCCTCGCCCCGGCGTTTCAGGAGGCTGCCCGTGTGCTCGCGCCGGGCGGGCGCATCGGCCTCCTCGAAGTCGACCGCCCGAAGGGGAGGTTGCGGGCGCCCGCCCACCGCTTCTACTTCGAACGGGTCGTGCCGCGGCTTGGAGGGTGGCTGGCCGGAGACCGGGCCGCCTACAGGTATCTTCCAGCCTCTGCGGTCTACCTGCCCTCCGAGCCCCGGTTGCTGGCGATGATCGAGGCGGCCGGGTTCCGGGAGGTCACCAAGCAGAGCCACATGATGGGCGCCGTTCAGACAATCACGGCGGTGCGCCGGTGACCGGAGCGGCGCCACCGGCTGCCGGCAGCTGGACCGCATGGCGGCTCGCGGTGCGCCTGCCGACGTTGCCGGCCGCTGTGGCACCGGTACTCGTGGGCTGTGGGGCGGCCATCGGTGCCGGCGTCTTCTCCGCGGGGCCGGCCATCGCGGCGCTCGTCGGAGCGCTTCTCCTTCAGGTGGGAGCAAATCTCGCCAACGACCTTTTCGATTTCCGAAAGGGCTCGGATACTGAGGACCGCCTGGGACCGCCCAGGGCGACACAGTCGGGGTTCCTCTCCGAGAGGCAGGTGCTGACGGGCGCTGTCATCGTTTTCGGTCTGGCCATGCTGACCGGAGCCTACCTCGCGTGGGTGGCGGGCTGGCCGGTGATTGCCGCCGGACTCGCGAGCATCGCGGCTGCGCTCGCCTACACCGGCGGGCCGTGGCCCTTCGGGTACCACGCCCTCGGCGACCTGTTCACCTTCGTCTTCTTCGGCCTTGTTGCCACCGCCGGTACCTACTTCGTGCAGGCCGGCGAGGTTTCGGGCCTGGCGCTGGTCGCCGCCATCCCCGTCGGTTGCAGTGTCACGGCGATCCTCGTCGTCAACAACCTGCGCGATATCAACACCGACGCCGCAAGCGGCAAGAACACGCTTGCCGTCCTTCTGGGAAATCGCCTCACGCGAATCTGGTTCGGACTGCTGGTGGCGGGAGCGCTCGGTGGGGCTGTCGCAACCTGGCCGGCCGGTGCCGGCCCCGCTGTTACGATGTCGCTCCTCGCGGTCCTTCCGCTCCTCGCGCCGGGACGGGCCGTCCTCGGTGGCGTCACCGGGTCGGCCCTCAACGCCACGCTCCGCGAAACGGCGCGCTTCCACCTCGTGCTGGGCCTGCTTCTGGCGGCCGGACTCGCCGCCAGCTGAGGACCGGCGTTAACGCCGGCGATGCTACGCTGGGCTGTCATGGCTGGCTCGACGATCGCCGTAAACCGGCGCGCCCGGCACGATTTCGAGATACTCGCCCGCTACGAAGCAGGGATCGTTCTGACCGGATCCGAGATCAAATCGATCCGGCAGCGTCGGGTCCAGCTTCAGGGCTCTTACGCCCACCTCAAGAATGGCGAGCTGTGGCTCGATGACTGTCACATAGCCCCGTATGCCAACGCCGGTTACACGCCGCATGATCCAAGGCGCCCGCGGAAGCTGCTGCTGCGCAGGAAAGAGTTGCGGCGCCTCGAGGAGGCGGTTGGAGAGCAGGGGCTGACACTCATCCCTCTCGCGATGTACCTGAAGCGGGGAATGGCGAAGGTGGAGATCGGTGTCTGCCGTGGACTGAAACGTTATGACAAGCGACAGAAGATCGCCGAACGGGACACGCAGCGCGATATGGAACGAGCTCTCCGGCGCTGAGGTTGTCGCTCGGACCGGTCGTCCGGCGTGATACGCTTGAGCTGCGGTGTTTGCGCGCCGCAGGGGGCCAGCAAAGGCCCCCGCCAGGAAAGGGGACGAAAGGAATCGACAGGGGGCTCAGGTAGCCGGACAGCAGGCCGAGGTTGGCTGTCAACCTCGTTAAACAGGCAGCCAAAACATAGCTGGCAATCGCCAACTTCAACTCGCCGCCTAAGTAGCGGCGACGTCTCGCGGGGGTCTCGACCCGGTGGGCTTTTGCAGAGACGACGCAATGCCGGGTTGCTGCGGATTGACGCCGATATCATCCGCCTAAGACTCATCGGCTGGCACACGGTTTTGAGGACCGCCATCGAAGACAGTGTGTGAGAGCTTCATCGGCGGGAAAGCCTGTAGGACAGTTCGGAGCCGATCCTCGCTGGACCGGGGGTTCGACTCCCCCGCGTCTCCACCA
>CAZHMF010000064.1:0-12636 GCA_964533605.1 uncultured Anaerolineaceae bacterium
AAGGGGAGTGTGGCGGAACACGCGCGCACCAAGGCCGCCGGCGTGCGCACAGAAAGGCCCGAACCCCGGGGCGGACAGCCTTTCCCCGTTGACCCCCCCGCCGATGAGAGTGCCGCGGAGGTTGTAGCGGTGGACGGCCTCGTCGAGCTGCGCGGCGGCAAGCTCCGGATGCTGCAGTGCGACGGCCCCCAGACCCACGAAGCGCTCTGGCTGCGAGGCACAGAACGCCGCCAGCTCCTCGTTCTGAATCCGGACGATCTCTGCCGCGAGGTCGGGTTCCGCCCCGTACCAGAAAGGGTTGATGCTGAGGGCTTCGACGTCGATCCCCTGGCGGTCCATGACGGCGAGCCGGTCCGGGTGGCTGGCCAGGGCGAGCGCGGGCCAGCCGCTGCTAACGCCGGCGAGCTCGTTCGCTCGCGGCACCGAGCAGTGAGCGTGAACATCGACGACCCGGATGCGTCTCCCCCCGACGACGGTCTGGCGCCTGCCGCCGGGGTTAGCCTTGGGGTCGTCTGCCGGCATGCTCTGCTCCGCTCTCAGATGATGCGGGGCATTCTAGCTGAGAGATGGCCTGCTGGGGCGGACTTCCCGGCAGGGGCGAGGAGGTTCGCGCGCCTCCGGCATGACGCTTCCGGAGTACATGGAGGCTCGCGTGCTCGGGCCGCTGGGGATGACCGAGACCGCCTTCGAGTGGCGGGTAACCAGCGAGAGGCCGGCGGGCAGGCCGTGGAGCAGCCCATCCGTGACGTAGCGGGCCCGGGGCCGTCCGGTTTGCTTCGTCTTTCAGCGGCCACTGACCGAAGGATGCGACCGCGGTTCGATTCCTGCCCGAGCGATTCCCGATTCCCGACGCCTCAGGGAACCGAGAGCGCGGTGCCGTCCACCGCCGCCGTCACATCTCCGTCGACGGTCACGAGAACCTGCGTCGTCGCCCGGGCGCTCGTCTCCCCGGGGACATAGACCGAAGCAGTCACGACGTTGTCGCCGGGCGGGAACGCGACCTCGGGTGTGTGCTCACCGCAGGGCCCGCCTTCGCCGCCGGGAAGCTCCGTCATGGCGACGGGCTCCGGCATGCTCCAGGAGTCGGACTCGATCATCGCGCAGACGCTCCCCGCATTGCCCTGGCCCATGACCACGAGGATCTTCCCGGCCTGGCCGGTGATCTGCGACGAAGTGACGAGGATGCGCCCCGGATCACCTGCCTGGACACTCCCGGAGAGCTTACTGCCGTCGATCTCGACCCTGGCATCTCCATCGACGACCCTCACGGGCACGGACGCAGTCGCGCTCGCGGATTGCTCGCCCGGCACGACGACGCTCACTGTGAGGAAGTATTCGCCCGGATCCAACATCGACTCGGCGCCGAGATCACTGCACGGGTCCGAGTCGGGGTCACGGTCCCTGAGCGCCGTTTCGGGCAGCGACCAGCCGTCCCCTTCGATCCTTGCGCAGGCCTCCGACGCATTGGCCGGTCCGAAGACAAGCAGAATCTTGTCCTTCTGGCCGCTGATCGGGCTCGACGTCACGACTATCCGTCCCGCCGCCGGCTCCTGGCCATCCGAATCGCCGTCCTCATTCTCGCCGTCCGTGGCCGCGTCGCTCTCACCGTCAGCATCTTCGCTGTCCCCGGTCGAGTCTGCGTCATCGGGCGCCTCTGTGGCCGCAGGCTGGCTCGCGCCGGTCGCCTTCGTACCGGGCGTCGTATCGCCGTCGTCACCGCCGCAGCCTGTGGTGACTGCAAGCGCAAGGACCGCAAGCAGCACCAGAGCAGCAAGCGGCATCCAACTTCGTGAACTCATATCCGCCTCCGTCCGCATCCCGGACCACGAAAAAGGGCGCACCCCGGCTCGATCCCACCGGTTGAGGACTGCATCGCGTGCGATCGGGCCGTGACCCGGCAGTTACATTCAAGTAACGGCCGCCGGAAGGAGAATCTGAAGCCCGGCCGCACGAGGATGGCCATCCCGCCTGCGGCCCCTGCCCCGATCGCCGGACCCTCACCGCAGCTGCCCGTATGATGGAAGCACTTCGGAGCCCTGCGGGGCGGGACTGAAAGAAATATGAGTGACGTGAACATTACAATCGTAGGAATGGGTACCGTCGGCGGCGCAGCGATTCGGATTCTCGACGAAAACACGGCCGACCTGGAGCGAAAGCTGGGCTTCAGGCTCCACCTTCGCGCGGCGGCCAGTCTCGAGATTGAAGAGCGACGCGAGATCGACACCGCAACCGGTCCCCGCCTGCTGACTCGCGAATGGCGCGAAGCCGTCGAGCACCCGGATGCGGACATCGTCGTCGAGGTCGTCGGCGGCACGGGCGTCGCGCAGGATGTTCAGAAGGCAGCACTCGCCCTCGGCCGTCCTGTGGTCACGGCGAACAAGGAGCTTCTCGCCCTCCACGGAGGAGAGCTGGCGGGCCTCGCCCGCGAGAACAACGCATCGCTGCACTTCGAGGCGAGTGCGGGCGGAGGCATCCCGGTCTTGAATGCGCTGCGCGAAGGCATCGCAGCCGATCGGGTCGAGGCCGTCTACGGGATCTTCAACGGCACCTGCAACTTCATTCTCACGGAGATCGAAAGGACCGGCGCACCGTTCGCGGATATCCTCGCGGAAGCCCAGGAGCGCGGCTACGCGGAGGCGAATCCGGAGGCGGATGTCGAGGGCTACGACGCTCGCTCGAAGCTCGCAATTGTCGCCAACTTCTGTTTCGGTGCGCGAGTGGCCACGAAGGACATCTTCTGCCAGGGGATCACACACATCACGCCCACCGACTTCGCCTATGCGCACCGCCTCGGCTACACGATCCGGCTCATCGCCGCCGGAGTGCGCAACGGGGACAGCCTGTCTCTCAAAGTACGCCCCGTACTCGTCCCGCAGACCGCGATGCTCGCGAAGGTCGAGGGTTCCTACAACGCGATCTGGGTGAAGGGGACCTACGGCGAGGACACCCTCTACTACGGCCGCGGTGCCGGCGCACCCACGGGCGTCGCGGTCGTCAGCGACATAATGAGCGCGGCTCGTGATCTCCGCAGTGGAATCCCGTCGCGTGCCCCCGCCTTCGGCTACTGGGAGCCGAAAACGATGACGGACGTGGGGGTCGAAGGGAGCGAGACACCGTACTTCCTGCGCTTCCTCGTGAAAGACGAGGTCGGCATCATCGCCCGCCTCGCGGCCATCATCGCCGGCGAGAAGATCAACATCGACGCCGTCTTCGAGGAGCCCAGCCAGGATCCGGACAATCTCGCCTTCGTCATCTCGGTAAAGCCAACCGGCGAGGCGGCGATCGGCGCCGCCATGAAGCGCATGGAAGAGCTGACCTTCCTCCGTGAGCCGCCGCTGGTCCTGCCGATGGAGAACGTTCTCGCAGGTTAGTAATGCCCGTCAGGGCCTGGCAAGGACGCCGGCGCCCGATCCTCATAGCCAATGAACATGACCTGTGGACTCGCGTCGGGACCACGGCCTAAACTACCGCCCTCGCACAGGCGCGTGCGGACCTGAACGTGGACGCCCCTTCGGAGTGTTCAATCGAGCGGTCCGGCATCCCGAAAGGGGAGCGCGATGACCAACAGCAGGTTGATGCCGCAGTCGGCAGGCCCGGTACCTGAGTTCCGGCACCTCTTCTCCCCTCTTCAGGTAGGGACTGGGACGTTTCGCAACCGCATCTACTCGCCCCCACACCATCCGGGGTTCACGCGGGCCGATTTCCTCCCCGCCGATTCCTCGATCGACTATTGGGAGGCGAAGGCTCGCGGGGGAGTGGCGGCGGTTTCCACCGGCGTGATGCCCGTCCACCCGGCGGGGATGGGCGTTTCTCCCTTCCACAATCCGCAGTTCGTCGAGCGTCACAACATCGCGGCAGAGGCGATGCACCGTCACGGTGCCCTCTTCTTCGTGCAGCCCTGGCACGGTGGAACCCAGGCCGGAGGCGCAATAGACGCCACCTGGTCGCCCTCCGGCGTCGCCACTCCACGGCAACACACGGTGCCCCACGTCATGACCTCATCCGACATTGACGAGATGATTCACGCCTGGGGCCATGCCGGGCAGGTGCTCTCCCAGACCGAAGTCGACGGGATCGAGATCCACGGCGCCCACGGATACATCATCACCCAGTTCTCCTCGGGCTACTTCAACCGCCGCGATGACGAATGGGGCGGCGACGAAGAGCGCCGCGCCCGCTTCGTTCTGGCGATCGTCGACGCCGTCCGCCAGGGGGCCGGACACGAGAAGATCGTCGGCATGCGTTTCTCTGCCGACGAATTCGTCGACGGGGGACTCACCGTCGAGGAGTCGGCCCGGCTGCTCAAGCGCGTCGCCGACACCGGCAAGCTCGACTACCTGAACATCAGTGTCGGCAATTACGCCTCGATGGAGACCATAATCGCGCCCATGTATGTCCCGCTGGGGGCGTTCGTGTACGCGGCCGCGCAGATCAAAGAGGTCGTCGACATCCCCGTCTTCGTCGTCGGGCGCATCAACGACCCCGTCCAGGCGGAGCAGATCATCGCGAACGGCTACGCCGACGTCGTCGCTCTCAACCGGGCTCTCATCGCCGATCCTGATTGGGCCAACAAGGCGCGCGAAGGTCGCGTCGACGAGATCCGCAAGTGCATAGCCTGCAACGAAGCCTGCTGGGGACGGGGGACGATGGGGCTGCCGCTCGGCATCGGTTGTGCCGTGAACCCAGACATCGGTTTCGAGCGGGAGATGATTCTTACGCCCGCCTCGAAGAGGAAGAAGGTGATGGTCATCGGAGGCGGCATCGCCGGGCTCGAAGCGGCGAGGGTGGCGGCTGAGCGCGGGCATGAAGTGTCCCTCTACGAGCGAAGCGAGGAGCTGGGAGGGCAGATCCTGACCGCGGCGAAAGCGCCCCTCCGTATCGACTTCGGGGATGCGGCCCGCTACTACCCGCCTCAGATGGAACGCCTCGGGGTTGATGTCCACCTCGGCACCGAGGTCACTCTCGAGATGGTCGAGCAGTTGAAGCCCGACGCGGTGGTCGTCGCAACGGGGTCTACGGCCGTCATTCCCGACGATATCCCGGGTGCGGACGGCCCGAACGTGACCGAAGTGCGGGCCGTCCTCGACGAGAAGGTCGAGGTGGGCGAGCGCGTCGTCCTGGCGAGCGCTGAGAATCATCAGGAGGGGCTGAGCACTGCCGAGTTCCTCCTCGATCGTGGCCATCAGGTCATGCTCGTGACCAAACGCGAGGTTGCGGGCGAGGAGGTCGAGCACAACACGATCGTGATGCTCATGCCGCGGGTCGTGGAGAAAGGCGCGGACCTCGTGCCCGGAGCCTGGGTGAGGCGGATCGACGGCACAGCCGTGACCCTCTACTCACTGATCACAGGCGAGGAGTGGGAAGTCGAAGCCGACACGGTCGTCTTCGCCGTCGGCGGAAAAGCAAACGATTGGCTCTACCACGCGCTGAGAGATCGGGTGCCCGAGGTGAAGCTCATCGGCGATGCGAACGCCCCCCGCCGGTTGCTGTACGCCACGCGGGATGGGAACCGGGCGGGCAAAGAACTCTGACCCCGGACCCGCGACCGTTGACGTCGAAGGCTGCGGTACGGGACTGCTGAGAGGGGGACAATGGCGAGCGAGACGTTTCCCGGATTGTTCGCGCCGTTTGCGATCAGGCACTTGCAGATCCGGAACCGGATCGTGGCGACGGGGCTCGGCTGGAACTGGGCCGGGCTCGATGATTACGCGAACATTCCGCTGCCGCTACTTGCCACGTTCTGGGGCCGGCGGGCAGCGGGCGGGCTAGGGCTGATCATTTCAGAACCGCAGAGCGTACATCCCACAAGCACTCCGACCCCGCGCATCATCGAAAACACTTCGGACCGGATCATCGAGCCATACCGTGCGGTCACCACCGCCGTACATGAGCACGGGGCCCGAATCCTTGCTCACCTGAACCACAACGGGCTTCTCGGTGGCACGGGCCTGCATTCGCTTCCGCTCTGGGCGCCGTCGGCCGTACCGGCCCCGCTCGGGTCCACATTCCCGCCCGGCGGTGGCGTGATCCCTCACGCCATGGACCGAGAGCAGATCGCCGAGATCGTGGAGGCGTTCGCAGCTGCAGCGGAGCGCGCCATCCGGGCCGGCTTCGACGGTATCGACGTCAATGCCGGTGAGGGATATCTGATCGGCGAGTTCCTCTCGCCGCTCACCAATCAGCGCGACGACGAGTACGGCGACAACGAGGAGAACCGCCGCCGCTTTCTCGTGGAGATCATCGCCGCCATTCGGGAACGCATCGGCGACGGCCCGATAGTTGGCGTGAGGCTCGGGCCGGAACACCATCTGGAGAGCGGGATGACCGTGGAGCAGGCCGCGACCGTCGCCCGCAGCCTCGCGAGCGGCGGTGGCGTCGACCTCCTGACGAGCACTCCGGGCTACGTGCCGATCATGGGCGACGAGCCGGGGACCGGCTCCGACATCGCCCGGGCACTGCGGGAGGCCTCCGGACTTCCCGTGATCTACACGGGGTGGATCGATGGACCGGACACAGCCGAGTCGCTGCTTGCAGCCGACGTGGCCGACCTGATCGGCATGTCGCGCGCAACCTTGGCCGACATCGAGTTCCCACAGAAAGCTCGCGAGGGACGGGTCGACGAAATCCGTCCCTGCATAGCCTGCAACCAGGCCTGCACGACAGAGGGATCCTCCTGCGCCGTGAACCCCGAGCTTGCCCGAGCGGCGACTGATCCGGTGGCGGCGGGTTCTGTCGAAACGCCGAAGAGAGTCCTCGTGCTCGGCGGCGGGCCGGCCGGTGCCGAAACCGCGCTGCAACTGACTGCGGGCGGGCACCAGGTCACGCTCTGGGAACGCGAAGCAGAAGTAGGCGGCGCGCTCAGGATCGCGGCGAGGGCACCGTTCCGCGCCCGCCTGGCGGCGCTGGCCGACTTCCATGCGAGAGCTCTCGAAAGGGCCGGCGTCACCGTCGTATCGGGCAAGGAGGCGAGTGCCGAGGACGCGCTTGGATTCGCTGCCGACATCATCGTGGTAGCAACCGGTGGCATCGGCAGGCTCCCGATGGTGCCGGGACTCGACCAGCCTCACGTCACTGACGTCCGGTCGATCATGAGGGGCTTCGTCGAACCGGGGGAGCAGGTCATCGTCGTGCTCGGAGATGCAGAGCACAGATTCCAGGGGCTCACAGTGGCAGAATTCGTTGCCGCGCAAGGCAAGAGTGTCCATGTGTTGACGGACGCCTTCGTCGCGGCAGATCTCTGGGACCAGACCACACGCCTCGAGACCCATCGACGGCTGCTGGGCATGGGAGCGCGGATCACGCCGATGATGGAGCTTGTCGCCATCCGGGAGCATGAGGTGGAGGTCCGCAACCGCTACTCGCTCGCTGAAACGACTCTCGAGGCAGATACCGTTGTTGTGGCCTTTGGAGACGACGCCAACAGCCGATTGCTGACCGAGCTCCAGGCCGGGGCCGGCTCGACCGTCATCCTCAGTGCCGGCGATGTCATCGCACCGCGCGACATCCGGGCCGCGATCCGCGACGCTTCGGTCGCCGCCGCAAAGGTCTGATGGGAAAGGGGAACGCGTGACGGATGCAATCTGGGTCATAGGACAATCCCGCGGCGGAACTCCGTCACCGTGGACGTCGCAGCTCGTTACGGGCGCACGGTCGCTCGCCGATCCAATGGGAGCTGAGGTCGCCGTTCTGCTCGGGCAATGCAAGGGCATTGAGAGCCTCGGAGAGTACGGCGCCGACCGCGCGGTCATGGTGACGGGGACCGGCGACAGTGCCCCTGTCGAGACCTTCGTCGCGGCCGCCGGCGAAGTCATCGAATCCCCGGCGGCCCTGGCGCTTATCCCGGACAACATCTGGGGACGGGACCTCGCTTCGCAGCTGGCGGCTCAGCTGGGCGGGCCACTCGTGACGGCCTGCGAACGGCTGGCCGTCTCGGAAGATGGGGCCTCGCTGAGAGTCGTGCGCTCCTGCTTCGGGGGACAGGTATCGTCGGAACTTACGGTGACACACGACCGCCGGTGCGTATTCACGGTGCGAGAGCATGCCTTCCTCGCCTCGCCGCGGGCCGAGCGGCGGCCCTGCGAAGTAGTCTCCATCCCGGACATCGCGGAGCCGCGCGTTGCATTGCTCAACCGCCACGCGCCCGATCCGGACTCGCTGGAACTGGGCGAGGCCGACGTGATCGTCTCGGGCGGGCGCGGAGCCGGGGGAGAGGAGGGATTCCGCCTGCTCGCGAAGCTGGCGAGGAAGCTGGGTGGTACGGTCGCCGCCTCTCGTGTTGCCGTTGACCTGGGACTGATGCCGCGCACGAAACAGGTCGGCCAGACGGGTTCCCGAGTGGCGCCACAGCTCTACCTGGCTTGCGGGATCTCGGGCGCACGCGAGCACATGGTGGGCATCCGCGAGGCCGCGGCTCTGGTGGCCATCAACACGGACGAGCGCGCCCCGATCATGAGCGAAGCGGACCTCGCGGTGGTCGCGGACGCCGGGGAGGTGGTCACCAAGCTCCTGAGCGAACTCGAGGGCAAGGGGACAGCATCATGAAGATCGCTGCCTGCGTTCACCGGATCCTCGATCCGGAGGCACCTTTCAGGTTGACCCGGGACGGCGCCCTCGACTCCCGCGGAGCGGTTCGCCTCATGGACCCTGTCGACGCAGCGGCCCTGGAGGTTGCGGTCCAGCTGGCCGAAACGAGCGGAGGAGAAGTCACTGCCTTCACTTCGACCGAGGACGCGAGCGATGCGGAAACGGTACTTCGCACGGCCCTCGCCCAGGGGGCGACTGCAGTCATACACGTCACCGGCTCGGAGCCCACCTCATCGTTGGAAGCCGGTGCGCAACTGGCCGGCGCAATCGATGCTGCGGGACCGTTCGACCTCGTGATTGCCGGCTGGGCGTCGTCCGACCATGGCGGCAGTGGCACGGCCGCAGTGATCGCCCAGCGACTCGGGATGCCGGTGGTCCAGGCGGTCACAGGAGTGCCGGACCTCGGCGAGGGGGCTGCGACGGCTGAGCGGAGGCGAGATGCGGGCTTCCGCGAGGTGGTGCGGATCCGCCTTCCCGGAGTGATGAGCATCTTCAGGGGCGCTGCCGAACCACGTTTCCCGACCACCCCGGCCCGTTTGCGGTCACGCCGGGCGGACATCGGGCAGATCAGTGTGAGCCCGGAGGCAATCGCCACAGCCCGAACCGGCAGCGAGCGATTCCGCTCGCCCCCACCCAGCCTCTCCGGGATGCTCGTGCCGCTGCCCGGGATGGACGCCCGTGAACGTCTCCGCTTCCTGGTGGCCGGGGGCCAGGCCCGCGGGTCTCAATCACGCGTCGTTCGGGGGAGCGACGAGGGAACGGCGGCGCTGGCACAGTTCATCCGCGAGCGCGAGCTGATTCGAACGGACCAGTAGCCGGCCGCCGGGTGCCTCCCTCAGCGCAGAACCTCAGCGGCCACGAGATCGGCGATCCGGTCCTCCGAGAGGCTCAGGATCTCTGTGGCGATCTCGAATGTGTGCTCGCCGAGGAGTGGTGCCGCACGGGTCGGTTCGAGCGGCGTGCGGGACAGGTGGAAGCCTGACCCGTCGTACGCCCTGAGGCCTGCCTCTGCCTGATCGAGGTACACAAAGTACCCGCGCTCTTTGAGGTGGGAGTCGGCGAGGACATCCGAGGCCGAGAGCACCAAACCGGCCGGAACAGCCGCGGCCTGCAGGCGCTCCAATGCCTCCCGCCCGCTCTGCTCGGCCGCCCACTCGGTCAGCAGCTGCTCCAGCTCGTCCTCGCAGGCCTGCCGCGCCGCCCGCGTCATGAACCTGGGATCGGACGACCACTCGGGATGCCCGCAGACGGCGGCCAGGGCCACCCACTGCTCTTCGTTCATACAGGCGAGGACGAGCCAGCGGTCCGGATCCTCCCGCGTCTGGCGCACGCGGAAAGCACCGTGCGGCACGAAGGTCGGGTGGCGGTTGCCCGACCTGACGTAGCGAGGACCGCCGTTCATCTCGGCGAAAAGAGGCCCCGACAGCGCCGCTACCGAAGACTCGAGCTGCGCCATGTCGATCAGCTGCCCCTCACCCGTCCGGCGCTTGTGGAAGAGGGCCGAGAGGATAGCCGTCACGGCCTGGATCGGATTGACCACGTAGTCCGGGTAGTTCGTCCCGACTCCGACCGGAGGGTTCGCCTCGAAGCCGGCGAGGTAGTTGGACCCGCAAATCGTGCTCAGGATCGCCCCGAAACCGCCGAACTCTGCGTGCGGGCCGGTCATCCCCTGCATCGGCTGGTAAACGGCGATGATCCCGGGATTGACCTCCCGCACCCGGTCCCAGGTCATGCCGATGTTGCGGACCGCCCTGGCGGTCATGTTCGTCATCATGATGTCCGCCCAGGCGACCAGACTGTAACCCAGCTCCTGACCCTCCGGCCGGGTCAGGTCGATCGTGATGCTGCGCTTGTCGGCATTGAAGTTGTTGTAGTAGCCGGAAAGGTTGAGGCTCGTGGAGCCCTCGGGCCGGGGTCCGGCGATTCGCAGGCCGTCCGGGCGGTTCTCGGTTTCGACGCGGACCACGTCGGCGCCGAGGCCGGCGAGGCTGCGCATCGCGATCGGGCCCGCTCCGAACCAGGTGAGATCGAGCGCTTTGACCCCTTCGAGTACCCGCGCGGTGCTCATTGCACCACGCCTGCGGCCTGCAGGTCCGTTATCTGCCGGGCGCTCAGGCCGGCTTCGACCAGCACCGCTTCGGTGTGTTCACCGAGCAGCGGCGCCGGACGGCGCAGCGTCGCCGGAGTCGCCTTCAACCGCCAGGGGAAGCCGGGATAGCGGAGCGAGAGCCCGCGGCCCCGGTCCTCGAGCGCCAGGAACCAGTCGCGGTCGGCGAGCTGAGGGCTGGCAGCGATGTCCGCCGGCGTGCTCACCATCCCGACGAGGATGCGCCGGCGCTGGCCCTCTTCGTAGAGGTATCGCTTTGGGAGGGCAGCGCTGAAGGCACGCACGACCTCGTCGATGTGATCGAGGAGCGCTCTGGTGGCGGCGGCCCGGTCCGGGTCGGCGAGAAGCTGGACAATCATCGTCCGGTTCGAAGTCTCGGCGATGAAGCTCGCGTAGGGCTCCTCATCGAGATCGCCGCCCGCGTCCTCGTCGCGCATGAATCCGAGCAGGCCCTGGAACCCGCTGCCGGCCGTTCCCATCGCCATGTAGTAGACCCAGCCATCGGCCGCTGCGTAGAGGCCGACACCGGGGAGCGAGATGCCGAGCGTACCCGACGCGAACCCGACCCGTGCGCGGTCGACACCGAGAATATCCGCGCTCTGCATCGCGGTCTCCTGCGCCATCGACAGCGACTCCTGCATCGCGACCTCGACGAGCTGGCCCTCGCCGGTCTTCTGCCGGTGAAGAAGAGCGGCGACGGTTCCGGCGACGGCGTTGATCGACGCACACGTGTAGCCCTGGTGGTCCGGGAGCTGTTCGGACGGTCCGTCCGGGAATCCGGCGAGTGCCATCACACCGCTCATCGCGCAGCCAACGATGTCCGCGTAGGCCCAGTCCGCATACGGTCCTCTCAGACCCCATCCCGTGATGGACGTGTGGACGAGATCCTCTCTCGCCGCTCTGAACTCCCTGTCGTCCAGATCGAGAGCAGCCGCCCGGGCCGGAGAGAACGAATCGAGCACCACATCGGCCGAGGCGGCGAGATCGAGCAGCAGCCGGCGGCCCTCCGGGGCGCTGAGGTCGAGCGCAATACCTCTCTTGTTGGCGTTGAGGAGAACGAACATGAAGCTCGACTCCGGCTCAGGAACTCCCGGGATCCTGGGCTCGAAGCCACGCGCCAGGTCTCCCTCGGGCGGCTCGATCTTGATGACGTCGGCCCCCAGGTCGGCGAGCTGCCGGCCGGCGTAGTGGCCGATCGGGCCGGTAAGGTCGAGAACGCGGACGGATTCGAGCGGACCGGACATCGAGTTCGACTCCCAGGTCGTGCAGACTACACCGCCCGGGAAGGTCGTGCCTCAGAAGAGAGCGTTCGGCTGGAAGAGCGGCAGGATGTCGGGCGATATACGGTCGAGGGGCGACTCTCCCGCCGCCAGGAGGCCCGTGACCGGGCCGATGCGCGAGTCGAGTGCAGTGCAGGTCGACACCCCGCTCCCGTAGGCATTCAGCGGATCGAAGACCAGCGAGAAGCCAAGGGGTTCGCTGAAGGCCGCGTTCTGGTGAACGACCCGGAAGCGGGCATCCGGAATGGAGGCGAGCTCCTCCACCACGGCATCGTAAAGCCCGCCCACGATGAGCCGGAGGAATTCGATGTTCGTACCCGCTACGCAATCGTAGAACGAGCGGCCCGCGAGGGCCTCGGCCGGGACCGTGATGCCACCGGCCACGTCAGGCGGAGAGAGGGGAAGACCGCCGTCCACGAGTTCGTCCTCGGGTCTGAGATGCCGGAGGAACTCGGCATCCGGCATGAGCACAACTTCTCCGGAGGGAAAATGGACAACCCCCATACTCGTCGGGCAGGTGAGGGCTCGCCAGCCTTCGCGCTCATCGTCGTTCGCACCCAACCGCAGCGCCCAGAGCTGCTCGGGGGAGGGCAGCCGGGCACCGGCAAGGCCGAGCTCCTCCATGGCCAGACTGAGGGGACCGCGAAACTCTCGGGTGCCCGGTGG
>CAZHMF010000065.1:0-12082 GCA_964533605.1 uncultured Anaerolineaceae bacterium
CTGCCAACGACCGGTGAGGCAGAGCGTGGCAGCGACGAGGCATTACCCGGGACCCGGAACCGGAACTCGGGTCACTCGCTCCTTGCGAGCCGGATCAGCTCCGGTAGCACTTCGAGGCAATCGTCCACTACCCCAAAGTGTGCGTAGCGGAAGATCGGGGCCTCGGGATCCGTGTTGATGGCAACGAGCACTTTGCTGTTGGAACAGCCCGCCATGTGCTGGCTCGCTCCCGAAATCCCGGCGGCGACGTAGAGCCGTGGGGTGACGACTTTGCCCGTCAGCCCGACCTGCTGCGAAGGAGTGGCCCATGAGTCATCGACAATCGCACGGGAGGCTCCCGCGAGACCGCCCAGCGCCGAGGCAAGCCCCTCGATAAGAGCGTAGTTCTCGGCCTTCTTGATCCCCCGCCCGCCCGAGACGACGACCGGGGAGTCCTCGAGGCGAGGCCCTTCGGGTTCCCTCAGAGGCTCGACCACGCTCACCGGACCCTCGGCAGCGCCGGTCAGAGTCTCGACCGGAGCCTCGCGGCCCTCGAGTCGACCGGGGGGCTCCGCGGCACCCGGGGCCGGACTGAGGACGGGGGGACCGCCGGCTGTGAACCTGTACACACCTCTGGCCGCGCCCCCGTAGATGGAGGCCACCACTCGCAGCTCGCCCTCATGCTCACGGAGTTCGGTCACGCCCATGACACAGCCGCCGCCGAGTCGTGCCGCCGCCCTGGGAGCTACGTCGAGGACATGACTGCCCCGGTTCACGACGATGGCATTGACGTCCCGGGCGGCCGCCACAGCATCCACGGCACCGAGGATCTGGTCGCCCGCCGGCCTGTCCGGTGAAACTCTGACCGAATAGACACCGGCCGCGCCGCGTTCGGCGGCCTCCCTTTCGAGGGGCGCAGGAACAGGCGTCGCGACCAGTGCCGTCCAGCTGCTCCCCCGGCTCTCCGCCAGCGCTGCTCCCAGGCCGGCGGCTTCGAGGCTCGGCGAGCCCATGCTCCCGTCGGAGCCCACTTCGGTCATGACGACCAGCACCGTCTCAGCCATCGAGCGCCCCCACCTCTCTCAGCCGTGTCATCAGGGTTGCCGCCTTCGCCGCCGGCGAATCGCCCTCAATCACCTCACAGTGGCCCTGCACATCGGGAACGAAGAGTTCCACGATTTCCACGCCGGACGTACCCCGCGCTGCATCCACGAGTTCGCCGGCCTGGCGGACCGCCGGGCGGTTTCGCCGAGCCTGAAGCATCCCCCGGCTCGTCGGATAGCGAGGCGTGCCCAGCTCATTGCTGACCGTCACCACGGCCGGGTAGCGGGCCTCGACTATCTCCTCGCCGGCGGGCGTGGCGCGCGTGACGCGTACAGCGTCGGCGACGGCGGCGACATCGGCCGCGAGCGTCACATAGGCTGCGCCGAGTCTTTCGGCGAGTACGGCCGGGACCGTTCCCTGATCGTAGTCGGACCCCTGGCGACCGCAGACGACCAGCTCAACGTCCTCCATCTCCTTCACAAGCGAGGCAAGCAGGGCCGCCGTGCGAAAGCCGTCGGCCCGTGATGACTCGGGATCGATGACCTGGATCGCGTCGTCGGCGCCCATCGCGACGCAGCGCTTGAGGACTTCATTCGTGGACGGGGGGCCAACCGCCACGGCCGTGACGCGGCAGTCGGGAAGCGCATCCTTCAGCCGCAGGGCCGCCTCGACGGCCTGCTCGTCGTAGGCGTTGATGATGGGAGGGATGAGATCACCAACAGTGAACTCCCGGCCGTTCTGATCGACTTCCAGTCGCCCCCAGAGCGCGTAGCTGTTCACCCCCTCGGGGTCGAGCACCTGCTTGACGGCGACCACTATGTGCACAGCGCCGGTACCTCCGCCTCAGTCGTCCAGGAAATAGACATAGGACTCCTCGCACCAGACGGTCTGGTCCGCGAAACCGGAGGGCTTGTCGGTCAGCTGCCCGATCTCCAGCCAGCGCCAGGGAGGGTCGCCGTCATCCATGCGCCGCCCGGTGAGCACCCCTTCGAACATGTCCCGGGACGCATGGGCGATCTTGCCGCCGTGCGCACGATCGATGGCTTCGGATCCGCCATCTGCCTGAACACGCCGTCCTTCGAGCGCCGGATCCCGGTAGATCCTGCGCTCACCCTTTCCGGCGGACGCAGCGTCGCTCATCGCTCAGTCGACGGGCGCCCCGCTGATCCGGTCGAACTGGTCCTGCGCCTCCTCGACGAGCGAGAAGACGACATCTGCTGCCGGCCGGATCGCGTGAATGCCGACGACACTTTGTCCGGCGGGAGTCGTCTGCCAGTCCTCCATCTTTGCGATGTTGATCCCGGCCAGGATGTCGCCGACGAGCATGGGCTGGAGCGGCATCGGAAGCGGGTCCGGCGCCCCGGGCTGCTTCCAGGCCTCGCTCCACTTGGACCGCAGCTGCCGGATCGGTTTCCCGGAGGTCGCCCTCGACTGCACGGCATCCTCCGCGCGGGCCTCGATCAGGCGCTGTTTGATGAACATCTGGGTCTCAGACTCGTGCGTCGCCAGCCAGATGGTGCCGGTCCAAACTCCGTGCGCACCCATGGCCATTGCCGCCGCGAGGTGGCGGCCGGTGCAAACCCCGCCCCCGCAGAGGACGAGTGAATCCGTCCCTTCGGCCATTCGCACCACCTCGGGCACGAGGGTGAAGGTGCCGACTGTACCGCTATGCCCGCCGGAGTCGGACCCCTGGGCGATGATCACGTCGACGCCGGCGTCGATCTGCCGCTGCGCCTGCCGCGGGAGGCCGACCAGTCCCCAGACCTTCATCCCCTCCGCGTGCGCCCGATCGATGATGAACGCGGGGCTGCCCAGGCCGGAGGCGAAGATCGGGACCTTCTCCTCGAAAAGGACCTCCAGCTGGGCTCGCGAGTTGCGGAGCAGGTCGGGCCCCAGTCCGCCCTCACGACCGATCCCTTTGGGCGGCTGAGGAATATCGTTGTCACTCATGAGCCCGGTCACGAAGTCCCGGTGCCCCTGCGGGATCATTCCCTCGAGGTCCTCCCGGTTCCCTTCGACGAACGATGCCGGAACAAGCAGGTCGACGCCGTAGGGCCGCCCTTCAACACGTTCCTTTATCCAGCGGATATCGGAGCGAAGCTCCTCCGGAGTGCGTCCGGCCCCGCCGAGAACGCCGATCCCTCCGGCGTTCGTGACGGCCGCAATAACGTCCTTTGTGTGGGCAAAAGCGACGACCGGCACTTCGCATCCATAGACGTCGCAAAGGCGGGTGTGCAGGGGGTCTGCGCTCATCTTCTGTCAGCTCCTCCTCGGTGTCTCGCCGGGCCTTCAGATTCCCCGGCGGCCGGCGTGAGAGCATTATGCGCGGTTCGCAGAGATTCAGCCATCCAAGGTCAACGAGGCGAGCGACGACCCGCAGAGGCGTCGGGGCCGGCGGCCGAACGTCTCCGGGTCACGCTCGGACGTGCGACGTGAAGACGTCCGGAGAGCGCTCGAAATCCACACCGCCGATCACGCGCGTGCGGTCGCTATCCCCGCGCCGCCCGTACCGACTCGATCCTCGCCTCCGCCAGGGCATCCGCCGCTGCTGCGGTAGTGATCCCCTCCTCCTTTGCCGTCGACAGCAACTCGGCTGTCGTGTCGAAGATCTTGGCAGTCTTGGCCATCGCCGGCTCGCGCTCGTATGTTCGCCCGAGCTCGTAGTAGACATTGATCACGCCGCCGGCATTCACGATGTAGTCAGGCGCGTAGAGGATGTTCCGGGCCGACAGCGCCGCCGCATCCCCGCTGCCCGCCAGCTGATTGTTGGCAGGCCCGCACACGATCGGCACCTGAAGTCGGGGAATCGTATCCGCATTGAGCACGCCACCTAGAGCGCAGGGGGCGAGGATATCGGCCTCGACGTCGTAGATCGTATCTGGAGCCACGATCTCGACACCGTCGATCTCTCTCGCCCGTGCCACAGCCGACTCGAAGATGTCGGCGACAACCAACCGCGCCCCCGCCTCCACGAGGTGCTCGGCCAGCGAGCTCGCTACATGTCCGAAGCCCTGCATCGCAACCCGCCGCCCTTCGAGCGAAGTGCTTCCCCATCGTTCGAGCGCACAGGCCCGCATTGCCTGAAACACTCCGAAAGCGGTCACAACGCTGGGGTTCCCGGAGCCCCCCAGTGATTCGGGCAAGCCCACGACGTGCGACGTCTCGTACGAGATCCACTCCATGTTCTCGGCCGCGGCACCCACGTCCTCGGTTGTCACATACCGCCCCTGGAGGGTATCCACAAACCTGCCGTAGGAGCGGAACATCGCCTCTGTCTTGTCCGTCCTCGGATCGGCCATGATGAGGCCCTTCCCGCCGCCTAAAGGAAGCCCCGCCGCGGCGGCCTTGTAGGTCATCGCACGGGAGAGCCGCAATACGTCCATGATCGCCTCGTCCGCGGTCGCATGAGGCCAGATCCGGGTACCGCCGAGGGCCGGGCCCAGCGTCGTGTCATGGATCGCAATGAATGCCCGAAGCCCGACGGCAGGGTCGGTCCACACGGCAAACTCCTCGTGACCGCCGGCTTCCATGAATTCGACGAAGTGCATCTTTCGGCTCCAGTACGGTTGTTGGCACAGCCGGCAGGCCCCGCTTCCTCGGGCCGGCCGACGCGCCCTCTCTCACCGTGCGCACCACATCCCTCAGTGACAAGGGCCATTCGGCGCGACCTCCCCTCCCGAACGGCACTCGCCTCCCGATGACATTAGAGTGTGACGCAGGGCTGACATGGGCAGGATTATCCTGATCATCTCGCGCGTGGTATTCACGCCAATACTCTTCCTGCTCCTCGGCGCGGTCTTCATCAGCTGCGTGGCGACCGACGCCGTCGACAGGCACTTTCTCAACGCCGACTACTATCTCGACGCCCTGGACGAGAACGACGCCTACGCCCGGGTGCTGGACGAGTTTCTGCTCGAAGTCGAGCAATCCGAGACGACCGAGAAGATCATCGCTCACAGCGACACAACCAGTGCCGAGCTGTCGGAGCTGATCCGCGAGATCGTCGGCGTCGACTGGCTTCGCGACCAGGCACGATCCAACTTCCAGGCTTTCTTCCTCTACATCCGTCACGAGAGCGACGACCTGGTGCTCCTCATTGAGCTCCAGCCTGTGCTCGACCGCATGCAGCCGGCCCTCTCAGCCTTTCTGATCGACATGATCGGCGAGATGGAGACAGAACCAGTCACAAGCTATGAGGAGTTCCACGATCAGCTCGAAGGACTAATGGACCAGATCCGGGACGGGAACGCCGTAATCTACCTCCCGACCTACGAGCTGACGGACGCCGAACGAGAGGACCTGCTCGACGAGCTCTTCGCTCAGGACTCGTTGCTCGAAGACTCCGATGCCAGAGAGGCGGTCGACGAGGCGCTGAAGAGGCAGGATACGGCGGGGGCGCTCATGGCCGTGATCGACGAGCTGCTTGCCCAGCGCCTGGACGAGTCGACAGCCGAGCTGCGTGAGAAGCTCGACTCTCAGAACCGTCTCGATCTTGTGGCCCAGATCGCCGACGACGAAGGGAAAACGCGAGAGGACGTGCTTGGTGAATTCGAGAACGTCCGCGAGGTCGTGGGCTGGGTTACCGGCCGGGGCCGCCTCATCAGCGCGACGCTCCTCTTGTTCCTGGCGGCACTGATGGGCCTTCTCTATCTCCCTCACCGGCTCTGGCCCGGTCTCGTTCCGGGGATCGCCCTGGTGGTCTGGGCATCTCTGGGACTGACAGCCTGGCTTATCTTCACGTCGGTCGCGCCCGTCTTCGCTCGCAACAGAGTGATCGACAACGACACGGAGCTGTCCGATTCTGGTGTCGCACTCATGGCAGATGTCGCAGAGACCCTGGTGCGGAGAAGCGCGGACTCGGTGCTCCGCCCGTCGCTGGCGGTTCTTTTCGTCGGCGTCGCGTCGATCGCCGCGGGAGTATTCCTGCACGTCCGGTATCAGCAGCTGGGTCGCGGGAGCACTCGCGGCGCAGATCCCGCCGGCAACCGCCCACAGCCGGCCGGGAGCGACGGGGCGAGATAGAACCGCGCGGACCGCCGTCGAGAACACACAGCATGACCGCACGGCGCGGCCCTGGCCCGGCAGCGGCCCGCGCACGCAGAAGCGACGAAGACTTTACTCAGGAAGCGTGAGCCGCGGTTCCACGAGGTCTGAGGGACGTTCGCTCCCGTTCCGGGCCGGGGCCCGCGCGTCGGACCCGGAACCCGGAACTCGGAACTCGGAACTCGGAACTCGGAACTCGGAACCGCTTTCGCTCACGCCTCCTTGAGGTCAGCCGACCAGCTGATGTCGATCGCGTCTTTCACGCTTTCGTGTGCCGGGCATCCAGCCGGGTGCACTTCGAGCGCACGTTCGGCTGCAGCCCGCTGCTCCGGATTCTTCAGCGTGATCTCGTAGTTGATGTGAATCTTCGTGATCCGGATCGTCTTCCCTTTGTCTCCCTCGACGGTTCCGTCGACGTCGGCAGCGAATGTGGAGCGGTCGAACTCGACCTTGCGCCCGGCCAGTGCCCCGGCCAGCGTTCCGTACATTCAGCCACCAACCGCGGCGACGATGTGGTCCAGCGTCGCCGCGACCGGAGGCCCTCCCTCGGGGACTCCGTAGTACTCGCGAAGAGCGCCTTGCACACCGTAGACGACGGGCTCCGGCACCTCGCCGAGGTAGGCATTGCGCATCCGGTCCTTCAGGACGAGCCGGTTGTGCGAGATGTAAGTGAATGTGTCTGCCATCGCTCACCTCCACGGGCGATGGTACAGGACGGCCAAGCCCTGGCCCCATCGCGGAGGGAGTATCTGAACCCTGGGGGGCATCGGCTCCTCGGGATCTGCAGCCCGCAACGACCGGCCCGGCGTCACCAACCGCACTCCGGAGACGGTAGGATTCGCGTCAGGATGGGGGAAGGTATGGATAGTACTGTTCGTCAGGCGCTCGCCAATGACCCGGTTGTCGACATCACGACGCTCGGACGAAAGTCACGAGAGCCGAAGCGGATTGAGATCTGGATTCACGCCTCAGACGGCCGTTACTTCATCACGGGCCGCCCGGGCAAGCGCAGCTGGTACGCGAATCTCGTGGCCGATGGCTCGATCACGGTCCACCTCAAGGGATCCGTCAAGGCGGACCTTGCGGGAAGAGCGAGGGCGATCACCGACCGTGCGGAGAAGCGCGACGCCCTGAGATCTCTCAAGAGATTGAAGAAGCTGGTCTCCGATGCCGAACTGAAGGGCTGGGTTGACGGGAGTCCGCTGGTCGAGGTCGTCTTCGACAACGCCTGAGCACGGGCACTCGGCTCCTGCTGCGGGCGTGAACGACTGTCTCAGCGCGAACTCGGGGCGTCACGCCCCGAACGAAGTCACCGGATACGGCGGCTCGAAGTCCTCATCGGTCACGCCCAGCCTGTACTCCGTCGCTTCGAGGCTGAACTTGCCTTCGGGGCTCTCGAGTTCCATGAGCAGCAATATGCCGTCCTCGCTGAAACAGACGGTACCGGTGCCCTCAGGTCCGCCGACCTCGAAGCAGGTCCCCTTCTGGCCGGCGATCGTCCTCCCCGGCGCCGCGTTGATCGAGTACTGGTCCGCCTCGTCGCTGAACGCATCGACGGTATCGGTGAACTGCTCACTCGGGTCGGGGAAGATGCTCTCCTGGCCGGCAGGGAACTCAAAGCAGGTCTGCTCGCCGTCCTGGTCGCTACAGAAGTAGTTCTTTTCGGGGGTGTTGATCGACGCGCCCTGGATCTTCTGGCCCGCGACCTCAACATCGAAGTCAACGCGGCTCCTCTCTCCTCCCTCGTACATCGTCGTCAGGCCGACGTACGTTCCCCCTTCGAACTCGGCATCGGTCCGGTAGGTGATCACGTACTCGACCTCGTCAGCGTTCTTCAGAATGTCGGCCATCTGCTTCGCGACATCGCCCGACATGCCTCCGTCGCTCTCCTCGGTCGCAGTTGGTTCGGGCGTCGCAGTGTCCGCTCCCGGCGCGGGGGTATCGTCGCCGCCGGCGTCTGAGGTGGCTGTGGAATCGGACTGAGAGCCCGAGGCGTCGCTGGTGGGCGAGGCGCCGTCACCGTCGTCGCCGCCGGAACAGGCGCCGGCGAGGACGATCATGGCCACCGCCACAATCGAGAGAAACCAGGGAATTCGAACGCGTTCAGTCATGACGCTCACCTTATCACCGTCGCCCCGGACAAGCGCCCGGATGGGGCTTCGCGACCCGGTTCAGCCTCCGGGCGAGAGTGCCTGCTCCGCCGGAGACCTGGCGCCGACCTTCGGCGTCGCTTCGCCGGGACGCCGCGGTGGCGTTGCCAGTATGAAGAACACCGAACCCATGGCGGCGAGGATTGCGAGGATCGTGAACCCGAGGTCGTAACTTCCCGTCGTGTCGGCGAGGACTCCCGCCACGATCGGTCCGGCCATCATTCCCATCATCACAATGAGCGACGAGAAGCCCATGATGGTCCCGAAGGACGTGCGTCCGAAGTAGTCCGCCCTCAACGCCTGCATCAGCGGTCCTCTTGCCCCCCAGGCCACCCCATGGAGGACCGCGAAGAGGACGAGCATCCAGAAGGCGGTTGCGTAGGCCAGGGTGAGCAGCCCGACTGCATGACCGGCCATGCACGCCACAACGATCGCTCTCTTGTTCGTCCGGTCACCGAGGTATCCTCCGAGGAGCTGCCCGACTATCTGCATCGCGGTCATCAGCGCGACCACGAAGCTGGCCTCCTGCAGCGAGTAGCCGAGGCTGTCGACGACGTGCAGCACCAGGTGCACCATGACCGCCGAGACGACGAGCAGCGCCGACGCGTGACCGAGGGAGATGAACCAGAACGCCGGCGTCCGCAGCGCTTCCCGGGTCGTGAAGTCCGAAGACGGCGCCCGGCTACTGCCCCCCGCCGTCTCATCGGAGACCGGCGGTCTGCCGTCCACAGACATTCCGTAATCCTCCGGACGATGTCTGAACAGCGTGGCGACCAGCTGCCCGCCGACGAACGTAATCGCCGCCGAGGCCAGCGCCGTGTTTCGCCATCCAATGGTCTCAAAGGAGAGCACGACCAGGGGAATCGCAAGGCCCCCGATGGCGAATCCGGTAGAGAGGAGGCCGAGCGCAAATGCTCTCTTCCGTTCGAACCAGTTCACAACCGCGACGGTCAGCGTCATGAAACCGGAGAGGCTGGAACCGACCGCGATCAGGAAGTAGGCCACGAAGAAGTGCCAGGGCTCATGGATCCTGCTGAACAGCACGAAACCGAGTGCCATGACGGTCACGCCTACACGCGTGATCGCCCTCGGTCCGAGCCGGTCGATCGCCCAACCCTGAGCCGGCCCGAGGATCCCGCTCTCAACCCGCGTCATCGCGAACCCGAAGGAGAACATCGTCTTGCTCCAGCCGAACTGTTCGCGCAGAACCTGCGCGTAGGAGCTGAACGCCTGCATCACGAGCCCGCCGACGAGGATCTGGATCATCATCCCGCCGCCCACGATCCACCAACCGAAGAACATCGACGGGGGACGCCGAACCAGTCTCACAAACTCTCCTGAACTTCCCGCCGGGGGCGCGCCGGTCCGGA
Organism: uncultured Anaerolineaceae bacterium; assembly: GCA_964533605.1. GTDB lineage: Bacteria > Chloroflexota > Dehalococcoidia > Tepidiformales > Tepidiformaceae > DASCML01. The sequence continues at coordinate 9,587 of CAZHMF010000065.1, forward strand.
CGGGCAAGGCCTCAGACTACGTGAAAAGCGGGCACGGAGCTTGTTCGGCCCGGCGCGCTCCGTACACAGTGCGTCGCACCCCGCACCCCGCGCACCGGCAGGCGGCGCCGATGCGCCCGGCTTTCCCACCAACCGCCTGCGACCCGGCGCACCCGGATGACCGCAGAAGTGATCTCAGTCATATCCAGTCGCCATCACCCCGGATAGGGTCCTCGTGCCGGTCGCTTGCGGCCGACGGTGCCGCCGTGGCCCGGTGGTGGCAGATGATGCGGCGAGGCGGCTCGCATGGGCGGGGTGGGCTGAACGCTCAGGAACGCCTGCTCCGCCCTGCGGAAGGCACCCCTTCCCGACGATCTCCTCCCGGCCGGGAGCACGCATGCGTGCCGGATCCGAGCGGCCTCGCACCGGGCGGCACACCAGCGACGGCGGACGGCCACCAGTGGAGATGCCGCAATGACCGAGCTCGAAGAACGCCAGCCGGCCTCCGTCCCTCAGGCAGAGGCCGGACACCTCTACGACGGGATCGCCAGGAACTACGACCTCTGGGCCCGGCTCACGGAGTCGAAGGCCCGCAGACTCGCCCTCCGCCGCGCCGCTGTAAAGGACGGCCAGTCCACGCTCGAGGTCGCCGTCGGCACCGGCATCGCATTCCTCGAGCTCGTCCGCCGGAACCGCTCGGGTCAGAACGTGGGCATCGACATCTCGCCGGGCATGATGGCGAAGGCGGAGGCGCGGCTCGAAGAGGCCGGCGAGACGAACTATGAGCTCCTGGAAGCCAGCGCCCTCTCGATTCCCGCGCCGGACGCATCGTTCGATCTCCTGATGAACAGCTACATGTTCGATCTCATTCCCCGGGAAGACTGGGACGCGATCGTGACCGAGTTCCGGCGCGTCCTGAAGCCGGACGGCAGGTTGGTGCTGACGAACATGACCTTCGGAAAGAGCCGCCTCAGCGGGGTTTTCGACTGGGTTTACCGGAAGCGCCCGAGGCTCCTCGGAGGCTGTCGCGCGGTCCGTCTCTCGGCGGCGCTGGAGCGGACCGGGTTCGACGTCCGTTACCGACGTTATGTTCAGCAAACGCTCTTCCCGTCCGAGGTCATCGTTGCCGGCCCGCGAGGCATCGAAGCGTCCGCCTGATTCGCTGCACTTCTGTCCCGTCCCGGGTTAACAGCGACCCTCCGCGTAGACCTCCGCCCGACAGGCCGCGACCAGCCGCGCGCAACCAACGAGCACTCCCGGCCAGCGCCGCCGGCCGCGCATCGGAGCGGCGCCACCGGCGAGCGTCGGGAACGCTGATGCACTAGGATCCCGATGCACAAATCCTTATGAGGGAGAGATCTCGTGGCAGTTAGTTTGGAGGGGCAGGTGGCCCTCGTTACAGGAGCGGGACGTGGCCTCGGCCGTGCCTACGCAATGGACCTCGCGCGCCATGGCGCGAAGGTGATAGTCAACGACCTCGGGGGCGCTGTGAACGCGGAGGGCGAGGACGAAGGCCCGGCCAACCAGGTCGCCGAGGAGATTCGCGCCGCAGGCGGTGAGGCCGTCGCCAACACCGGCGACGTCACCTCCTACGAAGCCACCTACGAGATGGTCAAGCAGGCCATCGATACATGGGGACGGCTCGATGCCATCGTCTGCAACGCCGGCGTCCTTCGTGACGTCGCACTCCACAACATGAGTGAGGCCGACTGGGACATCGTTATCCGCGTCCATCTCAAGCACTGCTACAACCTCACGCACCACGCCTGGCCGGTCTTCCGCCAGCAGTCCTACGGCCGCGTCGTCTACGCCTCTTCGTCGTCGGGCCTCATCGGAAACTTCGGCCAGGCCAACTACGGCTCGGCCAAGACCGGCATGTTCGGCCTCATGAACGTCGCCAAGCTCGAAGGGGCAAAGTACAACGTCAACGTCAACATCATCTCGCCGGTCGCCCTCACCCGGATGACGGAGGCCCTGATGCAGGTCGACGAAGAGCGCCAGAAGGCCCTGGCCCCCGAGCAGGTCGCGCCGGCAGTCACCTTCCTCGCATCCCCACAGTGCAAGGAGAGCGGAATCATCATCGAGGGCGGCGGCGGCCGCTACGCCGCCCAGCTGATGTACCGGGCAACGGGCGTCTCCGTCGAGCCCGGCGAGTTGAAGGATGCCGACTGGATCGAGGCGAACTGGGACAAGATCACCGACTTCAGCGGCGCCCAGGTCATGTGGAACGGCATGGAGACCCGCGACGCCCATTACGGCAGAGCCTGAGGCTCGGCCCGTACACCAACGAACGCTGCAGCGCCGCCTGGATCGGCGCTGCAGCGTTCCTGTTTCGCATCCGGAGACACGAACGCGCACCCGCGAGTGCCTGCCGGAGATGTAGAGGACGGCCGGAAAGACGATACCCCCCGGCTTCGGCCGGCTCTCAGGGAAGGCTCGAGGCGATGAGCGCTGGCCAGCCGTTCGGTGGTGCCTTGCCGGGGTTTCCCCTCCTCGCAGGTGGCTTCCCGGCGCTCG
>CAZHMF010000066.1:0-11923 GCA_964533605.1 uncultured Anaerolineaceae bacterium
GGATTAACGCTGTGCTGAGCTAGCAGAGCGCGGCAGAGCGGTCTGATGGGCGGGCACACGGCAGAAGGGGCCCGAGGACGAGAGAAGGCCACATTCGTCCGAACATCGCGCGAGCCGCGGCCGCCGCGGGCCGCCCCGACCCACGAATCGTGGCGGCCTTCCCGATCGTTCTCACGAACGACGCGGAGGCCGCGCGGGCGACGATCGCCGAGCGGCTTGCGGTCTACGGTCAGCTCCCGTCGTACCGTGCGATGCTCGACCGAGAGGGAGCTGCAGGGCCCGCCGACGTGGCGCTGGTGGGCAACGAGGCGGAGCTCCGGGCGGCCGTACGGCGGGTCGAAGAAGCAGGTACCACGGACCTCGGGGCGGTGTTGGTCGAGACCGAACCGAGCGCGAGCGAGCGAACGATGGAGTTTCTCCAGACGATCTGAACGGAGGGTCGCTGCTTGACGGGTGGTCCAGACAGCGAGAAGGCGCCGGCCGGCCCGGCTGGAGCCTCAACCCAGCAGGCTCGCGAGCCGTTTCATGTGCTCGTCAAGCCGGTTGGGCCTCTCTGCAACCTCGACTGCGAGTACTGCTTCTACCTCGAGAAGGCGGCGCTCTTCCCGGGCTCCGACCTCCGGATGCGGGATGAGATCCTCGAGCAGCACGTACGGGGCTGCATCGAAAGCCAGCCGGAGAGCTGTGCGGAGGTGAACTTCGCCTGGCAGGGGGGCGAGCCGACGCTTGCCGGTCTCCCCTTCTTCGAACGGGCATTGGAATTCCAGGAGCGGTACCGGCGTCCCGGTATGAAGATCTCAAACGCGCTCCAGACGAACGGCACGCAGCTCGATGAGGAGTGGTGCCGGTTCCTCAGGCGAAATGACTTCCTCGTCGGGATCAGCATCGACGGACCGGAGCGGTTTCATGATCGCTACCGGAAGGACAAGGGGGGGAGCGGCTCGTTCGCGGCAGTGAAGCGGGGGCTGGGCCTCCTCCGCGACGAGGGAGTCGAGTTCAACGTCCTCACCGTCGTCCAGCGGGAGAACGGGGACCATCCGATCGCAGTCTACGAGGGGCTGAAGGAGCTCGGAGCCGAGTTCATCCAGTTCATCCCGATCGTCGAGCGCGAGGGCGAAACAGGCGTATCGGAACGGAGTGTGCTGCCCGAGCAGTTCGGCCGCTTTCTGGTCCGTGTCTTTGAACTCTGGCTGGCGGGGGACATCGACCGGATCTTCGTCCAACATTTCAACTCGGCCCTCAACGCCGCGTTGGGGAACCCGCACACACTCTGTGTTCATGCGCCGCGCTGTGGACGCTCGGTTGCTCTCGAGCACAACGGCGACCTCTTCGCCTGCGATCACTTCGTCTTCGACGAGTTCCGCCTGGGAAACATCAGCGGCGAGAGCTACGTCGAGATGCTCGATGGTCCCCGTCAGACGGCGTTCGGAGAGGATAAGGAGCGGACCCTGCCCGGCGAGTGCCGGGACTGCGGAGTGCGTAGCCTCTGTCACGGCGGCTGCCCGGCGCACCGGTTCCTGCCGGACGACCGGGGTGGTTTCCCTCGCAACTACCTCTGCCCGGGTTACAAGCTCTTCTTCGGACACGTCTTGCCGTATCTGGAGGCGATGGCGGCAGCGATCAAGCGGCGCCTGCCGGCGAGCCATTACTTTCGGTTTCTCAACGACCCGGACATCGGGCCCGGAAGGAACAAGCCCTGCCCCTGCGGAAGCGGGCGGCGATTCCGGCTCTGCTGTGGAGGCCGGCGGCCCTGAGCGGACCATCGGCTGGTTGTAAGCGCGGCAGGCGGGTGGTGGCTGAGGGCACGGTTAGGCGAAGGAGTCCAGCGTCAGGACGAGGCACTTCACGCTGCCACCCGCTTTGATGAACTCATCTGTAGGCACCTCGGCGCAGTGGAAGCCGCGCCCCTCGAGGGCCTCGACCGTCTCCCTGCACTCGCTGTTCAGCACCACCGTCTCACCGGCAACGAGGGCGTTGCAGGCGAACCGGAGTGCCTCCGCGTCGGGGACCGCGACGAGGTCCGGAAGGTGTCGCGCAAGTACCTCCCGAGAGCCTTCGCTGAAGGCAGGCGGGTACCAGAGCGCCCGACCATCGCTGAGGGGGCAGAAGCAGGTGTCGAGGTGGTAAAAGCGGGGGTCGATGAGCTCCAGTCGGACCACCTCTGCGCCCAGAAGCTCGTCCAGGTGGTCGAGGGCGCGATCTTCGGTCCGGAAGCGATGGCCTGCGAAGACGCGGCGATCCCCTTCGAGAACGTCGCCCTCTCCCTCCCAGTAGTGGGGGAGGTGAATGTTCTCGATCTCATAGCCGTTGGCGCGGAACCAGCGGATGAAGTGCGGCTCCTCCTGCCGGCGTTCCTCGAAGCGGAAGTTGGCCGGGATGAACCGCTTCCCGGCGGCGACGCCGGCATTGGCGGTGAACGTCATGTCGGGCACACCACGGACCTGGTCGACGAGTTCCACCTCCACGTCCAGACGTTCGATCACCTCGAAGAGAGCCTCCCACTGGATCGCCGCCTCTGTCGTGTCCACGGCGTTGCTGCGGTGCATCCACGGGTTTATCTCGTAGGCGATCTCGTAGTGAACCGGCTCGCACATGAGAACGTGCTTCGTCATCAGTGTCCCTCTTCAATCACCGTCGCCGTGCGCTCGAGGATTTCGAGGGCAAGGTCGATCTCCCTCGTCAGCACGTCGGCCGGGAAGAGCAGCCGCACGCGGCCCGGCTTCGAGGCCAGACCGGCGCCGAGCAGCTTCGCGCCCTGCCGCCAGCCTTCGCGGACGAACGCGTCGCGGTCAGTTGCTGTGAATCCCCACATGCAGCCGCGCCCTTCAGGGTCCGAAACGGTCTCGGGGTGGCGGCGCACCAACTCGGCCAGCCTTTCGCCGAGGTAGCCGCCCTTCGCCGATTCGTTCTCCGCGAAGGAGAGGGTCCCGAATGCCGGCTCGCGGTCGTTCAGCCAGGTATCCCAGACGGCGTAAGAGTAATTGACATCAAACAGCTTGCCGCTACCAAACGTGTTCGAGTGCCAGCCGGCGGGAAAGCTCGCGGTTGCATCTGCCGGGACGATGGTGATCCCGAGGATGGCCGATTTTGCCAGACAGACGATGTCCGGGCGGACGTGTTGGGTGGCGGAGAGGAACGTGGCCCCCGTCCGTGCGAAGGTCTGGACTTCGTCAGCGATGAGGAGGCCGCCGAAGCGGTCGCAGGCGTTGCCGAGGTCTTCGATCACGCCCCGATTGGGGAAGCGGTAGCCGCCCTCCCCCTGGAAAGGTTCGTAGATGGCGCCCGCAAGGAGGTCGCAGGGCACCTTACCGGCGGCCACGATCCGGGCAAGCCTCCCGGGTTCGTCCAGCACCTCGGGCAGGGGTGTCGGGTCGATCAGCTCGAGCGTCTGATCCGGACGCTGCGGATCGACATGGCGCGCCCAGCAGAGCTGCGGGAATCCTTCGCGCTGTTTCGGGCGGCTCATGGTCAGCGAGAGGCTCCCGAGGGTTCGGCCGTGGAACGCTCGCTCGAGGGCGATCAGGAAGAGGGGGTAGTCCTTCCAGACTGGCTGTTCGTCGCCGAAGAAGGGCTCGCGGTCGATCCCAAGCTCGCGGCAGACGGTGACCCATGTCTCGCTGCCGAAGCGCTCGAGCACGCGCTGGTACCCGGCGAGGACGGCGGTCTTCAGCGCCGCCTCGATGGCCTCTGTGCCGCTGTTCGAGAAGAAGAGGCGGTAGCCGCCGGTCCGGGGAAGCATCCTCTTCGCTTCGCCGGCAACGAGATGCGCGAGGTCCTGTGGGAGGCGAATTCCATCCGGCGCGAAGCCGAGGAAGTCGTCCGTGTTGATCTCACGGCGCAAGAGGAGGTCCGAGCCGGCGATGGAACGCAGCTTCGGAAGGAGCCGCGAAGCGTCGAACAGCCGCTGGGCGACACCGAGATAGAGGTCCATGTAGGTGCCGCGCCGCGAGGCCACGAAGCTCCCGGTGATCGGCCGATCGAGCTCGATGACGGGACTCTCCGGCCCGAGGGTCGTGCGGACGACGGCGGACCGGTGCTCCTCGCGGACGCGCTCGAACTCGGGCGGGCGGGAACGCTCGGGCTCGGGCCGGGCGGTGGCACGGTTCAGGGTGACGCGGCCGGCGGTGACATCGGGAAAGGAGAGACGGGCGCTCTCGGCGTCGAAGTCGTAGTCAGGTATCGGCATGCGGCTCCTGGGCTGGCGCGTGCTCTGATCTTACGTCTTCCGCCGGCCGGGCGGGGTCAGATGGACCCGAGGACGGCGGGGACCTCGCCGATGCTCCGGACGACCGCCGCGGCGCCGGCCGGGGTAGCGGCGGCCGGAACGTCGCCCGCCGAGGAGACAAGAATCGTCGTGGCCCCGGTCCGGGCGGCAAGCTCGAGCTGGTCCGGCCGGTCGTCGACGACAGCCGCTTCGGGGGCGGGCACTGCGGCGAGCGCAAACAACCGTGAGTAGTACTCCGGCGATCTCTTTTGCACGCCGACCAGGTCCGGGCCGCAAAGCACGCCGATCAGATCCCTGACTCCCATGTTTTCCAGCTGCGCCTCGCAAAGCCATGACGGGTTACCGGTTGCGAGGTGCACGGCGTGGCCCGCGGCCAGCGATCGGACCGCAACGGGCGCGCCCGGGAAGACGGCGTTGTGAGTCGCCCGTACGTGAATGTTGAACCGGCGTCCGAGGCTGTAAGAGGTCTCTCCGTCCGGCTCCTCCAGTCCGAGCCGGCGACACATCGCCCGCACGTTCTCGATGTACTCAAAGCGGAAAGCTTCGAAGGGGTCCGACTCGGGTCCGAAGTCGTTCAGGAGCCGCTCGAACAGCAGCGGGAACGTAGCAGCGTTGGCTCTCCCCCAATCGGCAGGGCTGCGGCCGAGCGCGGGCGAGAGAACCTCTCCCATGAGCCGCTGATACTCCGCAGGAAGGCGCTCGCCGTCCACAAGGACACCGTCCACGTCGAGAAAGACTGCCCGCAATACCATGGCGGGGGATGTTAACAGGTGGCGCTCGGGGACTCCGGGTCCCTCAGGCCCCCGGAAGGTGGAGGCCGCATTCCCGCTTCGTCGCCTCCTCCCACCACCAGCGCCCCTCCCGCTCATGCTGACCGGGGCTCGTGGCTCGTGTGCAGGGCTCGCAGCCGATCGACCGGAATCCCCGGTCGTGCAGCTCGTTGTAGGGGACCTGATGCTCGAGGATGTACTGCCAGACCTGGGCCGATGACCAGTATGAGAGCGGGTTGAACTTCGCGAGCGGCGAACCGTCCGGGGAGAGGCGATCGGAGTCCAGCTGGACGATCGGAAGGCGGCCCCGGGTGGCCGGGCTCTGATCCTGGCGCTGGCCTGTGATGTATGCTCGCGCGCCGGCGAGCGCGCGGCCGAGCGGCTCGACCTTGCGGATCCCGCAGCATTCCTGATGGCCGTCCCGGTAGAACGAGAACAGGCCCTTCTTTCGCACGAGCTCCTGGACCGCTTCCGGCCGGGGGAAGAAGGCCTCTATCTCGATGCCGTAGTGCTCCCGGACGCGGTCGAGGAACCTGTAGGTCTCAGGATGGAGGCGCCCCGTGTCGAGCGTGAACACACGAAAGGGGAGGCCTGTGCGTCGAGCCATGTCGACAAGAACCACGTCCTCGGCGCCACTGAACGAGATGGGGACATCGGGGCCGTTGACGCCGAGCGCATGCTCGATGATGTCGCCGGGATCGGACTCGGCGAGCCTCGCGGCGAGAGCCTCGATCGACTCCGAGCTTTCGGTCTTCGTCAAAGCCAGCCTCCGAGGGCCATCTCTGCCGCCGGCGGCCGTCCCCGGGAGCGCAGGCGCGCTACGAGGCGGCCGCAGCCTCCGGCGCCGTCTCGCGGATCATGCCGGCGGCCACAGTGTGGTGGGTCGCGGTGTCGATGAGGATGAAGCTGCCGGTCGTGCGGCTGTCCCCGTACGGGTCGATGAACAGCGGCTCGAGTGTGCGTATCGTTATCCGGCCGATGTCATTGAGTGCGAATTCGCCGGGATTGGCCTCCGCGGTCATGGACTCGATGTCGAGCCTCGAGTCCAGCGACTCGACGCGGCATCGCACGCGGCGCGTCGTCTGCTTGAGCCAGAGCTGCTGGGAGGACCGGAGAGCAGCCTCCGCGTCCATCCAGCAGATGTCGGCCGTGAGGCGATTCGTGACGGCAGGAGGCCTGGCCGCCTCGGCGATCATGTGCCCCCTGCCGACATCGATGTCGTCCGCCAGTTGGAGGGCAACTGAGTGGCCCGGCGTTGCGCCCTCCACCGTGGACTCGAAGACATCCACCGACTTCACCTTCGTCCTCACGCCGGCCGGGAGGGCGATGACCTCGTCGCCGGGGTGGACGCAGCCGCAGGCCACGGTGCCGGCGTAGCCACGGTAGTCGTGGAATCCGGCGCGCTGCGGCCGGAGCACATGCTGAACCGGAAAGCGAAATGGCCCTTCGCAGTCGTGCTCGTGGAGCTCAACGGTCTCCAGGTATTCCAGCAACGGCCGGCCGCCGTACCAATCCATGTTCGGAGAGCGCTCGACGATATTGTCGCCCCGCAGCGCCGACACCGGGATTGCCTTGACACTGCGTGCTCCGAGATGGGATGCAAGCTCCCGGAACTCGGTCTCTATCTCCCGGAAGCGCTCTTCGCTCCAATCGACCAGATCCATCTTGTTGACGCAGAGGACGAGCTGAGGGATCCCCAGCATCACCGTCAGCAGCGAGTGCCTTCGGGTCTGAGCGATGACTCCCTTGCGGGCGTCCACGAGGATGAGCGCGAGCTCGGCGGTGGAGGCGCCGGTGACCATGTTTCGTGTGTACTGCACGTGGCCGGGGGAGTCGGCCATGATGAACTTGCGGCGCGGCGTGGCGAAGTAGCGGTAGGCCACATCGATCGTGATCCCCTGCTCGCGCTCCGCACGCAGGCCATCGGTGAGGAGCGCGAGGTTGACCGCCTCGAGACCCTGCGCCTGGCTTGCCCGCTCGATGCCCGCCAGAGTGTCCTCGAAGACCTGCTTCGTATCGAGGAGGAGCCTCCCGATGAGGGTGCTCTTGCCGTCGTCGACCGATCCGGCGGTAACAAAGCGGAGGAGGTCCATTAGAAATAGCCCTCGCGCTTGCGGTCCTCCATCGCCGCTTCGGAGAAGCGATCGTCGGCTCGGCTGGCGCCCCGCTCGGTGACGCGGGCGATGGCGACCTCGGTGATGATTCCGTCCAGGTCGGCGGCGTCGGAGCGGACCGCAGCCGTGCAGGTCATGTCGCCTACAGTCCGGTAGCGGACCGTCTCGCGGAAAGCGATCTCACCGGGAAGGAGCGGGATGAAGTCGCAGGTGGCCATGAGCATTCCGTCGCGCTCGAAGACCTCCCTGTCGTGGGCGAAATAGATGGAGGGCACCTCGAGCCGCTCGCGGGCGATGTACCGCCAGACGTCGAGCTCGGTCCAGTTCGACAGCGGGAAGACGCGTATGTGCTCGCCGCGCCGGTGCATGCCGTTGTAGATGTTCCAGAGCTCAGGACGCTGATTTCGAGGGTCCCACTGGCCGAATTCGTCGCGGAAGGAGAAGACCCGCTCCTTGGCTCGCGCCTTCTCCTCGTCGCGGCGGGCGCCGCCGATCGCGGCGTCGAACTCGTTGCGGGTGATGGCGTCCAGGAGGACGGGAGTCTGGAGCCGGTTGCGGGAGGCACGTGCCCCGCGCTCCTCGACGACGAGGCCGTTGTCGATGCCCTCCTGAACGGACGCCACCACGAGACGGGTGCCGAGTTCCGCGACGCGCCGGTCGCGGAACTCGAGAACCTCCGGGAAGTTGTGACCGGTGTCGATATGCATCACCGGGAACGGGATCTTCGCCGGCCAGAAGGCCTTTTCGGCGAGTCGGAGGAGGACGATCGAGTCCTTGCCGCCAGAAAAGAGGAGGGCGGGCCTCTCAAACTCGGAGGCAACTTCGCGCATGATGAAGATGGACTCGGCCTCGAGGAGATCGAGGTCGGCTGTACCGGCCCCACCGGCGGCCAGTTCTTCCACCCGGCCTTCGAGCCGAACCGTCCCCGCGGCCGCCATCGTTAGACTGCGCACTCGCCTTCACCTCGCTCCAGGACGTAGAGCGCGGTGCGCTCCCAATCCATGAACTCGTCGACAGCGTCCTCGGAGAACTCCGGGGCGACGCTGAGGTCTCTTATCTCGTCCTCGAAGACTCTGGGGCCGAGCCTGTCAAACGTCTCGTTGAACTCCTCGCCCTCACGGCGCTCGCGACGGTAGAGGGTGAGGAAGCGTTCGACCACGTCCGGTGCGCGCTTCGAGGGGATCTTGACCTTGAGGATCCGGCCTATGCGCAGACGGGCGCCATCGCGCCGGTCGCCGCCGACAAAGACGTTGTAGGACGGTACCTGCCGTTCCGGGTCGTTCGCCGCCTTGATGGCGGCACCGTGGAAGCCGATGTTGCCGAGGTGATGCATCCCGCAGGAGTTCGGGCATCCGCTGACGTTGATCAGCATCGAGCGCGTGAGCGGATCCGTCAGATCCAGGCTCTGCAGCCGCTCCGCGATCGCGCTGTTGAGCCCCATCGATGACGTGATCCCGAGTTTGCAGGAGTCGGTGCCGGGGCATGAGACGATGTCCTGGATCTCGTGCTGTCCGGAGCCTCCGAGGCCGAGCTCGGCCGCTTCCTTCCAGACGCTGTAGGCATGTCCTTCGGGGATCCAGCGGAGGACGAGGTTCTGCCACTGCGTGCTCCGGGCGCGGCCGTTGCCGTAGGTGCGGGCGATCCGGGCAAGGCCGCGGAACTGCTCCGGGGTGAGATCCCCGCGTGGAACGCGGATCTCGATGGCGACGTAGCCGGTCTGCTTCTGAGGGCGGACCGCCGTCCTCCACCACTCCTCGAAGGAAGCCTTCTCGGCTGCGGGGACTGCGGGCGCGGCAACGTCGAGGGAAGGGGCGTCGGCGGCCTCGTCGTCGCGGAAGAGGAGCGGATCCGGCTTGAAGTCCCCGCCCCTGGCCCAGTCCTTCGCGAGCTCCTCGTCGATCATCTCGACGAACCTGTCACGGCCGACCCGATGGACGAGGAACTTGAGACGGGCTTTGTTGATGTTCTTCCGGAGTTCGTCGGCGGCCTCGAAGATCCGGACGATGGCCTCGGAGACCTTGAGGTATTCGTCGACGCTTGCGAACTCGCGAACGACCACCCCCTCCTTCGCCATCGTCGAGAGGCCGCCGCCGACGATCATTTTGAAGCCTCGCTCCTCGTTGCCGTCGACGGTTCGAACACGAGGGAGGAACCCGATGTCGTGGATGCCCGCGAGCGCCTCATCCTGGTCTGAGCCGGAGAACGTGACCTTGAACTTCCGGGGAAGGAGCTGCGTAAGCGGATGGCGAACCCAGTACCGGACGAACGCGCCCGCGTAGGCAGAGATGTCGAAGAGCTCGTCCCGGCGGATCCCGGCCCAGGGATCACCGGTAACGTTCCGCACGACGTTGCCGCAGGCTTCCCGCGTGGAGAGCCCGGTCTTCGCCATGAGGCGGAGGGCATCAGCGGCCCGGTAAAGCGGTATGTGGTGGAACTGGATGTTCTCACGCGTCGTGATGTGGCCTTTTTGGAGCGGAGCGAAGTGCTCAGCGATCTCGGCGAAGGCGTCGAGTTGAGCGGCGGTGACGCCGCCGAAGGGGAGCTTGACGCGGATCATCTGGCGCGCGGGCTGGCGCTGGCCGTAGACACCCTGTTTGAGCCGGAAGCCGATGAACTTTCGCTCCTCCCTCTTGCCGTCAAAGAACGCCTGCACCTCGGATTCGAAGTCCTCGAATTCCTCTTCGAGGATGGGGATCACCCTTCCCGGAGCGTTGGCGTAGGGCGCTTTGGCGCGCTCTCCCGTGGTCATCGACGTCCTCCCTCGGGTCTCTCGCGGTCCAGCGGCCGCGGTCAAGAGTTCGATCTGCCGCGGGTTATGAGCTATCGTTTCTGCGCGGCTTTCCAGCTATAGTGTGCAAAGTTCATCAACATAGTCAAGTATAGATGGAAGTGGTTGAGAAAGACATGGAAAGCCGCCTTCGGGACTGCATCGCGGCGATCGACGAAATGAATGCAGCCGACCCTGCGAGCCTCGAGTTCGAGGGTGATCGATACCCCCAGGCGCTGCTCGAAGGACGGCGGGCGCAGCTCTGGGTCGAGAAGCTTCGACCGGCTGCGGGACCGCCGTTGCGACTCGCCGCTCGGGCGCACCACATCAGGCGCTGGGAGGTGCCGCGTGACAGCTTTCCCCGGACGCGTGCCGGCTATCTTGCCTGGCGCAAGTACCTCTACAGTTTCCATGCCGACATACTCGCCGGGATCATGGCGGGCGCAGGGTTCGGCGAAGAGGAGGTTGAGAGGGCGGGCACGATCCTCCGCAAGAAGGGCATCAAGTTGGACCCCGACGTCCAGTCCCACGAAGACGCGGTCAGCCTGGCGTTCCTGGAGGTCCGGCTGGAGCACTTCATCCCTTCGGTCAGCGATGAGCAGCTCCTTCGCGCACTCCGCCGCACCTGGGCGAAGATGAGCCCGGCGGGCCAGGCCGAGGCGCGGTCGCTGGTCCTCTCCCGTCCGGCCGCAGAGGCGGTCAGGGCCGCGCTCGACCCGACGCCGGGGGACGGGCGTTGATCGTGGCGCTGACGGCCGGGTATCGGGAATGCCCGGCGGAGTTCAGAGAACGTCTGGTCGAGCGCGCCGGTGACGCAGCGCTGGTCCGCTCCACTCTGGGGGCGCGATACGGCGGTGCCGTTCTGCTCTCAACGTGCAACCGATTCGAGGTCTACGCGAGCACCGTCCCCCGAGCCGGTGACGAAAGGCCGGAGAGCCTCTTGCAGGCGCTCGGTCTGCCCCCCCAGCCGGGATTGCGCGAGCTTCGTGGCGCTGAGGCGGCGGAGCACCTGTTCCGCGTCTCCTGCGGTCTCGAGTCGATGGTGCTTGGGGAGTCCGAGATCCTGGGTCAGGTTCGGCGGGCTTACACGGGGGCGGTGGAGGCCGGGGTGGCTGATGCAACCCTGAGCCATCTCTTTCACGAGGCGCTCCGCGTGGGGCGCCGAGCGCGTGAGGAAACGGGGATCGGGCGCAGTCCGCTGTCGCTGCCCGCGGTGGCAGCCCGGGTCGTCCGGGAGCGGCTGGGGACGCTGGACGGCGTTCGGCCGCTGATAGTCGGGACGGGTGAGGCCGCTTTGCTGGCGGCCCGCGCGATGCGCAACCTCGGGGCCGGAACGCCCGTCTTCGTCGGCGGCGATCCGTGCCGCGCACGCATCGTTGCGGGACGCGAAGGAGGGCGCGGAATAGCGCTTGCGCAGATCGAGACCGCGCTCCCTGGAGCCGACGTCGTGATCGCGGCCAGGGGAGGCGGAGAGCCGGCGATCCGGGCGGACATGGTGAACCGCTCGCAGGGGGCCCGGCGAGGGAGAGCGGTGGTGATCCTCGATCTCGGGGCTCCCCGGGACGTCGACCCCGCGGCTGCCTCCGTGCCGGGGATTACCCTCGTGGGTCTCGATGACCTGGAACGGACCGCGGCACGTCACCGACAGTCCCGCTGCGGCGAGGTCCCTGCCGTGGAGCTCCTGGTCTCCGAGGCTTGTCGGGACTTCGAGCAGTGGCAGCGGAGCCGGGCGACAGTGCCGTCGATTACCGCACTCACGGAGTGGGCCGAGTCCCTCAGGCAACGTCAGCTGGCGAAGGCGCTGAGAGGACGGCAGCGAGAGTCCGGGGAGATGAACGACGTCCTGGAGGGATTCTCGCGCGGCCTCGTCCGGCAGTTGCTCCATCCGCTCATCGCTGCCATGCGGGATGAGGAGGAGGGGCCCGAGAACGCCCGGGCTCTGACCGCCCTGCTCGGCATTGGCAGCGAGGCGGGATCCTGAGCGGCGGAGGGCGAACCCTCTACCGGGCTCGACTTCCTGAACCGGAGCGGACCTCGCGTCGGGGGG
>CAZHMF010000067.1:0-11846 GCA_964533605.1 uncultured Anaerolineaceae bacterium
GACTTATGAGGCATCAGCCCTGGCTTCGGTAACATCTCTTATGAGGCAGATCGGACCGTTGACAGCCCAACGAACGCTCACCTAAGGTGCGGGCGTCCAGCGGCCGGGTGGTGATTGGGAGCGCAACGGTTCAGAGTGGTCGCGGCGCGGAGGTCTCGAGCCACAATGCAGCACAGCGTGGTGATGTCCGGGATCGGCGGTCAGGGGATCGTCGTCGGGACGAAACTGATCGGGCATGCGGCCACCAGGGCGGGCCGCTACTGTCTCCACTATGCGATGTACGGGGGCGAAATGCGGGGAACCAAGTGCGAGTGCAGCATGACCGTCTCCGACCAACCGGTGGATGCACCCCCTCTCGTCTCCCGGCCGGATGTCGCGATCATCATGCACCCGGAGTCTTTCAAGCCAGTGGCGCCGTTGATAACCGGCGGTGGCCTCGGAATCGTGAACTCATCGCTCGTTGATCCGGCGGACGAAGAGCTCCGCGACGATGTCGAGTGGTTGTTTCTTCCGGTGACCGATGCGGGGAAGAAGATCGGGCATGTCATGGTGGCGACGATGGTCGCGATCGCGGCGTTCTCCGTGGAGACGGGAATGGTTGCAGTCCAGGACATCCGGGGCGCTCTCCCCGAAATCATCCCCGCCTACCGCCACCAGCTCCTCGAGATGGACGACGCCGGACTGTCGGCCGGGGAGGAACTGGCCCGAAAGGTCGCAGGGAATGTGATCGCGCGGGGTGAAGACGGCGCGCTCAGCGCCGACGAACTGCCGGAGGCAACGTCGGATCGTGTGTTCCGTATCCGATCCGTCGTCGACTATCGCTTCGCCGGCGCCGGCGTGGTGGGAAGCTGATGCGCCGGCCTGAGGAGGTCAAGGAAGGGAGGGTCCGGTGGCGACCGTAGCCGGTTACGTGACGATCGACGAAGAGCGTTGCAAGGGATGCGGCCTGTGTGTGGCGGTCTGCCCCCCTCACGTGCTTTCGCTCTCCGAGCTTCGCTACAACTCGAGGGGATACCGCCCAATTGAATTGGCCGACGGCTGCACCGGCTGCGAGATGTGCTACCGGATGTGTCCGGACATGGTTTTCGAGGTTTACCGTGGCAAACGCTAGGACAGGCTATGGCATCGATGCGGGGGTCTCAGTCGAGTTCCCCGAGGAGGAGCGCATGTTCCTCGAGGGCAACCGGGCCCTGGCGGAGGCCGCGGTCAGAGCCGGTTGCCGGTTTTTCGCGGGCTACCCGATCACCCCTTCGACGGGGATCCTCGAACACATGGCGAAGCGCCTGCCGGAGGTGGGCGGCGTCTGCATGTTTCCCGGCACCGAGATCGAAGGGATCACCATGGTCCAGGGCGCGGCCGGTGCCGGCGCACGGGCTATGACGGCGACGACCTCGACCGCCTTCAGCCTGATGCAGGAGACGATGGCGGAGTGTGCCAACGCCGGCTGGCCGGTGGTCGTGGTCAACATCTGCCGCGGGTCGATGCAGGGTGACTACTACCAGACCGTGAAAGGCGGCGGGCACGGCGACTATCAGCTGCTGGTCCTCGCGCCCTACACCGCGCAGGAGATGGTCGATCTCACGTATGAAGCCTTCGACCTGGCCCAGAAGTACCAGCACCCCGTGGTCATCTTCGGCGACACGGTGCTGGCTCATACGACGGAGACCGTGGCCTTCCGGACGCCCGAGTTCGAGGAGCGTCCCGAGTTTCCCTGGCCCACGAACGGTGAGCCCGACCGTCCGCGGCATTCGATCAGCTACCTGGGACACACGGGTCTCTCGACCGACATCGGGGGAGCGATTCGCAGCGGTCTCGAACGGTTCGAACGCATCCGCGAGAACGAGACCCGCTGGGAAGAGCTTTCCGTAGCGGATGCAGAAGTGATCGTTGTGGCGTTTGGAACGGCGGCTCGATACGCGCGCCACGCGATCCAGGAGCTTCGGTCGGAGGGCGCGAAGATCGGTCTCTTCCGGCCGATCACACTGAACCCGTTCCCTTCGGACGCATTGGCGGCCGCGGCGCGGGGGAAGAGGGCCGTGGGCTGCTTTGAACTCAACATGGGCGCCATGATCAACGACGTTCGCGCGGCCGTGTTTGGCGCGGCGCCCGTGCATGAGGTGAGAAGCAAATCGAGGCGGCAGGCGTTCGGCGCCATCCCCTCGGTCGACTCGTTGAAGGAAACGTTCTCGGAGTATCTGGCGAGTCCGGCCGGCTGAGCTGCGGCCGGCGCCATCACGAGAGGAGCGGGGCATGGCCCAGGTGATCCCATCAGACGACCTGAAGCTCGTTCGTGGCAGGCCGGAGACCCTCCGCCCCGCCACCCACACGCTCTGTCCCGGCTGCGGCGAGTCCATCGCCGGAAGGGTCGTCGCCGAGGTGCTGGACGAGATGGAGATGCGGGAGAAGAGCGTTCTGGCGCTCGGCGTGGGTTGCTCCATTCAGCTCTCCAACCTTCTCGATCTCGACTTCCAGCAGGCGCTGCACGGACGCGCGCCGGCGATGGCGACGGGGATCAAGCGCGCCGTCCCGAACAGCCTCGTGATGACGATTCAGGGCGACGGGGATCTCATGTCCGAAGGCATAAGCGAAGCACTCCTCTCAGCATCGCGGGCCGAGAGCTTCACCGTCATCTGTCTCAACAACGCCGTCAATGCCGAGACCGGGGGGCACATGACGGCCGCGTCGGTCGTAGGCCAGCGCACGAAGACGACGCTCGGGGGACGGACTCACGACGTCCAGGGTGGTCCCCTCAAGATCGCAAACCTGTTTGCCGCGGTTGACGGCGCCGTCTTCGTTGCCCGCTCCGCGATGCACAAGCCGGCCGAGATCCAGAAGGCCAAGCGTTACCTCCGAAGGGCGTTCGACCTCCAGATGGCCGGGGCCGGCTTCACCTACGTCGAACTGCTGACCATGTGTCCGACCGGATGGTTCATGGAGCCGATCGAAGCGATCGACTTCGTCGAGGACACACTGTCGAAGACGTTTGAGCTTGGGATCCTCAAGGACAGCGCCTCCTGAGTCACCCTCGCTGTCCGGAGCCGGCTTCTGGGAGGGCCAGATGGAGGACGCGGCCACGCTTTCGGGGATCAGGGTTCTCGATCTCACGCGATCGATGGCTGGGCCCTGGACGTCGCGGATGCTGGCAGACGCCGGGGCCGACGTCATCAAGGTAGAGCCGCCCACAGGGGACTTCATCCGCCATCTTCCGGCCTCGCTCGGCGATTTCTCCAGCGGCTACTTCCAGCAGGCGAACTGCGGCAAGCGGAGCCTCTGCCTGGACCTCCACACCGCGGACGGGATCGCGCTTGTCATGGATCTCGTTCCCCACGCCGATGTCGTTCTGCACAACATGCGGCCGAACGCCGCCGTCCGTCTCGGCCTCGTGGCGGAGCGGGTGCATGAGCTGAACCCCCGCGCGATCTTCTGTCAGATCTGCGGCTACGGAGACGTCGAGGCGTTCGTCGACAAGCCGGGTCAGGATATGGCGATCCAGTGCATGACCGGTATCTCGCTTCTCACCGGGGAGCGTGGAGGGGAACCGGTCGTGCCCGTCTGGTCGATGGTCGACACACTGACTTCTGCCTACGCGTTCACCGGCATCGTGGCGGCGTTGCACGCGCGGGTCGCAAGGGGCCTCGAAGGTGTCGCGATTCAGGTGTCGATGGCGCGCTGTGCGGCGCAGCTTCACGATCTGGGTCCCTTCCTGCTGTCGCGGGGTGAAACCGTCAGGGTGGAGAGAAACGGCCAGTTCCATCCCTTCCTCGTCCTGCGGGGAGTCGTTGAAGCGCTGGACGGGTTTGTTGCGATCTCGGCCTTTCGCAACCGGCACTGGGCACGGCTTGCTCCCCTGCTGGGAATCGGCCCGGAGTTGCTGTCGTTCGACGCCCGGAGATCACGGAAGGAAGAGATCGAAGCCCGGGCTCGCGAGACGTTCGGGCGAATGAGTGTTGCCAGTGCGCTGGCGACACTTGGTGCTGCCGGAGTGCCCGCCGTGAGGGTCCCGGAGAGCCTCGAGGATGTCGTGGCAGCGGGCCACTACCAGGAACGGCAGGCGCTGATATCTGCCGGTGAGGCCGTGCTGGCCGGGAGCGTGAATCACCCGGCACGGAGCGCAGATGCCCTTCGCGGAGGTGCGCCGGCGCTCGGAGAGGCGAACCTTGACGTGCTGCAGGGGCTGCTGGGGTTGACGCAGCCGCAGGTCCTGAAGCTCCTGGGGGATGGTGCTATCGGCGGCGAGCCGGAGGTTGTCGAATCACTGCTCGCGGCCTGCGAGGAGACGCTGGTGGCAGGCGATGTTGCTTGATGGAGTAGGGATTCTCCAGGCGGGATGCGGCATCGCGGGGGACATCGCGGGGGGTATCCTCGCCCGCCTCGGGGC
The DNA here is from genome assembly GCA_964533605.1 of uncultured Anaerolineaceae bacterium. Lineage (GTDB taxonomy): Bacteria > Chloroflexota > Dehalococcoidia > Tepidiformales > Tepidiformaceae > DASCML01. The sequence continues at coordinate 4,379 of CAZHMF010000067.1, forward strand.
TCGCGTCACGCGAATTGCGCTGACGATCTGTCCACTTTGCGGGGACGCCTGCGATGCCGGTGAGGCCTGGCGCAACGCTTATTCTGATGCGAAGGTCCGGTTGCCGCTCCATGATGAGCAGGCACTGATGACCTACCTGGAGGAAGAGGGCCGGAAGACAGAGGCGCTCCTTCTCGACGGTGTTTCCGGCAGCTTGCTGGAGCGTTGGCGGTCACGAGCGGTGGACCTCGAGCTGCCGACCTTCGTTTTCGAGACGGGGGGAGGTTTCTCCGCGGCCGGCGAGATCGAGGCCCACGGTCTCTGCGCCGAGGCGCTCTCGGGCGTGGCCGGAACGATGGGACCGGCGGAGGGGCCACCCACGCCGTTCGGTTACCTCTTCGGGGAGACAAACGCGGGGGTGCGCGGGGCCGCCATGGTCGTCGACCGACTGGTGGGGAGACTGCTGCACCCGGAGGACACGCCGTCCGGCGGCTGGTTGATCGAGATCTCCGCCGCGGACGCGTGCCTGGACGCGATGGACAATCCACTTCAGGAGGCCACGCTGCCGGGGCCCGTGCACGACGCGCCGAACTCTCTCACGAACGAGAACTACCGCCGTACCGGGGCGCAGAAGGCGGGAATCGTGCCGTACGGTCTCCTCGAAGCCGGCGACGGCTGGGTCTGCCTCGTGGGCACGGCAACGGCCGATCTGATCGCCGAGGCGCTGGGGCGCCCGGACCTCCTCGGCGACGAGAGATTCTCGACCGTCGAGGCCCGGATCGCGAATCGCGACTTCGTGATCGGGCTCCTCCAGGAATGGGTGGGGAGCTTCGCCCACGGGCAGGATTTCGTCGACCTGCTCGGAAACAGCGTAGTCGTCGCCAGAGCCGAAAGGCTCGAGGAGATCATCGATGACGCCGGCGGCCTTCTCGGCCTCAACAGCCCCACGGCGCCGTACCAGATCACCGTCGGCGGCGCGGGAGCGGGGGCCCCGGATGCCTGAAGAGCTCCGGATCGACTATCGGCGCGATCTGTCAGAGGAAGGCTTCCGCCTGGCAGAGCCCCTGATCGCACGGATGGGAGAGCTGGAGTCGGCCTGGGTGAGAACGGGCGACGAGCGGGCCTACGAGGAGTGGCGAGCTACGGTGGCGGAGCTTCAGTCACTCGTCCGTCAGCACTACGTCGGGGATGAGCCGGGCGGTTAGCCAGCGGCCCGGAAGACCGTATTCGCCGTCCCGACACGGTCTGTGCCGGGGATCCTCCGGGGCGAAATCACAATAACTCGTCACTACGGCACCTTAACGAGGATGGCCGCGTTCACAACGGTGATGAAGTCATCGTCGCCGGCGCCTCCCGGTGCACGGAGGCCGCCCGTCTCCTCGTGTACCGTTACGTTCCCGAACGGAAAGGAAGAGGAGACCTCGACCACATCGACCGGCTCGAGGCCGTCCGGGATGCCCAGGTAGACGTCGATCTCCATCTTGTTCGGATCATTGAGGCCGGCGACCGAGAAGAGCCCGGCGAGCGAAACGTGGTTGAAACAGTCCTTCACGGCCCTGACGGCGGCCGTCGTTGCGTTGCCACCGTGCAGGTCGGCGCCGCTGCCGAGCTCGACGACGAAAGTGCGCATGCCTTCCTCCCGTGCCGGGGCGGTAGCCGGCCGGCGGAGACTAGCACAGCCGTACACTGGGAGGGGTCATGACTCCCCTCTCATCGTTACCGACGAGGCGACTCGGCCGCACTGATCTGGCCGTGACCGAGGTGGGACTGGGCGCGATGGATACTCCGACTTCGTCCGAAGGGGCGGAAACCCTCAGGTCCGCTCTCGACCTCGGCATCAATCTCGTCGACACGGCCCGGGACTATGCGGGAAGCGAGTTCCTGATCGGACAGCTCGTACGCGAGCGGGGAGCCGGTGGGTTCCACCTCTGCTCCAAGACCTTCAGCCGTACAGTCCACGGCAGCCAGCGGGATGTGGACCGGTCGCTCAGTGTGCTGGGAACCGGCGAGATCGACATCTACATGCTGCACGACATCTCAACGGAACAGGCCTGGAACGAAGCGATGGGAGAGGGAGGAGCCCTCGAAGGGCTCAAGGTCGCACAGTTCCGCGGCCTCATCCGGTTCATCGGTGTCTCGAGCCACAGCCTGGAAATCGTTGAGGCCGCCATTCTCTCCGGCGAGTTCGACGTTGTGATGCTCGAATACTCCGCGTTCTATCCCGAGAGTGCCCGGCTCATCGCGCTCGCGGCCGAGCGGGATATCGGGGTCATCGTGATGCGGCCGGTCGGCGGTTCCGGCCGCGCCAGCATGATGAGGACGAGGATCGCCGAAGGGTACTCGGGGCCGCTGAGGCCGGCCAATCTCCTTCGCTACGTCCTCTCCAATGAAGGTGTCTCGGCGGCGATTCCGGGCGCGCGGTTTCCCTCCCGTGTCCGGGAGAACGTTGCGGTGGTTTCCGGACAATCACGGCTGACCGTCCGGGAGAGAGCCGCGCTCGAGTCCGCAGCTCGCGAGCTCTACTGACCTGGGCGCGGATCCGGGCGCGGGCCGCTCTTCGCGGTGTCGCCTATGATCGGTGAGGCTCCGGGAACAGGGAGCAGGAGAGGTGCACGTGCCCGCTGCGCGGAATGCGGTTGAATTGAGTCATCTGGTGATAGTTCGTGGCGGCAACACGGTGCTCGACCACGTGTCCCTCGAGTTTCCAGCGGGCCGGGTAACCGGGATCATCGGCCCGAGCGGTTGCGGCAAGTCGACCATGATGAGGGCGATAGTGGGCGTGCAGCGGGTCCGGTCGGGCCGCGTGACTGTCCTGGGCGAGGCGGCAGGCTCGAGCTCGTCGCGCACGCGTGTCGGGTACACCACGCAGGCGCCGTCAGCTTACCGGGAGCTCAGTGTCCGCGAGGACCTTGACTACTTTCGCAGGATCGCCGGAGCACCGGCCGGGCGAGTCGCCGATGTGCTCGGACGTCTCGGGCTCGAGGATCTGGGCAACCGCCGCTGTGGGCAGCTCTCGGGCGGCCAGCTTCACAGAGTCTCCCTCGCCGCCGCGCTTCTGGGCTCACCCGAACTGCTCGTGCTCGATGAGCCGACCGTTGGGATCGATCCCGTCCTTCGGGGACGTCTCTGGGAGCTCTTCGATGAACTGGTCGCGGGAGGCGCGACGATCATCATCTCGAGTCACGTCATGGATGAGGCGGAACGTTGCGGCCATCTGGTGCTGCTGCGGGACGGTGCGATCCTGGCGTCCGGCTCGCCTGCCGAGCTCCGGGAGCGCACACGTTCCCGGACCGTGGACGATGCCTTCCTCAAGCTGGTGGAAGGCGATGGGGGGGATTGATGATCACGCGCGCAACTGCCGCCACCGCGGCGCGGGTCCTGCGCCAGCTTCGCAATGATCGGCGAACGCTCGGTCTCATCCTCGGCGTGCCGATCGTGCTCCTGGTCCTCATACCCTGGGTCTTCGACGGCCAGCCTCATGTCTTCGACAGGATCGGCGCCCCCCTTGTGGGCACGTTTCCGCTCATCTCGATGTTTCTCGTGACCTCCATAACGATGCTGCGGGAGCGCGTCGGCGGCACCCTCGAGCGACTGATGACGCTTCCCATGTCGAAGCTGGACCTGCTGCTCGGGTACGCGATCGCGTTCGGGGTCGCTGCGGCCATACAGGCGACGCTGGTGGCGTTCGTCGGCTTCATCTTCCTCGACCTCCAGGCCGAGGGCGCGAAGACGCTGATCGTCGTCCTCGCCGTTTTGAATGCGTGGATGGGCATGTCGCTGGGGCTTTTCGTAAGCGCGTTTGCGCGAACCGAATTCGAAGCCGTTCAGTTCATGCCCGCGCTGCTGCTGCCGCAGTTCCTCCTGAGCGGGGTGATGGTGCCGCGGGATCAGATGGCGAGCGTGCTCGAAGCCGTTTCCTACGTGCTGCCGATGAGTTACGGGATGGACGGACTCGAGCGCGTGCGTGATTCGACGGATGTGGGAGCCGCTCTGCTCGTGGACATGGCCGTTTTGGGCGGGGTCACTCTCGGCTTGTTGGCCCTGGCGGCGGCCACGATGAGGCGCCGAACCGAATAGCTGCAGGGTGGCCGGTGACACCGGCCTGGGCGATCCGCCGAGGCGGAGGTGCGGCGCTCGGCCGTCACCCGAGGTAGGCCTCGAGTTCCTTTGCAACCTCGCCGACACCCCCATCGGGCATATAGACGAGCTGGATGTGGGCGCCCAGGTCCGATCGTTCGCGGAGCCTCTCACGCACCTCCGGAAGGGTCCCGATGACCTGGCAGGAACGCACCATCTCGTCGGAGATGGCGGCGACGGAGCCGTCGCGGTCCCGGGCGGCCCAGGCGGTTCGGGAGGCTTCAACCTCTGCCTCGAAGCCGTTTCGGGCAAGCATCTGCCAGTAGAAGACGCCCATCCGGTTGACGTAGTGGTGGATGAGGCTCCGCGCGGCGAGCCAGCGTGCTTCGTCCTCGGGGGAACCGTCGAGGACTGTGACCTTCGTGAACGGCGCGATGGTGACGGTCTTTCCCGGATTGCCCCCGGCGGCGGCTCCTGCCGCCAGCAGGCGGGCAAGTGGCTCGAACCGGTCCTTCGGCCAGTGGATGGGAAAGATGCCGTCGGCGATCTCTCCGGTCTGATGGATCGAGCGGGGGGTGATGCCGGCGATGTAGACCGGAACCTTGTCCCTGGGCCGGCCGTAGTCGAGCCGGAAGCCGCGGGACATCTGGAAGACCTCACCCTCGTAGTTGAGCGGGGCTCCGCTCATAAGAAGGTCGAAGATCTCGACGTATTCCCGGATCCGCCGCAATGGTTTCTCGAAGGGCACTCCGTGGAAGTGCTCGATGACGAACTCGCCGGAGGATCCGAGACCGAGGATCATGCGCCCGCCCGAGAGGTCCTCCATTGCCGCGAATTCCTGGGCAATGGCGCCGGGGGTCCGTGAGTAGACGTTGAGGATGGAGCTGCCGATCTGGATGCGGGTGGTGTTCAGCGCGACGGCGGTCAGCCAGGGGAGAACGGATGGCCCCCAGGCTTCCCCGCTGACAACCATTTCGTAGCCGAGCTCCTCGGCGACCTTCACCTTCTCGAGGGACTCTCTCCAGCTCCTGCCCGCTCCTGCGATGACTCCGAGACGCACGTGACCGGCCCTCCTCGCGATCGAATACCAGGCCACCGCAGCGGGCCTCCGTCCGCATGCTTCAGCCCGCGGCTCGACCAGACGCCAGTCTACGGGATGCGCGGCGGCGGCGGCGCAGACACCGCGCCGGCTGCTACGTTCCGGTGAAGTTGGGCTCGCGGCGCTCGAGGAACGAGCGGAAGCCCTCCGCGGCATCATTCGTGGAGAGGAGGGCGGATTGGGTTGACCACTCGCGTTCGAGGAAGACGTCGCGGTTGATGCTGTCCACCGAATCGAGCACAACGCGTCGAACGGTGGTGTAGGCGAGGGGCGGCCCGGCGGCGATCTGTCTCGCATATTTCATCACTTCGGGCATGAACTCGTCGTCGGGAACAACCCGGTTGGCGAGCCCAACCTCCAGTGCGCGCTTCGAGTCGACGACCCCGCCGTCGTAGAGGAGTTCGAAGGCCCGGGCGACGCCGACGATCCGGGCCAGCCAGTATCCCGTGCCGTAGTCGGCCGCGATTCCGCGCCGGATGAAGATCGAGCCCATACGAGCCGACTCCGCCAGGATTCGAACGTCACAGCAAAGAGCGATCCCGAAGCCGCCGCCGGCAGCGACCCCGTTGATCGCCCCGATGACGGGCACGTGACAGGCGGCAAAGGTTCTGGTCATCCCGACGGAACCGGGACCGTCGCTTCGCATCTTCTCGAATCGTGTGCGCTCATCGGCACGGGCTGCGCCGCCTGCCGGCGCACTGTCTCCGGAAACCTCGGCGCCCGCGCAGAACGCTCTGCCGTTCCCGGTGAGCACCACTACTCTCACATCGTCATCGCGCGAGGCGCGGTCGAGGGCGTCTATCAGACCCTGGGTGAGGCCGGGGCTGAGCGAGTTCATCCGCTCCGGGCGGTTGAGGGTGGCGACCATGACACCGTCTTCAACGGTGACTTCTACTTCGGCCATGGACTCGTTCCTCCATTTGTCGGTGAGGCGAGTCTACAAGGTGTGCGGCGGGTGCTGGATCAGGCGGTTGCCAGGTGCTCCTTGATGCGCTCGTAGAGGACGGCGGCCTCTTCTGCGGCCGTCCCGCTCACGAACTCCTTCTTCCTGCCGCTTCCGGCACCCTCGCTCATGCGAACGCCGGCAACCGAGGTCGGCGATCCCGGGAGACCGATCTGGTCGGCGGGGGCCCCGACATCGTCAGCGGACCAGACCGTCACCGCGCTCTCGTCCTTGAGGAGCGCGAAGCGATCCGGGTCCATGAAGCGGGGCTCGTTGCAGCTGACCTTGATCGACAGGACCGCGGGGAGGGGAACATCCAGAACTTCTTCGCCGCCGCTGATCTCGCGCGTCACCTGGAGGTGGGAGGTAATCGGATCGTACTCGAGGTCCAATGCGTACATCGCCTGGGGCTGTCCCAGCCAGACGGCGATCCCGGGCGGAACCTGGGCGGTCGCGCCGTCGGAGGACTCCTCGCCGCAGAGCACGAGGTCGACATCGCCGATCTTTCGGATGGCGGTGGCGAGCGTCAGAGAGGTGGCGAGCGTGTCCGCACCGCCGAACGCCCGGTCGCTGAGGAGATAGGCGGCGTCCGCGCCCATCGCGAGGCCGACACGCAGATAGGGGATGACGAACGGCGGTCCCATCGAGAGGAGCGAAACGCGCCCGCCGTGCTTTTCTTTCAGTTCGAGCGCCGCTTCGAGAGCGTTCATATCCGGGCCATTGATCTCTGACCGAGCGTTCGAGCGGTCCAGCGTCTTGGACTCCATGTCGACGCCGACTTCCTCGGACTTGGGCACGACCTTGAGGCAGACCAGTGTGTGTGGACCCTGGCTCATGAGGCCCCTCCATTCTCGCTCTGGACGAGTGAAATAAGCTCTTGCAGGACGGGAAACAGGTCGTCGACGATGCAAAGGTCTGCGTGTTCGAAGATCGGTGCTTCCGGGTCCTGGTTCAGTGCTACCACGTAGCCGGCATCTTCGATCCCGACGGTGAACTGAGTGGCGCCGCTGACGCCGCAGACCACTGCAAGCTCCGGTCTGGTCACGATGCCGGTCTGCCCGATCTGCCGATCTCGCTCGGTCCAGCCCTCGTCCACCGCGACACGCGTCGCGCCGACCTCGGCCTGCAGGGCGCCGGCGAGCTCTTCGATGAGGCCCATGTCACCCTTCGTGCCCCGTCCGGCGATGATCAGGCGTTCTGCCCGCGAGATGTCGACGCTCTCGCGCTTCTCGCGGGATATCACCTTCACCGGGCAGGCCGAATCGGGTATCTCGACGAGGACGTCTTCGACGGTCGCCCTCGACGTCGGCCCCTGCTCGCCCGGCGTGAAGACGCCGGGGCGAACGGTCGCCATCTGGGGCCGGCAGGTC
>CAZHMF010000068.1:0-8477 GCA_964533605.1 uncultured Anaerolineaceae bacterium
GCGGTGCGGCTATCGACGTCTTTGGACCGGGCTCCGTCTATTCGGTGATGGCAGTGATGTATGGGACCTCCGTGGTCATGTTGTTCCGCGTTCGGACGCTGTCTCCCGAGGAGTTGGAGGCCGACCGCGAGGGCTTGTCCGAGCAACGCCGGGGGCGCCGGTCCGGGCGTTCGGGCGGGCAGGGTGAGCGGCGCGGCAGTGCTCTGTCGGACCTCCTTGCGGGGCTTCGGTACCTCTGGCGGGACAGGACGACCCTGAGCATCCTCTCCTTTTCATTCCTGGGCTCCGTCCTCGGGATGCCGATCCGGATGCTCCTGCCCGGCTATGTGGCGGATGTTTTCGGCGACAAGGGTCTGACCCTCGGCTTGATGCAGATGGGGATGGGGGTTGGGGCGCTCGCCGGAGCTCTCGGCCTCGCAAGCTTGCGAACGGACCGCAATCGTGGCCTCCTCCTCGCGGGAAGCGCCCTGTTCATGGGCGCGGCCATGATCGCGTTCTCGTTGACTCCCCTGTTCTGGCTCGCCTGGATCTTCCTGATGGGAGTCGGGATCGGGACGGCGGGCCGCCAGGCGATGGGTCAGGTTCTGGTTCAGGAGTACGTCGAAGACGAGTATCGCGGCAGAGTCATGTCCATCTTCATGATGCAGTTCAGTGTCATGTCGCTCGGGGCGTTCGCGGTCAGTCTCTACATGGAGAGAGTTGGGCCGGAGTTTGCGATCGGCTCCCTCGGCGTACTCCTCATCGGCGCAACAATCGCCTATTTGGCGCTCGTTCCCCGCTTCCGCCGGCTGGCCTGAGCGAGGTGGTTGTGAGCGTCCCGGCCGTTTAGACTCTCGATTGCAGATTGCCCTGCCGGGGCAGACGTCCGGTTCCCGAACCGCGGCGGATCTCGGAATCTCAGCCTCGATCGGCGTACGCGACGACTGATACGCCCCAGGAGGAGCCAGATGGCGGTGGAGAAGCTGCTCGTTGCGAACCGGGGAGAGATCGCAATCCGGGTCTGCAGGGCAGCCGTCGAACTCGGTATCGAGACTGTTGCGGTGTACGCAGAGGACGATGCCCGGGCTCCCCATGTCGCCCGAGCCGATTGTGCTGTTTCTCTTTCGGGCAGCGGCGCCGGCGCCTATCTGGACGGCTATCAGCTCATCTCCGTCGCCCGGGAAGCGGGCTGCGACGCGCTTCACCCGGGCTACGGGTTCCTGGCGGAGAGCGCCGCCTTTGCCGCGGCCTGCCGGGAAGCCGGCGTCGAGTTCGTGGGCCCCTCCACCCGAAACATCGAGCTTCTCGGCAACAAATTGCGGGCGCGGGCCCTGGCCGCCGAGGTGGGTGTCCCCGTCGTTGCGGGGAGCGAGGACGAGGTCAGCGAAGACAGCCTTCGGCGTTTCCTGGCGGAACTCGGACCGGGTGGTGCCGCGGTCCTCAAGGCTGTGGCCGGAGGCGGCGGACGGGGCATGTGGGTGGTACGGAACGAAGGCGAAGTTGGGGAGGCATTTGCCCGTTGCCGGTCCGAGGCGGAGGCGGCCTTCGGAAATGGAGCGTTGTACGTCGAGCAATTCCTCAGCGACGTCCGGCACATCGAGGTTCAGGTCATCGGTGACCGATCCGCCACCGTCGTCCAGGTCGGAGAGCGGGAATGCAGCGTCCAGCGCCGCCACCAGAAGCTTGTCGAGATCGCACCCAGCCCGGCGCTCGCCCCGGAGACCCGAACGGCGCTCTGCGAGGCCGCGCTGGAGATGGCCCGCAGAGCCTCGTTCGAAAGCCTGGGCACCTTCGAATTCCTCGTGGAGCGGTCCCCGGGCAGGTCGTTTGCGTTCATTGAGGCGAATCCGCGGCTGCAGGTTGAGCACACGGTTACCGAAGAGGTCACGGGCATCGACCTCGTGAAGGCTCAGCTCCGCATCGCCGGTGGAGAGACCCTCGCGGATCTCGATTTGGAGCAGGCGTCGATCCCTTCGCCCTCAGGGTTCGCGATCGAGGCTCGCGTGAACGGTGAGCTGCTTGGTGCCGATGGTTCGGTGAGACCCGCGCTCGGCGAAATAAGCCGCTTCAGCCCGCCGGCCGGCCCGGGGATCCGGGTCGACTCCTGGGGAGCGGTAGGATACAGCCCGAATCCTGCGTTCGATCCCCTGCTGGCGAAGGTCATAGCGCATTCGGCAACGGGTGGCTTCGAAGCGACCGTGGCCCGCCTCAGGCGGGCACTGAACGAATTCGAGGTCGCGGGGTTGCCGACCAACCTGCCGCTCCTCTCCCGTCTCGTTGCGGATGCGGACTTCATCGCGCAGCGGGTCAACACCGGTTGGTTTGACGAGAACTCGGCGCGTCTGGCGGTGGGAGCGGATGGTGCCGGGGATCGTTCCGGGGCCTCCAGCCTTGCGGGGGCCGAGATCGATCGCTCCGACCCTCTTGCGTCACTCGACTACTTTCGCAGCGGAGAGTCCCGGCGGCGTGGGCCGGGCCTCGACCGGCGCCGCAAGCAGGGCCCGCCGAACACCGAGCCGGTGCCCGCTCCCCTGCAGGCAACGGTAACCGAGGTCCTGGTCTCAGTAGGGGACATCGTCGGCCGAGGCCAGACACTCGTCGTCATGAGCGCTCTGAAGATGGAACACCCCGTCGAGGCGCCCGACGGCGGTGTCGTTCGGAGTCTCGAAGTCTCCCCGGGCGACACGGTTCTCGAAGGGAGCCCGCTGGTTTTCCTGGAGCCGATGGCTGTGGCGGAGGCGGAGCCCGAGGCCGACTCCTGCCCCGATCTCGACTACATCCGACCGAGCCTTCGGGCGCTTCTCGATCGGCGGGCGGCGACACAGGACGACAGCCGTCCTGCGGGAGTAGAGCGGAGGCACAGCCGCGGCCGGCGAACGGTGAGGGAGAACATAGAGCAGTTGATCGACCCCGGGACGTGGCTCGAATACGGGCAGCTTACTCTCGCCGGTCAGCGTGCTCGCAGGTCACTTGATGACCTCATCAGGAAGACGCCGGCGGACGGACTGGTCGCCGGGATTGGCTCGGTGAACGGAGATCTCTTCGATGAGAAGAGAGCGCGCACGATGTTCATCTCGTATGACGATACGGTGCTTGCCGGGACACAGGGCGCCAGGGGACACGATAAGACCGACAGGATGGTCGAACTCGCGAACGAGCTGTCCCTGCCCGTGATCTTCCACGCCGAAGGGGCGGGAGGACGCTCCGGCGACACTGAGATTGCCCCCGGTATGCACCCTTCCGTTCGCACCTTCGAGAGGATGGCCCAGCTGAGCGGGAAGGTGCCGATGATCGGCGTGACAGCAGGTTGGTGCTATGCCGGCAACGCGTCGGTGCTCGGTATGACGGACATAATCATCGCAACCAAGGACTCGCTGATCGCGATGGGAGGGCCATCGACGATCGAGGGGGGCGGCCTCGGTGTATTCCTGCCCGAGGAGGTCGGTCCGGCATCGGACACGGTGGCGGCCGGTACGGTCGACATCCTCGTCTCCGATCACGATGAGGCGATAACGGTATCGAAGAAGTGCCTGTCGTATTTCCAGGGATCTGTAGAGCAGTGGGCGTGTGACGACCAGCGTCCGCTGCGGGAAGTGATCCCGGAGAATCGCCACCGGACATTCGATATCCGGGAGTTGATCGCCATCCTCGCCGACCGGGATTCGGTCCTCGAGCTGCGTCCGCAGTTTGGCCCCGGCATGGTGACCGCGTTCGTGCGGATCGAAGGGCATCCGTTTGGGCTGACGGCCAACAACAATGCCCATCTCGGGGGTGCGATTGACAGCCCCGGTTCGGACAAGGTGGCGCGTTTCTGGCAGCTCTGTGATGCGTTCAACATCCCACTCATCAGCCTCGTCGACACGCCGGGGATGATGGTGGGACCGGACGTGGAGAGAAGCGGTCTTGTTCGTCATTGCAGCCGCCTCTTCGTGACGGGCGCGAACCTCGAGACTCCGCGCTTCTCTGTCGTGCTCAGGAAGGGGTACGCGCTGGGCTCGATCGCCGTGATGACGGGGAGTTCACGCGCACCGGTTTTCACCGTGTCCTGGCCGGAGGGTGAGTTTGGAGGGATGAACCTCGAGTCCGGAGTCCTGCTGGGCAGCCGGGAGGCCCTGGCGGAGATCGAGAATATCGAAGAGAGGGCGGCGGCCTATCAGCAGCTGGTGGATGAGGCGTATGAACGGGCGGGGGCACTTCACTCGGCCTCCGTGTTCGGCATCGACGATGTCATCGATCCGGCTAAGACCCGGCGATGGATCGTCGAGGGATTGAAGTCGGTTCCCGATCCCGAGCCCCTCCGCCGCGGCCGAAGGACGTTCCTCGACACCTGGTAGGAGCGTCCGGCGACTGCTCTCCGGCTCCCGTTGGTGGCCGGATTGCAGCTGAGGCTCAGATGGTTCAGGCTGAGTCCGGGCTTCCCGGGTGCGAGGCGGAACGGCCGTCCCGGAGGCATGCCTCGAAGGGGTGCCGTGCGGGCGATCGTCCAGCGAGCGCAGCGTGGACGCGGGAGGCGGATTCATCCCGCTCTTCGGGCCATATTTGTCGCAGTATTTCTATACGTGTTCCTTGCCGGCGTTGCCTCCCTCGAACTGGGAATCAAGCTTCTCGGGTCTGACTTCGAGAAGGACATCCTCGGCAGAGCGGACAACCCGATCGCGGCCGTCTGTGCCGGAGTACTCGCGACGGTCCTGGTGCAGTCGTCATCAGTGACAACGTCCACGATCGTGGGTCTGGTTGGCTCCGGCGCACTGAGCGTGGAGGCGGCCGTGCCCCTCGTAATGGGTGCGAACATCGGAACTACGGTCACCAATACTCTGGCGTCGCTTGGCTCCGCCGGGAGGCACGAGGAGTTCCGGCGGGCGTTTGCCGGGGCGACAATGCACGACTTCTTCAACCTGATCTGCGTCCTCGTCTTCCTTCCTCTGCAGCTGGCGACGGGTTTTCTGTCCGCTGCCGCCGGGCAGATCGCCGACCTTCTTGGCGGAAACGTGCAAGGGGGGAAGAGCGACAGTCCCATCAAGCGCCTCGTGAAGGAGCCTCCGAGTCAGATTGAGTCCCTGTTCGGGCGCTTCATTGATTCAGAACAGCTAATGGGAGTTCTTCTCCTGATTGTGGGGCTGCTCTTCATCTTCCTGGCGCTGGTGCTTCTTACGCGGAACATGCGGCGCCTGATCTCCGGGCGGATCGAGGCCTCCATGAACCGGGTGGTGGCCGGGGGTGGGGGCGCCGTGGGAATCGCCACGGGCACGGTGGTGACGGTCGGCGTGCAATCATCGAGCATAACGACGTCTATACTCGTGCCGATGGTGGGCTCCGGCGTCCTGACTCTGCGCAACGCGTTCCCGATTACCCTCGGAGCGAACCTCGGCACAACCGTGACGGCGCTTCTTGCTTCGCTGGCTGTGGACCTCCGCGCGGGGCTGGTGATCGCCCTCACACATACGCTCTTCAACCTCTTCGGCATTGCGCTTGTCTACCCGATCCGCGCGGTCCGCGAAGTCCCTGTTCGAGCGGCGGAAATCCTCGCCGACAGTGCCGTTCGGAACAGGGCAGTGGTGGCGATCTACGTACTCGGAGCATTCATCGCGGTACCCTTGTTCGGGCTTCTGGTGTTCAGCTAAAGGGGAGGGAGACATGGGTTTTCGATTCCTTCGAAGGAGCCCGGCGGACAATCTCGAACACATCCAATCGCTGCTGCTCGAGATGCTCGCTCACGACCGGCACGGCTTCGACCTTGCGATCTCGGCACTGTTCGCCGGCGCCGATCCCGATATCATCGGCCCCGAGCTTCGGGAGACCGACGAGAAGGTGAACGCCGGGGAGAAGGCGATCCGGCGAGAGCTCATCGTCCACGCAAGCGTGCACGGGACCTACCATGTGCCGGCCATCCTCGTCTACATGAGCGTCGTGAAAGACGTCGAGCGAGTCGGCGACTACGCAAAGAATATCTGGGATATCGCCTCGCAGAGGAGAGATCTCGCCGGCGAGCCCGAGGCCGAAGAGATCAGGGGGATCGCCGCACGGCTCTCTGAGATGATCTCCGAAACGGGCCGCGCGTTCGCGGCAGACGACGTTGATGCGGCGCGGAGGTTGCTGGCGGAAGGCGACCAGCTTCAGGACGATTTCGACGAGCGGGTCAACGCCCTGATCACGGCGAAAATCCCCTCCCGCAACGACGCTGTCTACGCTGTTCTCTTCCGCTTCTTCAAGCGGGTCGTCTCACATCTCATGAATGTCCTGTCCGCCGTGACGATGCCGGTGGATCAACTGGATTATTTCGACGAGCCTAAGCAACCGCCGAACGACTAGGAGTCGCCGTCCCGGGCCGTGGCAGCTTCCGAAGACTCCGCCTCCGTCTCTCCAGTCGCCGGGCCCTGTCGCCCGCTGAACCGGTCGATCGTGGACACGAGCTCGCGAACGTCGATGGGCTCTGGGAGGAATCCCCGGGCACCGGCGCCGAGGAGCCGCTTCTCGGTGGACGGCACCGCGTCCGCGCTGGCGGCAACGACCGGGACCCAGCTCCCTGCGAGTGGCCCTTGACGCGGCGGGTCGATCCACGGGGTCGAACCTGTAACGCCGAACCCGCGGCCCCGGCACGTGCCGATGTGCACGCCGGCTATCCGGGACGGAGTTCGGGGTGCTTCAACCCGCTCCCGGTATTGAACAGAACGACCACATCGTCCGGCCCGATGCTGCCGTCAGCGAGAAGCGTCTCGAGTGCGGCCAGCGTGGCCGCACCCTCGGGGCAGGCGTCGATGCCCTCCGCCGTGGCCAGGCGCCTCATTGCCCGGACGATCGATTCGTCGCTTACGGCGACGGCTGCTCCGCCGCTCGCCTTCAGCGCCCGGAGGATCAGATCGTCTGCAAAGGGCGAGGGAACACGGATTCCGGGGGCAAGAGTTGCCGCGTTCTCCCACGGGCGAGCCCGCTCCGCTCCCTCGTCCCAGGCTCGCACAATCGGAGCGCATCCGGTTGATTGAACTGCGTACATTCGGGGGCGGTCGGGGCCGATCAGCCCCATCTTCTGGAGCTCGGCGAACGCTTTCCACATGCCGATCAGGCCCGTACCACCGCCCGTCGGGTAGAGGATCGCGTCGGGGAGGTTGCCGCCCAACTGTTCCCAGAGCTCGAAGCCCATGGTCTTCTTGCCCTCGACCCGGTAGGGCTCTTTGAGCGTGGACATCTCGAACCAGCCGTGAAGGCGAGAGAGGTCGCCGATGAGCTTTCCGGCGTCGCCGATGAGGCCGTCGACCAACGTCAAATCGGCCCCGTAGGCTCGCACCTCGTCGATGATGGCGACGGGTGTGTCGGCGGGCATCGCGACGTGAGCGGTCAGCCCGGCGCGGGCGGCGTAGGCTGCGGCCGCGGAGCCCGCATTCCCGGCGGTCGGCATACCGATGTCCGTGAGTCCGAGTTCGACCGCTTTCGCCATCGCGGCCGCGATTCCACGAGCTTTGAACGAGCCGGTAGGGTTTCCACCTTCGTGTTTCACGAACAGTGACGTTAGCCCTAAGGCGGTTCCGAGGTGCTGGCAATGCAACAGCGGGGTCAGGCCTTCGCCCAGGCTGATCGTGCGACCCTCGACCGGTGCCGGGAGAACTTCGGCGTAGCGCCAGAGAGAGGTCTCCCGGGACGAGAGCGAGCGGAGATTGAACGTCCTTGCTGCGGTGCTCAGATCGTAGCGGGCGAAGAGGGCGCGGCCGCACTCCGTACAGACGGTCTGCGGCCCGGTGTGTTCGTGGGAGGTTGCACAGACCGAACACTCGAGATGGGTCAGCGCGGACTCCGCGGGCGTGGGTCGGGGACGATCAATTTGGTTCACGTGACGATTGTCTGTTAACTGCCGTCGGGGGTCGAACGGCGACCTCCGCGTGAAGGACGGCCGGGCAGGAGATCGTGGGTGCCTGAGCGGGCGAACGCCCACTGGTGCGAGAGCTAGAATGTGGAGCGGCCAGGCCGCAGCGCGGCCTGTGGCGCCATCCAGAGAGTGGACCGAAGGGCCGGCGTGGTTGAGCGGCGCGACCATGGGTAAGAGGCAACTGTGCCTCGGAGCCAGATCGATCCGGCTGGAAACGACGAGGAGCAGGGTTGGGAATGGCTCGAGGCGGTCCTCCGGGCCATTGACCAGCCGGTGATCGCGATCAACGGATCCGACCGCTCGATTGCGCTGTTCAATGCGGCGGCGGAGCGTCAGCTCGGATACTCAGCGGCCGAGGTCACGGGACAGAACGTTGCGATGCTGATGGTTTCTCCCCAGCGCGAGGAGCACGACGGAACCTGGGAGCGAGGAAGCTCCCGCCGCGGTGCATGAGGAGATGCTCTCGCGGATAAACCATGACCTGAGGACGCAGCTCCTCGCCTGCGGCGCCTGCGTCAGAGAGCTCCCGCGTCCCGCGGCCGCTAGCCGGCGACCGCCACGGCGTAGCCCTGAGCCCGGCCCAGTCGGATCATGTCGATTCCGTGCTGGGGGCAACTCGGGGCACAGAGGAAGCAGCCAC
>CAZHMF010000068.1:8577-11753 GCA_964533605.1 uncultured Anaerolineaceae bacterium
CGGATCATGTCGATTCCGTGCTGGGGGCAACTCGGGGCACAGAGGAAGCAGCCACAGCAGCGCTCGGGGTCGACCTTTGCCTTGAGACGCTTGCTCGGCGGGATTCGAACGAGGTCGATGGCGTCGTAACGACAGAGTTCCATGCAGTCCTGGCATCCGTCGCAGAGCTCGCCGTCGATCAGGGCTTCATGCATGGCGTCCTCCTGCCTCCCTCGAGCTGGACAGCCTTCGGCCGACCATATTCGGACCGCCGTAAGGGTGTCAATGAGCGTCGGCGAACGATGGGCTTTAGGTTTGACGAAGGCATGGACCCAACGAGGAGCCTGTCAGTGGCCACCCGGCGGCGGTCTGTGCCTGCAGCGGCAAGTGTCGCCCGAATTAGGCGCGGCTTTGTTCTGAAACTGAGTCATGTGCCTCAGTGCGGGCCGGATCGGCCGCTCCGACCGCGCGCAGGTAGTAGGTGACGGCAAGGTCGGCGATCCGGCCGGGCGGGTGCGCGGCAAGCATGGACTCCAGCGCGCGCGGAGAGAAGAGTCCCTGGAGCATCGCGAGGGCGAACTCGACATCGAGATCGCGCGGCAGCTCCCCCGCCCTGATCCCCTTCTCGAATATGGTCGCGGTCAGGGTGCGCATCCTCGGCCGGTCGTACAGGCCCTCGAACGCCTCTCCGGGGCTGCCTGCGAGGAGATCGAGCAGCAACTTGCCATAACGTTCAGTCAGCATGAACCCGGAGCGGATGAAGTCTGCGATACCCGCCCGGGCCGATTCGAGTTCGGCCGCGGCCGCGACCGAGTTGTGAAAGGACTCTGCCATCTCCTGCACGACTTCCCGAATGAGCTTGTCCTTCGCCCCGAAGTTCCGGTAAAGCGTCCCCGCCCCGACGCCGGCGCGGCCGGCGATCTCCATGACCTCCGCCGCGAGTCCTCTCTCCGCCAGCACGGTCCGCGCGGCATCCAGGATCCGGTCCCGATTGCCGGCTGCATCAGCTCTTCGCGCTCGTGCCCCGGTCTTCATGCGGCCGGACTATAGCCGATATTGACAGGAAACGGAATTCCGTTTCACAATGCTCGCCTTCACGGGAGGTCGATCATGCTCGCGGCCTGGGGTCGCATGGCTGTGCGCTTTCGCTGGCTGGTGGTAACCGTCTGGGCCCTGGTCGCAGCAGGGTTTGTTGCCCTCGACCTGTCGATCCCTCCTACGTTCTCCGACAACTTCCAGATCCCAAACTCAGATACGCAGAAAGCACTTTCTATCCTGCGAGATCGCTATCCCGTCGAGGCACGGAGCAGCGCCACTCTGGTGGTCCGTGCAGACGCCGGGCTCGATGCCCCGGCTGTGCGGTTACGGCTCGAACCGTTGCTGACGCAGATCGCCGGCCTGCCGGAAGTGGCCCTCGTTGGAAGCCCCTACTCGCCGGCGGCGCGGGTTTCCCAGGATCGTCTTACCGCCCTCCTGCCCATCCAGTTCGACGACGCCGGCGGGAGGGTCGCGGATGCCGATGTGCGACGTGTGATCGACGCGGTATCCGCTGAACGAAGCCCGGATCTGCAGCTCGAGCTCAGCGGACGGCCGATCCAGCGGGCCGAAGGAGAGCACGCAGGGCAGTCGGAGGCGATCGGGCTGGCCGCCGCCCTCGTGGTGCTGCTGGTCGCGTTCGGGTCGGTCGTCGCCGCCGGCCTTCCCGTCGGGACGGCCATTGTGGGGCTGGTCTGCGGGTTGTCTGCGGTCGGTCTGCTCTCCCACAGAATCGATATCGCAACTGCCGCGCCTACGTTTGCCGCCATGCTTGGCATCGGAGTCGGCATCGATTACGCGCTGTTCGTGGTCACCAGGTTCCGCGAGTCCCTCCGGGGCGGAGCGTCCGTGCAGGCTGCCGTCGAGGTCGCAGTTGCGACGGCCGGAAAGGCCGTCGTGATCGCCGGGACCGCGGTAGTTATCGCCCTTCTCGGGCTGTACCTCGTAGGCATTCCCCTGGTCGCAACGCTCGGGATGGTGGCAGCCTTGACCGTTGCCCTTGCGGTGGTCATTGCCCTTTCCCTCATCCCTGCGGTGCTCGCCATCGTCGGGCGCCGCATCGACGCTCTGTCGTTGGCGGCCGTTCGCCGCGGAGGCTCAGGCCGTGTTGAGGATGGCCTCATGTATCGTGCAAGTCGCCGGATTCAGCGGTTTCCGGTTCCGACGATCGTGGCTGCAGTCGCCGTCCTGGTGGTGCTCGCGTACCCGCTCATCGACGCCGGTCTCGGCGCGGCCGATGCCGGCACTTCGCCCCGGTCGCTGACGACGCGCCGCGCTTACGATCTCCAGGCGTCCGCTTTCGGGCCCGGGTTCAACGGCACCCTGACCGTAGTTGCCGAGCGGGAGCCCACGCTGGAGGCGGGAGCCATCGCTCGGTTGAGGAAAGCGCTTGTGGCGACAGAGGGCGTGGTGGCGGTCGGCCCGCCGGGACTGAGCCCCGACGGCACGACGGCAGTGTTGACTGTGGTGCCGTCAACCGCTCCTCAGTCGGCGGCGACGCGGGATCTGGTCCACCGGCTCCGTTCCCAGTCTCTGCCGGGGTTGCTCGATCGCGGGCGCGGGAGGACCGCCGTCTACATCACGGGACCGACAGCTGCCTTCATCGACATGTCCGAGCGGATTGAGTCCCGTCTTGTGCCGTTCTTCGCGGTGGTCGTGGGGCTGAGCATGGTGCTGCTGGCCATCTCCTTCCGCTCGATCACCATTCCGATCAAAGCGGCGGTGCTCAACTTCGCGGCCATCGCGGCCGCTCTCGGCGTATCTGTCGCGGTGTTCCAGTGGGGCTGGGGCGCGCGTCTGATCGGAATCGACCGGACGGGGCCGATCGAGTCATACATGCCCATGTTCGTGTTCGCGGTGCTTTTCGGTCTGTCAATGGACTACGAGGTCTTCCTCGTCAGCCGGATGCGAGAGCGGTACCTGGAAGGACGCGATGCTCACGAAGCGATCGCGTTCGGGGTGGCCTCGAGCGGTCGGGTCATTTCGGCGGCCGCGGCGATTCTGGTGGTCGTCTTTGCAAGCTTTGTCCTCCGCGATGACCGTGTGATCAAGGAATTCGGTCTGACTCTCTCGGTCGCGATCCTGCTGGATGCCACTCTGGTTCGATTGCTTCTCGTGCCGGCGGTGATGGAACTGATGGGCGATGCGAGCTGGGGCCTTCC
>CAZHMF010000069.1:0-11560 GCA_964533605.1 uncultured Anaerolineaceae bacterium
GCGGCGGCGGGAGCTTCGTGGTCGACTCCCGGGAGGACTGGGAGAAGACCTTTGCGGTCTCCTGGTATGGCGTCTACTACTGCACGCGCGCCTTCCTTCCGCTGCTTCTCGCGAGCACCGAGGGTCATCTCGTCAACACCAGCAGCGTCAACGGTTTCTGGGCCTCGCTGGGCCCCGGGCGACCGCACACTGCCTACTCGAGCGCGAAGTTCGCGATCAAGGGTTTCTCCGAGGCACTCATCACTGATCTTCGTCTCAATGCACCCCACGTCAGGGTCTCCGTCGTCATGCCGGGGCACATCGGCACCAACATCGCCATCAACTCCGGCCGCATTCTCGGGCACCCGGATCCACTTGACCTTCCCGATGACGAAGTCCAGCAGGTGCGCGACGACATGAAGCGCCGCGGCATGGACCTCGGACCCCTCACCAACGACCAGATCCGGGGGATGCTCAAGCAGATGGGGATCGATTTCCGGGAGCAGGCGCCCGTATCGTCCGCCCAGGCCGCTTCGATCATCCTCGAGGGCGTCCGGGAGGGGCGCTGGCGCATCCTCGTCGGCGACGATGCTCACGACCTCGACCGGCAGGTGCGGGAAACCCCGGAGGCAGCGTACGAAGAGTCATTCCCCGGGCTGACGATCGGCGGGGGTGAGGGCCAGGACTAGCCGTCCTCCCAGCGAGACGGGAGCGAAGCCCCGCCAACCGAGCCGGGACGGAGCGGACCTCTGCCCACACTCTAACTAGTGCTGGTGGTCCCTGGCCGCGCCCGGAATGAACGCCTGGTGCCCGGCGTTTCGCCTGGGTCGCGTGCGCGTCGGCGGTGGATTCGGGAACCTGATGGGAATGGCCGGCGGATCCTGCACGGTCGGAGTCGGACTGGCGGTGTTCGTTGGCGTCGGGGTACTCGTGGCTGCGGCCGCCTCCACCTGCCAGCCGAAATCCGTCACCCAGTACCAGCCGTACGGGCTGCCGGGCACGTAGGCATAGCCGATCCCGATGGCCTGAAAGTCCGGCTTCAGCATGTTCGCGTCGTGGCCCGGACTCGCCTTCCAGGCGTCGAACACCGCCTGGGCGGATTGGATCCCGGCGGCGAGGTTCTCGCCGAGGTAGCCCGAAGTCGGATACCCGCAGTCCCCGATGCGCTGCACCCACGTGCGGCCGATCTGCTTGTCGTCGTGGGCGAAGTAGCGCAGGGCCCCGAGATGCTCCGCCTTCCACTGGGCGGACCGTGAGAGGCTGACGGAAAGGCTCAAGATGGGCTGGCCGTGGGCCGCCCGGTATTGATTGATCAGCGCCAGGAACGTCGACTCTTCGCTCGAGATGGAGGGGTCGGCTTCACAGCTTCCCGCCGCCCATCCCGCTTCCGGAAGCGCGACCAGAACGGCAGCACCAAACGCCGCCAGAACCACCATCAGACCGAGTACTGAACGAGCTGAGACGGCGCCCACCTTCCGATTGCGGACTCGGGTCCCACCCTGACACTGTGCCGGACGGATCCGGCGATCGGTACGGTGTCTGGTGGGCTCCCCTCTCCTGGCTAGGCACCGTCGACGGGCGAAGCGCGATCCGGCGCCTCCACCCTGCCACGACCACAGACTGCCTGCTCCCCACCGCCATTGTCAAAACCGAGTCAAGCGACACCCTGTGCGATCTGTACCCGGAGGCCCCTCACCTCCATCGTCCCCGCCGCGCTCCCCGCTCAGGCAGGCCTCCGCACCACAGACCCATCGGGAACATCTGAGGTCACCACAACGCCCGCACCGATGACCGCCTCCTCGCCAACGGTCACACCGTCGAGGATGGTCGCACCTGCACCCACGAAAGCTCCTCGGCCGATCGTTACCGGCGCCACGCGGCGGGGGCGACGCGCGGCCAGCGGACCGCGACCGACATCAAGGTGGCTGATTATCATCGCGCGCATCGAGACCGTCGCACCCTCCTCGATCGTGATCCGTCCCGCAAGGTCAAAGAACACCTCGCTCCCGATGTGGGTTAGCGGTCCAATCTTCAGATTTGAGAAGTCACGTTCGCTGTTCACGACCGAGATCGGGCCCGCCAGTGAAGCATCACCCGCGACCGTCGCCCCGAAGGCCCGGAGCACCCGCGCCTGGTCGGCACGCATCCGGCGTAATTCGGCCTGAATCCCCTCCATCCCTTCGCGCAGGTAGATCCAGTGGAGCCTCCAGAGGTTGAATCGGATCAGGAGGCGGTCCACGGGAAGGGCGAACGGGCGCCCAAGCCGGCGGATCCGGCGAAGCGAACGGCCTCCGGGGGAGAGTTTCGCATCTGCCTCCTGCGCTCCGTCGGAGGGGTCCGGTGAGACATTCACCGGCACAGGTTAACCCCGGACAGCGCTGCCATGAACCGCCCGGCTACGAAGAGTTGGAAGGCGCTCGGACGCCGGCACGAGACGCGATGAATCAGGGGTCGCCGGTGCATAATTCGGGGGATGACCGGAGGCCCATCGCGGCAAAGGCCAATCGGACCCGAAGGAGGGGCCCTTTGGACGTGGCATACCCGCGTTCACAAGCTCACCATTCACCGCCGGAGGGTTGCACGCATTCAAGCGTCCCGCGAGTCCTGGAAATCCCTGGCTGTAACCGCCGAGGCGATGTTTGTGGTGGACCGGCAACAGCGAATTGTCGCGTGGAACCGGCAGGCATCCAGAGCGTTCGGCTGCGACGATTCGACGGCCATTGGCTCGGTCTGTCACGACCTCATCGGTGCCACAGACCGGGCCGGCAAGCCCTTCTGTCAGTCCTCCTGCCCGGTCGTCGCCTCCGCGCGCGAAGGCCGGGCCGTTCCACCGTTGAAGCTGAAGCTGCGCAACCCCGACGGCAGCGACACGCTCATCGAGATCAGCACGATCCTCCTCGGGGGTGAAGAGGGCGGCATCGTCCATCTGGTCCGCGAACAGGGGAAGGTCGACCCGCCTCCTGAATCCCAGCCCAGCATCTCCTCACTCACCAGGAGAGAGAAGGAGATACTGGGCTGTCTGTGCGGCGGACAGAGCACAACGGCGATGGCTCACAGCCTCGAGATCTCCCGCACCACGGTCCGCAATCACGTGCAGCATGTGCTCGAAAAGCTGGCCGTCCACAGTCGCGCCGAGGCGATCGCCGCAGCACACAGAAACGGCGTGCTCACGAGAACATGAGCGCCGCTCGCAAGCCCGTCCAGGGCCGGTTCTCGAACGACGATCTGTAATCGCTTTGTGCGAAATCAGCGAAATGATGCATTTTCATCATTCGCCTGTCTGAGCAAGCGCGTTTAATCGATCCAAAGTGCAAGCGGAGATCGATCCAACCAGCACCTCCGAGGCCGAATCGCCCATCCTCGGGCGGCGGGAAGTAGCCCGCCGATTCGGCGTTTCACCACAGACAGTCACACGCTGGGCCAACGAAGGGATCCTTCCGTGCGTCCGCACGCTCGGAGGACAGCGTCGTTTCCTGGAGAGCGAAGTTGAACGCATCTCCAGGCTTCACGGCGCCGGCCTCCCGCCTCAGACGTCGAAGAACCCTTCCACCCGGCCGAACAACTGACAAGGAGCGCTCCAATGAAGACCATCGTACCCAGGAAACCCCTTGATCAGACCGCGGAGCAGTTCGTTGTCCCCCGCGGCCAGGTGTTCGTGATCAGCGAGCGCTGCAAGGCCTGCACCTTCTGCATCGAGTTCTGCCCCGAGGACGTGTTGGTCGAGTCGGACGACATCAACGCCAAGGGGTACCACTACGCAGTCGTGGCCGAAGGCAAAGAGGACGCGTGTGTGAACTGCCGTTTCTGCACACTCGTCTGCCCCGAGTTCGCCATCTATACCGAGGAACAGGAGGCCGCCTCATGAGCGAACGAGCACCCGCGGTGCTGACAGGCAACCACTTCATGAATGGGGACGTGGCCTGCGCCGAAGGGGCACTGGCCGCCGGCTGTCTCTACTTCGGAGGCTACCCGATCACGCCGTCGACCGAGATCGCCGAAACCCTGGCCAATCGGCTCCCGGAAGTCGGAGGGGCCTACGTACAGATGGAGGACGAGCTCGGGAGCATCACCTCCGTCGTCGGCGCCGCCTGGGCCGGAGCGCGCGCGATGACCGCCACGTCGGGGCCGGGGTTCAGCCTCATGCAGGAGGCCATCGGCCTGGCGGCGATGACCGAAACGCCCTGCGTCATAGTCAACGTCCAGAGGGGTGGACCCTCCACCGGGCTCCCCACACTCGTTGCCCAGGCCGACGTGATGCAGGCCCGCTGGGGGACCCACGGCGATATCCAGTCGATCGCCCTGGCGCCCTCGTCCTGCCAGGAAATGTTCGACCTCACCATCCGCGCCTTCAACCTCGCGGACCGCTTCCGCCATCCGGTGATCCTCCTCTCCGACGAGACCGTGGGGCACCTGACGGAACGCGTCGTGATCCCCGAAGCGAGCGCAATTCCTCATACGCCGCGCACCAAACCGGCGGGCAAGGCCGGCAAGCTCCTGACCCCCTTTGCAGCCACGAACGGAACGATGGTTCCACCGATGCCGGAGATCGGGATCGGAAGGAACGTCCACGTGACGGGGCTCACACACGATGACCGCGGATACCCGGCGACAGACGCGCCTACACACGACGTTCTGGTGCGCCGGCTCTACGACAAGATCGATCACTTCCGGTCGGAGATCATCGACCTCCAGTCCTCGGACATGGACGACGCCGAGATCGCGGTCGTGGCCTACGGCTCGACCGCCCGCACCGCCCGGCGAGCGGTCGCGATGGCACGAGCCGAGGGGATCCGGGCAGGCAACATCCGGCCGGTCACGATCTGGCCCTTCCCCGGGCCTGAGATCCAGGCCCTCACCGAGAACGCCAGAGCAATCGTGGTGGCGGAGCTCAACCTTGGGCAGGTCCGCCTCGAGGTTGAGCGAGCAACGAACCTTCCAGTGCTCGGCGCCCACCACGCGGGCGGCGCAATCATGCGCCCCGAAACCATCCTCGAAACCATCAAGGAGGCTGCCAAGCATGGCCAAAGAGCTGCTGGTCGAGTCGCATCCGTCTGATCGTCTGCTGAGGTCGGACCGGCTACCCCACATCTGGTGCCCGGGCTGCGGGCTCGGTGCGATCATGGCGTGCTATGAGGATGCCGTCCTCGCGTCGCCGACGCCGCCGGAGAAACACGTCTGCGTGTCCGGAATCGGCTGCACCGGCCGGGTCGCCGGCTACGTGGACGTCGATTCCTTCCACACGACGCACGGCCGCGCGATCCCGTTCGCCATAGGCATCGCCGTCTCCAACCCCGAGTTGAAGGTCACCGTCTTCAGCGGCGACGGCGATCTTGCTGCAATCGGCGGCAACCACCTGATCCATGCCGCCCGCCGCAACGTGAACCTCACAGTCATCTGCGTGAACAATTTCAACTACGGGATGACGGGCGGCCAGGGAGGCCCCACGACGCCGTTCGCGGCGAAGACATCAACAAGCCCGAGGGGAAACCTCGAGCAGCCGTTCAACCTCCCCCATCTGGTGGCGACCGCCGGCGCCGTCTTCGTCTCCCGCTGGACCGCCCTTCACCTCCGCCAGACCAGGGAGACAATGAAGACGGCGCTCGAGAAGCCGGGCTTCGCCTTCATCGAAGTCCTCTCGCCCTGCCCGGTTGGATTCGGAAAATCCAACAACCTCGGCGACGGGATCGATGAGATGCGCTTCTACCGGCGGCGCAGCGTGGTCGACCACGACAGACCGCTCGAAGAGGTCGACGTCTCGATGTCGGAAGAGGAGCCCATCGTGCTCGGCAACTTCGTGAATCGAGAGCGTCCCGTATTCGGGGCTCACATCGAGCCCGCCGTGCTCCAAGAGTTCATGGCGAAGGAGGCCTCGAATGGC
Organism: uncultured Anaerolineaceae bacterium; assembly: GCA_964533605.1. GTDB lineage: Bacteria > Chloroflexota > Dehalococcoidia > Tepidiformales > Tepidiformaceae > DASCML01. The sequence continues at coordinate 5,858 of CAZHMF010000069.1, forward strand.
CAGGCATGAAGTGCGACTCGCCGGTTTCGGCGGGCAGGGAATAGTCAAGGCCGGGTTCATCCTCGGCAAAGCCGCCGCAATTCACGACGGCAAGCACGCCCTCCTCAGCCAGTCCTACGGGCCCGAGGCTCGAGGGGGAGCATGTGCCGCTGAGGTCATCATCGACGATGTCCCCATCGATTACCCCGTCCTCAGCAATCCGGACATCGTTGTCTTGATGTCCCAGGAGGCCGCCGTCAAGTACACCGGCGACCTCGCCGAAGGGGCGACCGTCCTTGTCGACGAAGACCTGGTGAGCCTCTCCGAGTTGGCATCCCAGGGCGCACCGCTCACACGAATCGCCGAAGACCTCGGACGCAAACTCGTGGCCAACATCACCATGCTCGGCTTCCTCACCGGTGTTACCGGACTCGTCGGCCGGGAGGCGATGGAGGAAGCGGTCAAGACATCGGTTCCCCCCCGCACCATCGAGCTCAACCTCCGAGCCTTCGATGAAGGCTTCCGTCGCGCAGAAAGCCTCAAAGGAGTAACCGCATGAACGACCAGGTCCTCGTAATCGGAGGCGGAATCGCGGGCGTGCAGGCTGCACTCGATATGGCGGATGCCGGGGTCCGTGTGGTCCTCGTCGAGCGGTCACCGGCTATCGGCGGGAAGATGGCTGCGCTCGACAAGAACTTCCCCACCCTCGACTGCTCGATCTGCATCGAGGCGCCGAAGCTCTCTGAGGTCGAACAACACCCCAACATCGAACTGATCGCCGACGCCGACGTCACCGCCGTCTCCGGTCACGCCGGCGACTTCACCGTTGAGATCACACAGCGGGCGCGGTTCGTGACTTCCGAGTGCACACGCTGCGGCGAGTGCGTACCGAAGTGCCCCGTCCTCGTCTCGAACGCGTTCGAGGCCGACATGGCCTCACGCAAGGCGATCTACTCGCCGTTCGCTCAGGCCGTTCCGGGCGCCTACAAGATCGACCTCGAATACTGCCTCAACGATCCGCCGAACTACCTGCCCTGCAGCCGCTGTGCCGACATCTGCCCGCCGGGCTGCATCGACTTCGGACAGCCACTGACGAGCACAATCGAGCGGAACGTCGTGTCCATCGTCGCCAGCACAGGCTTCGAACTCATGGATCCGACGGTGATCACGGAGTACGGGTACGGCACCCACCCGGACATCATGACCTCGATGGAGTTCGAGCGGCTGCTGACCTCGGTCGGGCCGACCGGCGGCGAGATAATCAGGCCGTCGAACGGCCGCCATCCGAAGAACATCCTTTTCGTCCTCTGCGTCGGGTCGCGTGACAAACGCTACTACGAGTACTGCTCTCGATTCTGCTGCATGTACTCGATCAAGCATGCCTACCAGGCCATCGACCACGGCGTCGACGATGTGACCGTCATGTACATGGACGTGCGCGCCTACGGGAAGGGCTTCGACGCCTTCTACGACCGCACGATGAACGAGGGCGCCAAGTTCCTCCGCGGCCGCCCCGCATCGATCGAGGCGACCAACGACCGGATCCGGGTCCGCGTCGAGGACACCGGCAGCGAAACAATTACCGAGGAAGACTTCGACCTCGTAGTCCTGGCGACGGCGGTCAAACCACCCGAGAGCCTGCCGGGACTCGCCACCACGCTCGGCGTGGACCTCGACGAGGACGGGTTCCTTCGGGCACGTGAGGAGAAGGGCGGACTGATTTCGACGACCCGGGCCGGCATCTTCGCGGCCGGGTGCTCGACCGGTCCCAAAGATATCCCCGACAGCGTGTCGGAGGCGGGTGCGGCGGCCGCCTCCGCCATGGCCTACGTCCAGAACCGGGAGTGGCCGAAGGAGGAGGTCGCAGAGGCGATGCCCCTCGACGGACCCCCGCGCACCGGCGTCTTCGTCTGCCACTGCGGTTCCAACATCGGCGGGGTCGTCGACGTCCCTCAGGTCGTCGAATTCGCAAAGACTCTCCCGACCGTCACCCACTCACAGTCGCAGATGTTCAGCTGTGCCGGGAACACCCAGGCGGAGATCGCGGAAGTCATCCGCGAGAAGCAGTTGAACAGGATCGTGGTCGCGGCCTGCTCGCCGAAGACCCATGAACCGACGTTCAAACGGGTCATGCTCCGCGCCGGCCTCAACCCCTACCTGCTCGAGATGGTGAACCTCCGGAACCAGGACTCCTGGGTCCACAAGGCCGAGCGCGACGCCGCCACGGAAAAGGCCATGGACATGGTGCGGATGGGCGTCGAGAAGGCCCGTCTGCTTGTACCGCTCACCGAGGGCATTCAGCCGGTCGACCAATCGGCGCTCGTCATCGGCGGCGGGCTGGCCGGCATGGCAGCCGCGACGAACCTCGCGCAGCAGGGTTACCAGACACATCTGGTCGACCGCTCGCCGGACCTCGGCGGCGTCCTCCGCGATCTCGGCGAACTCGCCCCCGCCGGAATCTACGCCAAGGACCTGCTCGGCGAGCTCGCCGGCGAGATGATGCGCTCCGGCGTCAACGTCCATCGGGGGATGGAGGTCGAGCACATCGGTGGCCATGTCGGCGACTTCTACGCCAGGATCGTCCCGGCCGGCTCCATCCCGAAACCAACGGAGGACGGCGAAGAGGCTGAATCGGGCAACGGCGCGACGCCTGCGGCGCCCATCGAGGGCGGCGAGGAACTCCATGCCGGCGCGGTCATCCTGGCCACGGGAGCGAAGCCCTACGAGCCGACCGAGTTCGGATACGGCGGCGATCCCAGTGTCATCACCAACCTCGAGCTCGAGGAGAAGGAGACCGGCGAGCACGTCACCTTCGTCGGTTGCGTCGGCTCCCGCCTCGATGAGATGGGCTGCTCGCGTTACTGCTGCGAGTCAATGATCCATCAGGCCCTCCGCCTCCGGGAGCAGGGGAAGCGCGTCCGCGTCCTCTACCGGGACATCCGGACGTTCAGCCGCCACTCCGAACAGGAGTACGCCGAGGCCCTCGACAAGGGTGTCCAGTTCTTCCGCTACGACCCGGCCTCGGAGCCGGAGGGCGCCATCGAGTATGAGGACGGGATGGCTACGGTCTCGGACGTTCTCACGGGCGAACGGTTCGCCATTCCCACCGACACGCTGGTGCTCACCATCGGCTTCCGGCCTTCCGACGAGAACATCTCCGGTCAGCTGAAGGTCTCTCACAGCGAAGACGGCTTCCATCTGGAGCGACATCCCAAGCTCGGCCCCGCCGAGGCGGGGTCCGCGGGGATCTACCTGGCCGGGACATCGCAGTACCCGAAGGACGCCCGGGAGACCTACTCTCAGGCGCTGGCCGCATCCTCGAAGGCGAGCATCCTGCTCTCGCGGGACACCATCGAGAAGGAGCCGATCACCGCCCACGTCGACCTCGATAAGTGCACCATCTGTGGACGCTGTGTCCCGGTCTGCCCCTTCGATGCCATCGAACTCGACGGGCCCGTGAAGACCGGCAACATCAACTTCATCGAGGCGGCCTGTGAAGGCTGCGGCACGTGCGCTGCGGAGTGCAACTTCGACGCCATTGAGATGCCCTTCTTCACGAACGAGCAAATCTTTGCCCAGATCGACGCCGCCCTCCTCACGAAGCCGGAGGAAAAGGTTCTCGTCTTCGCCTGCAACTGGTGCTCATATGCGGGCGCCGACCAGGCCGGGATCGAGAAGGTCCAGTACCCGCCTTCGGGACGCGTCATCCGGACGATGTGCTCGGGCCGGCTCGAGGAGGCCTTCATCTCTCGAGCCTTCGAGAAGGGCGCGGGCGCCGTCCTCGTCACCGGCTGCCGCCTCGGCGACTGCCACTACATCGATGCAAACCACCAAACCCTCAAACGGTTCAACTTCTGGCACCGAAGGTTGGGCCGGAAGGGGATCGACGAAGAACGGCTCCAGCTCCAGTGGATTTCCGCCGCTGAGGGCAAGGAGTTCGCCGCCAAGATGCGGGAGATGGACGAGGTCGTGAAGCGACACCTCGCCAACCGCGAAGTCGAGGAGGTGAAAGCGTGACCGCAACAGCAGAGCGACGGCCGGCTATTCTCCTGGACGACGAGCGCTGGGACCGGGTGGCTGAGGTCACCCACGGCAGCGCCGCCGTCTGTTTCCAATGCGGCACCTGTACGGCCGTCTGTCCCTGGGGGCTGGTCGCCGGTCCCTCAATCGGCGTGCGCTCCGTAATGCGCGGGGCGCAATTGGGCGTCGGTGATTGGGCGGAGGCCGTGTGGCGCTGTACAACCTGCGGCGCCTGCGAGGAGCGCTGCCCGCACAACGTCCCGATCAGCGACGTCATGCTCGGCCTTCGGGGCCTGGCCTGGCGGGAACAGGCAGTGCCCGAAGGGCTCTCGAGCGTTCTCTGGGACCTCCACTGGGACGGCAATCCGTGGGGCCGGCCGCCCTCGGAGCGCTCCAAATGGGCCGCCGACCTTGACGTTCCCCGCTTCGACCCCGCTCAGCACGAAGTCCTGCTCTACGTAGGCTGCACCGCCTCGTACGACGGACGGGCACAGAAGATCGCCCGGGCGGTCGTCGAACTGCTCCGGACCGCGGGAGTGAGCTTCGGGACCCTCGGTGACGACGAGCCCTGCTGCGGAGACGCCGCCCGATCGACGGGCAATGAAGCCTACCTCAACTACATCGTCGAAGAGAACCTCGAGAAGTTCTCGAAGGAAGGCGTGAAGGAGCTGGTGACGGTATCGCCCCACTGCTACGACACGTTCACCCGCAGCTACGGCGACGATCCCGGCTTCCGGGCACGCCACTACACGCAGCTCCTCGGCGAACTCGTCGGTCAAGGGAAACTCACCTTCGGGGGTCTCGCAGAGGGCACCGTGACCTTCCACGACCCCTGCTACCTGGCCCGCCACAGCCGCGAGACCGAACCGCCCCGCACGGTTCTCGGCGCGATTCCCGGCGCGGAGCTCGTCGAGATGGAGCGGTCCGGCAGCGACACCCTTTGCTGCGGCGGGGGCGGCGGCCGGATGTGGATGGAGACGCCCGCCGGCGAGCGCTTCGGCGACGCCCGCGTACGCGAGGCCGCATCGACCGGGGCCTCGATGCTCGTGACCACCTGCCCGCACTGTGTCGCCTGCCTCGAGGACGCGATTTCAGTGACGGGCACCGAATCGCTCAGGCTCGTGGATCTGGCAGAACTCGCCGTGTCCGCGGGACCCAGGATGGAGGCCAATGATGACTGATTCGTCCTACAGCCCCGACCAGGCCTCGGGGATCTGGGTCTTTCTCGAGCACGACGACGGTGCTTTCGCTTCCGTCAGCCAGGAACTCGTCGCCAAGGCCCGCGAACTCGCCGGGCCCGCCAGACAACGGATCACCGGCCTCCTTCTCGGCAATCCGGGCGATGAACTGCGAGAAGCAGCGGCCGGACTCGACGTCGACGAAGTCCTCGTCGCCTCCCATCCGCTGCTGGAGCAGTTCACGGCTGAGCCGTACGCCTTCGCGGCAGGCGGGCTCATCAAAGAGCGCCGCCCGGACATCCTTCTGCTCGGGGCGACTCCCTACGGGAGGGACCTCGCGGGCCGCCTTGCGGTCGAGCTGAAGACCGGTTTGACCGCGGACTGCACCGACCTGACTCTGGATTCGGACGGGCTTCTGATCGGCGAAGTGACCGGATTCGGCGGCGGCGTCATTGCCGACATCAAGTGCGAGACCTGCCGGCCCCAGATGGCGACCGTTCGCCCCGGCGTCTTCACGCCGGGCGAG
>CAZHMF010000070.1:0-11542 GCA_964533605.1 uncultured Anaerolineaceae bacterium
GTCGGTGACCGTGAGAGTCTGGCTGGCCATGAGAAACACTCCCTGGGAAGACTGAGCTTGCAGCCCTGAGTGACAACCGGAAGGCGGTTGCGGGCAGCATGTTCGCGAGAGTCTACATGGCCACCCCGGGCCAAACACAAGACCACGGCGTCAACGGCGCCGGCGATGGTCAGCGGGTAAGCGGGCGCCACCTCGAGGCGGGGCGATCCGGCCTCGAGGCGGGGCGATCCGGCGTCCGGACCGGAGCCGGAGAGAGATGAGGCGGGGCCTGCGACAGTACCTTTCGCCCCCGGGGGGACGGTCGCAGGCCCCGATGGGGGGGCTTATTCGAAGCGGAACCCGCGCCGCATCGCGTAGCGGACCAGCCGTGCCCGGTTTCGGACCCATGAAGCGGGAAATCAGTACACCGTCGCGACCGATCCCGTCTCCTCGTCTTTCCATACGTCGATCGTGCGATCGAACCTCTGCTTCAACTCCTCCAGATGAGTCACCACCAGAATCAGACGGAAGCGGTCCTGGATGGCAGTCAGAACGTCGACCAGGCGGTCCAGCCCCTCACGGTCCTGGCTGCCGAAGCCCTCGTCGATTATGAGCGTCGGCAGGGATGCACCGGAACGTTCGGCGAGAGTCTGGGACATGGCTATACGCAGCGCGAAATCGATGCGGAACGCTTCACCCCCGCTGAACATCGCGTAGTCCCGTGTCCCGAGCTCGTCCGAGATCCGGATGTCCAGCGTTTCGCTCACCTTGCCGGACTTCGTCTCCCTTCGCGTCGCCAGCTGCAGCTGGATTCGGTCCCCCGTAATCGCGGCGAGAAGGTCGTTGGCGATGGCTTCCATGCGAGGCAGCGCCTGGTCGATGAGCATCGCCTGCACACCGTCGCGGCCGAATCCCGCAGCAAGATCGCCGTAGACTCCGGACTCGTCGGCCAGCGCCTTCTCCCGATCGCGCTGCTCCTCGAGGGATGCCTCGAGCTCCTGAAGCCCGGCCTTGCGCTGCTCGGCCTTGCCGCGCCTGAACGTCAGTTCCCGGATGGCGTCGTTCAGCGATCCGAGCCGCTTGCGGGCCTCGTCGAGAGGCTCGCTCACATCGGTTGCGACCGCCAGCAGTTCAACCGCCTCCTCGAGACGCTCCTTCGCTGCGCGCAGCTGCTCTTCTCGCTCAACGACGGCGTCCCCGGTAATGGTCACCAGTTCCCGGGCCTGACCAATGGTGCTCCGCGCGGCCTCCAGCTTCCTCAGTTGTGTCTCCGCAGGGGCAAGCTCGTCCATCCGCTCGCGAACGAAGTCGTGGCGTTCCCGGTCGTACCCGGTCGTCCGGATGGTCTCCTCGAGTGCCGCGACTTTCCCGCGTGCGGTCTTTGCGAAGTCGCCGGCGACGAGGCGCCTGCGCAGTCCGAGCACGGCTTCGTGAATGCCGGGAAGTGCGACAGCTCCGGCCCGGGACCGCTCCAGCCGCGAGTTGGTCTCCTGCTCGCGCCGCCGCAGCTGCTGCTCTGCGGTTCTCTGCTCCTCCTGGCGCCGTTTAGCTTCCGTTTCGTAGTGATCGGCTTCGGACTCGGACCGCTCGGCCGTGGCGAGTCCCTCGCTGTAGATCTCGCCCAGACGACGCCGCTCGGCTGCATACTCGGCCCGAACCGCGTCTGCCTCCTGTGGCGCCAGGGGCGATTGGCAGACCGGGCACCGCGCGACTCCGACGAGCTGCGCCTCCCGCTCCTTGATGTCCTCGGCCCGTTCCTTCGCCGATCCGGCGGCCTGACGGCCCGCGGCAGCCGTCTGCCGGCACTGCGCTGCCGCCTCCCGGAGGCGCTGTATTTCGGTCTCGACCTGCTCGAGCCTGGTCCGCTCTTCGCGCAAGGCCCCCTCGGATTCCTCCAGCGAGGGAAGCTCGGCTGCGAGCGACTCATGGTCCTTCGCAGTCTGCTCACGGCCCTCGATCTCGGTCTCGATGGCGGCCTGCTCCCGGGCAATCAAGATCCTGGCATCCGCGATCGCTGCGGTCGCCTCACCAACACGTTTCTGCTTCCCGGCGAGCTCGTTCTCCTCCAGGCGCAGTGCCTTCAGCTCCGAATACCTGTCCGTCGTGGACCGCTCGTCCTTCAGCGCTGCTTCAAGACTGCAGAACTGGTCGCGGGCTCGCGTTGCCGCGTCCCCGGCGCGACTGAGCTGCTGCTCCGCCTCGGCGACCGACTTCCGGGCCTCCTCTACGGCACCTTCGCGCTGCTCGAACTCCCGCGCCGCTACCTGGAGCGAATCAACGCTCGCGGACGCCTCTACCGCCGCCGCATCCGTTCGCCTCTGCTCCGCCTCGAGGTCCGAGATTCTCTCTCTGAGCGCGGGTAGCTCCTCCAGCGCCGCCGCCGCGTCCGCCATACGGACCCGAAGTGCCCGCAGTTCTCCCTCCCGCTCGCGGCCGAGACCTCGCGCTCGCTGCGCGTATTCCTCATAGCGCTCCAGGCCGAGGACGTTCCGCAGCACCTTCTTCCTCTCCGCGGCAGGTTTGCGGGTGAACTCGTCGGCATGGCCCTGAGCGATGAAGACGCTGTTCCTGAAGGTGTCGTAGTCCAGGAGGACACGGCGATTGATGTCGCGCTGGGTCTCTCGCATCACAGAGCCGGTCAACGGCGTGCGCGACCCATCCGTGCCTATCTGAAACAGCTGAAGCTGGCCCGTCTTCCCCCTGGTCTTCTTTCTGTTGACCGCGAACCTGGCCGTCTCCAGCTCGAACTCGAAGTCGACGAACATCTCTCGGCTGCCCATACGGATCGCGTCATCGTCCGTCCCTGCGCGGCAGCGGCCCCAGAGAGCCCACGTCATGCCGTCGAGCAGCGCCGATTTGCCGTGCCCGTTCGGCCCGGAGACGGCGGCGAGGTGGAGCGGTGAGAAGTCGACGGTACAGTCACGATACGAGAGGAAGTTGTGGAGCTGGAGCCGGCGCGGGATCATGTTCCGTCGCCCGCTCCCTCATCCACGAATGCGACCACGTCCCCCGCGGCAGCAAGCAGACGTTCTCGCCGGGCCTCCCCGACTTCTCGTGACTTGAAGTAGATCTCGAGCGCTTCGAGCGGGGCAGCGGTATCCGGCTGAAGGTTGCCGAGAGCGGGATTCCGGACCTCATCCGGCAGGATTATCCGGACGCCCGCGATGTGATGCGCTCCGGCCAGGGCGCGGCGCACCTCCGGCAGTCTGAGGTGCGCGACCTGCGCGCTTTCGAGATTGATTTCCACGCGGACGATCGCCTCTGCCGTGTCCGCCGCTTCGACGGCCCGGCAGACCTCCGGCGTAGGGTCGGCGTCCGCCGGCCTGGTGCTGAGCGAGACGAAACGGCGGGCCGGCACCTCGACGAGCCGGGGGCCGCCGGTTCCGCTGATCCTTCGCCCGAGGGGCCGGCCCGGGTCCAGGTCGAATGCCATGAATCCCTTCTTCTGGCCCTCCTCTCCAAAGTCGACCGGCTGAAGAGAGCCCGCGTAGAAGCAGGGGGTGCCCAGTTTGAGGTCCATATTGTTGTGATGGTGGCCGAGAGCTATGTAGTCGAACGCCGCCGGGTTCAGATTGCTCTTCAACACGGTCGGCACGGTGCCCACTGTCATCCACTGTTCCGATCCGCGGTTGCTCTCCACTATGAAATCGTTGACCGACAGATGACAGGCGAGCAGAGAGGGAAGCGATTGGTCGATGAGCGCTGCTTGCCGGCTGATCGCGGCCGTCAACAGCTCCTCAACGCGGTGATGAACCTGATCGATCGTCATCGATGCGGTCTCGGGCTCGGAGGCGAGGAGATGGCCCACCTGAGGCCACGGAACAAAAGCGACCTGCAACGGTCCTGAGCGCGTCTCCATCACCTGCGGCCGCACGCCCTCGGCCGTGAACCAGGCCTGATCTCCGAGGTACACGCCCGGAACACGCAGGGTGCGGAAGATCTCCAGGGCATGGGCCCGGCCTTCGGCGTTGGGAAGGTCATGATTGCCGATCACGAGGAACGTGGCTATACCGGCTTCGCTGAGACGCCGGATCCGTCTGGCGAACTCGCGCTGCTGGGTCTGGCTCGGCTCTCGTGTCTTGTAGGCGTCGCCGGCGAATATCACCGCGTCCGCCCTCTCCGCGACTGCGTATTCCACGAGATGGTCGAGCGCATCCAGGAAGTCCTGCATGCGTGATGACCAGGGTTTGTCCGGCAGAGGGCGGCCGTGAAGCTCCACGCCGAGATGGAGATCTGCGAAATGGATCACTCGCACTGGGGGCAATGCTAAAGCACTCCCGGGCCTGATGGGAACAGATGTTCGAATCACCCCGGTCATCAGGCCGCAGTGCCGGATAAGTGCTTCTCCCAGAGGGTAAGACGAGCGAGGTTCCGTCCGACCAGCTCCGAGTGCACCCGCTGGAAGTAGCCTTCGGCCGCTTCCGCGTGCCATCGATGGTCGACGGTGACCAGCACGCCGCCCGGCCGCAGGGCCCGACGCGCCTGTCCTGCCATCCGTCCGGCCCGCGAGAGCGGGATGTGACCGAGGACGTGAACCGCTACCAGCACGTCGGTCCGGCCGGCGGGAAGCACCGGCCAGCAGGCATCCGCGTGGATTAGGTCTGCAGCCGCGCCGAGGCGAGACGCGCCGGCTTCGAGCATGAACGGGGAGAGATCGATTCCCATGAGCCGGGCGCTCGGGAAGGCGCGGCCCAGAGCCGAGAGCATCCGGCCCGGACCGCACCCGAACTCGGCTATGCTCTCGGGCTGCAGCCGCCCCAGCTGGGTGGCGACCCTTTCCTCCGTGCGGGCCTCGTCCGCCGCATGATAGAGGCGCCTGATGAAGCGGTCGTAGAGGCGAATACTCGCCGAAGACAGGTATCCGTCGGGCAGGAAGTGCCAGCGCTGCAGGTACCAGCTCGGATACTTGACACCGGGATTCGAGAATCGCGACCCCCCGGCGGCCTTGAGCAGGTGTTCGAGCCTGGCCGAGGGAATCGCCTTGAGGTGGGCGAAGACGGACATGGCGGCAGCGTAGCCCGTCCAGGGGCGCGTAAGCGAGCGAGCCCACTACAATCGGCCGAGCACCCGGACCCGGGAGGAATCGATGATCACACTGGTTGCGAAGCTCCAGGCGGCGGCAGGCAAGGAATCTGAGCTGCAGGCGGCACTCGAGGAGATGGTCGGCAAAGTCCGCCAGCACGAGCAGGGCAAGGCTGTAACCTACTCCCTGCACGTGTCGGCCAGCGACCCAACGCTCTTCCTTTTCTATGAGCAGTACTCCGATGAAGCCGCTCTGGCGGCTCACGGACAGACCGCTCACATGAAGGAGATGGGCGGAAAGCTCGCCGGACTGCTCGGGGGACGGCCGGAGATCGAGCGGTACTCGGAGATCACGAGGCTGTAGGGTTCATCTGATCGAAGACAGGGAATGGGTCCCGTAGATGGACCTCGTACGAGCCATCGTTCTCGGCGTGGTTCAGGGGCTCAGTGAATTCCTGCCGATCTCTTCCAGTGGACACCTGATCCTCGTCCGCGATGCCTTCGGGTGGCCGGATGACGGTCTGGCGTTCGACGTTGGGCTCCACCTGGGGACCCTTCTGGCGCTGCTCGTCTATTTCTGGCGAGACTGGGCGGGGATGGCGCAGTCAGGCGCCCGCAATCTCGGCAAACACAGGCTCAAGTTGCTCTCCTACGACGGAGAGGCCCGGCTGCTCTTGCTGCTTGCCGTTGGAACCGTTCCGGCCGGGATCGTGGGGCTCCTGCTGGACAGCTGGATAGAGAGCAACGTGCGGCAGGCCTGGCTGGTCGCGATCATGCTCATCAGCTTTGGGCTGGTACTGCTCTTGTCTGAGCGGCTGGGACGCAAGGAACGCGGGCTTCAATCGGTCGGGCTCAGGGACGCGATCATCGTGGGCCTCGCACAGGCGATCGCGCTGATCCCGGGGGTGTCTCGGTCCGGGGTCACCATCTCGGCCGCGCTCGGGCTCGGCTTCGAGCGCGAGACGGCGGCGCGCTTCGCCTTCCTCCTGGGCACGCCGGCGTTTGTCGGCGCCGGGATTCTGAAGGCCGCTGACCTCGCCGGCGGCGCAGAGGTCGATACCGGGCCGATGCTGGTGGGATTCGCGACCTCGCTGGCCGTAGGGCTTGCCGCGGTTCACTGGCTCCTCGGTTTCCTGCGGCACCGCTCAGTGGAGCCGTTTGTGGCGTACAGGCTTGTGGTCGGGGTCCTGACGCTGATGCTGGTGACAACGGCCTGACTCTGGAAGGCTTCCTGCGCGTAGAATGACGGCCCCGGACACGAAGATGCGGAGGTAGCAGATGTCGCTGGATCAGCTGCGGCTCGACAACAATGTGGTCGTCGTCACCGGCGGCGGGCGCGGGCTGGGCAAGGCTATGGCCATCTCGCTGGCCGAGGCCGGGGCAAGCGTCTGCATCGCGAGCAGAACGGTCGCCCAGCTCGAGGCGGCGGCGGCGGAGATCAAAGAGAAGTCCGGCACGGACGTTTTGGTCGTACCCACCAACGTGCAATTCAGCGAGCAGTGTGACGATCTCGTCGCTCGCACCGTCGAGCACTTCGGCCGGCTCGACGTGATGATCAATAACGCAGGCATCGGCGACCGGCGCGGCGCGGGCTCGCGGCTCTGGGAGCTGTCGGACGAGGACTGGCACGACACCGTGTCGGTCAACCTCGACAGCGCCTTCTACTGTTCACGGGCGGCGGCCCGGCAGTTCCTGAGCCAGGGAGACGGAGGGAACATCATCAACGTGTCGAGCGGAACGGCGCTCCGCGGACATCCCCCGAGCTTCGCATACGCGGCCGCGAAGGCGGGGGTTATCTCTCTCACCAAGAGCCTCTCCGGGATCCTCATCGGAGAGGACATAAGAGTGAACTGCATCGTGCCCGGATTCGTCGCCCAGGCTCCCCCGGTCGACGACGAGGAGGAGAACATGCGGCGCCAGCGGGGACGCTTCATCACCGCCCGGCGCCTCGGCGAGGCGTGGGAGCTCGGCCCGCTGGCCGTGTTCCTCTCCTCGGACGCGTCCAGTTATTGCACGGGCGAGACGTTCATCATCGACGGTGGCGGCCTTGCGGGAGGGATTGCGCCGACGGGCTGGGCGCCCTCCTTCGAGCTCGGAGGTGGTTCCCTTGGCTGATTGGGACAGGAAGCCGGGTTTCGATCTGACGGGCAAGACCGCCGTGGTCGTGGGAGTGGGAGCGGCCGCCGGCCCGGCCATCGTGTCGGCACTGGCGGAAGCGGGAGCCAACGTGGGAGTCGCATCGGCGACAATGGACGGCGATGAGGTGATGGCGGCGAAGCGCGCCGCGAAGGCCGCGGAAGCCCTGGGCCGTCGGGCGCTGAGCCACGGCTGGGACGTGACGCTTCCCACCAACGTGCAGGTCGGAATGCGCCAGATGAGCCGAGACCTTGGTGCCCCGAACATCCTCATTTACAACGCCGACGCGCAGCTGGCGAAGCCGATCGAGAAGGTGAGCGATGCCGAGTTCGCACATCTGCAGGCGGTCAATCAGAGCGGCGCCTTCTACGCGGCCCGTTCCTTCGTGCGCGAGGCTGAGGAGGGAGCGCCGAACCGGATCATCTTTGTGACAAGCATCCTCGGGGAGCGGGGGGTCGAGAACCTCAGCGCCTACGCGACCGCGAAGGCGGGAGTGGGGGGCTTGATGAAGGCGCTGAGCCAGGAGCTCGGGGCGCGCAACACGACGGTCAACTGTATCTCCACGGGCTGGATGGACTGGACGCCGGGCCGGGGGCCGGACGAGCTCGGCCAGAACCTGCTGATGCGGTTCATCCCCATGCGCCGATTCGGGCGAGGGGAAGAGCTCGGCGCCCTGGCGGTTCTTCTGGCTTCCGAGGCATCAGGGTACATAAGCGGTCAGACGATCCATGTCGACGGCGGCGTGATGACGCACCTCTGACGCCGCTCGCAGACCCGAATCGGACGGGGTTGAGCAGCAGGTGTGATCCGGTTGGGTCCGGCGAGACGTCGCCCGTGGGAGGCTGTCAGCACCGGGGGCAGATGATAGTCTCCGTCACAGATGTTCCGCTCCACAGCCGATTTCCTGCGCTACTTCGGGGGCGTCCACAGGCGGGCTGTCCGCGATATCGGCGCCCTCCCACCGGAAGCCGACGGCTGGACGCCGGCGACGGGCGAAGGCGAGAACGCGTGGAGTATCAATCAACTGGTCGGCCACATGGCAGGATCGCGCCTCTACTTCGCAAGTGCCTACCGCGGCGCCGGTTGGATAAGCCCGGATGCTCCGGACGTGAGCAAGCGAGATCTCTGGTTGCCGGCTCTCGAGGAGAGCTTCGAGCGATTCGTTGAGCTCATCGGTGGCACGCCCGACGAGTGGCTCGACCGGAAGGTGGAGACGATCGACAGCGGTTTCGGCCTCTCCGGCTGGCGGCTGCTCGCGATGATGGCCGAGCACGACATCCATCATCGGAGCCAGATCGACACCTACGCGGGGCTGAACGGCTGGGAGGTGCCCCAGATCTTCAACCGCAGCGCCGAGACGATCGGCGGGCTACAGGAGACGCAAAGAAGGAAGTACCGGGCCGGCGATGACTGAACGCGTGAACCTGACAACGGGACGGCTTCAAATGCGTCCCTTCCGTCCCGGTGACGTCGCCGACGTGAGCGAGTACGCGAACGACGAGGAGTTCTCGCGATTCCTTCCGATGGTTCCCTTCCCGTACACCATAGATCATGCGGAACAGTTCGTCTCTCAGTGCGTCTCTGCTTCGTGGGATGAGAATCCTCATCTTGCGATAGTGATCGAAGGCCGGGTGGCGGGAAGCGTCGAGCTCCGCATCGACAGAGAGCACGCAACGGCTGAAATAGGGTACGCCCTGGCCCGCCCGCACTGGGGTGAGGGCTACATGACGGAGGCGGTCGGAGCGGTCATCGCCTGGGCCTTCGGCTCCTTTGGCATCGAAAAGATCTGGGCCACAGCCGACGTCGCCAACGTCGCTTCGACACGGGTCATGGAGAAGCTGGGGATGGCAATTGAGGGCACGCTCCGGGGTCACCATCGAAGCCGCGAGGAGGGTGTGCGGGTCGACGTCGCCCAGTACGGGCTTCTCCGATCCGAATGGCGCCCGACGGGCTCAGCCCCGGACGCATAGAGCCCGCGGCTACATCCGGAAGACGCCCCAGGCAGGCTCGGGGATCGGGGCATTGAGTGCCGCCGCGATTCCTGCCCCCAGCGCCCGGCGTGTGTCGAGCGGGTCGATGACACCGTCGTCCCAGAGGCGAGCAGTGCTGAAGTAGGGGGATCCTTCGGCTTCGTAGCGGGCGACGGTGGGCGCCTTGAAGGCTTTGCGCTCCTCCTCGGACAGCTCCTCTCCGCGGTCCAGACGAACCTGGAGCAGCACGCTTGCAGCCTGCTCCCCACCCATGACGGAGATTCGGGCGTTCGGCCACATCCAGAGCTGGCGAGGTCCAAAGGCCCTTCCGCACATGCCGTAGTTCCCGGCGCCAAAGCTCCCTCCGATGATGACGGTAAACTTCGGGACGCGGGCGGTTGCGACCGCGGTGACCATCTTCGCGCCGTCCTTGGCGATGCCGGCGTTTTCATACTGGCGGCCAACCATGAAGCCGGTGATGTTCTGGAGGAAGACGAGAGGGATCCTCCGCTGACCGCAGAGCTCGATGAAGTGCGTTCCCTTGAGCGCACTCTCGCTGAACAGGATCCCGTTGTTCGCGACGATGCCCACCGGGAAGCCCTCGATCCGGGCGAAGCCGCAGACGAGAGTGGTTCCATAGCGGGCTTTGAACTCACTGAAGCGTGAGCCGTCGACGATGCGTGCGATGACCTCGCGGACGTCATAGGCGTGCTTGGAGTCCGGGGGGACGATGCCATAGAGATCAGACGGATCGTGGAGAGGATCCTCCGGCGCAGTGAGGTCCCAGGGGAGCGAACGGCGGCGGGGCAGGCCCGCGAGGATGCTGCGCACTGTCTCGAGCGCCTGGGCGTCATCGTTGGCGAAGTGATCCGCGACTCCGGAGATGCGAGTGTGCACATCGGCGCCGCCCAGATCTTCGGCGGACGTCTCCTCGCCGGTTGCGGCCTTCACGAGCGGCGGCCCGCCGAGGAAGATCGTGCCCGTGCCCCGGACGATGACGGTTTCGTCGCTCATGGCCGGCACATAGGCCCCCCCGGCGGTGCACGATCCCATGACGGCTGCAACCTGGAAAATGCCCTTAGCGCTCATGTTTGCCTGGTTGTAGAAGATCCGGCCGAAGTGCTCTCGGTCCGGGAATACGTCGTGCTGGAGTGGAAGGAAGGCGCCACCGGAGTCGACGAGGTACACGCAGGGAAGGCGGTTCTGTTCGGCGATCTCCTGGGCCCGGAGGTGCTTCTTCACGGTCAGCGGGTAGTAGGTACCCCCTTTGACGGTCGCATCGTTCGCGACGATCACGCATTGGTGGCCCTCGACGGTGCCGAGCCCCGTTATGATCCCGGCGCTGGGAACCTCGTCTTCGTAGACGCCCTCCGCCGCCAGTGGATTGAACTCGAGGAAAGCCGTCGACGGGTCGATGAGCCGGCGCACGCGCTCGCGGGCGAGCAGCTTGCCCCGGTCCCGGTGGCGCCGCACGTAGACCTCTCCGCCCCCGAGAGCGACCTTTGCAAGCCGCCGGCGGAGATCATCCGCCAGTGCAAGATTCCGTTCCTCGTAGTCCCTGAACTCGGGCGACCGCCGGTCAACGCGTGTCGTGAGGCGTGGCAGGTGATTGGCCGCGAGCATCGGCGAGAGCGTACAGGATCAACCGCCGGGGAGCCGTGTCTCAGATTGCGACGGCCGACACGAGGACGGCTATCGAGCCCGCGACGAGGAGTCCCAGCACCAGCTTCCGGAAGAACTCCGCATCGATGAACTGAAAGAGGCGGTTGCCGGCCAGGGCGCCCGCGACGAGGAACGGAACGGCGACGAGCGCCGTGGCAATGCGGGGCCCTGTGAGCTCACCGGAGCCGGCGACTGCGACGACGGCCATCAGGTTCGACAGGAGAAAGAACGCGGAGAGGGTAGCCCGAAACGGCAATGGCTCCATTCTCGCCCCCTGGAGATAAAGGACGACGGGAGGTCCGTTGATACCCGCACCGGTCTTCAGAGTCCCGCTCAGGAAGCCGACCGCGCTTTCAGCTGCTCTCCCCCGGTGACTGATCCGAAGACCTCGCCAGATGGCCGCCGCCCCCGCCAGCACGCTTATCGCGATCACCAACCGGATGGTCTCCGTTGGCAGCGCAAGGAGAGCAATCATGCCTACGGGCGTCCCGACGGCCCCGGCGACGAGGAGGACGGTCAGGGTCGACCAGACCACATATCGCCTCAGCAGCAGGAACATCACAACGCCCTGAAAGGGCGACACGAGGTTCGCGATGATCACCCCGTTGACGGGGCCGACGGCAAGCGACAGAGCCGGGACGAGCACGAGCATGAAGCCGAAGCCGCTCATCCCGTTCACGACGGCGGCACAGAACACGGCGAGGAGGACGGCGACGGCCTCAGGGTCCGGCACCCCGTGAAGTTAACAGCTGACGGCCCTCGGAACCCGGCAC
>CAZHMF010000071.1:0-11500 GCA_964533605.1 uncultured Anaerolineaceae bacterium
CGACGACGCGGCGGACGACGACGCGGGGGACGACGACGCGGCGGATGACGACGCGGTGGACGACGACGACTCCGGTCCGCCGGGGGACGACGACGACTCCGGTCCACCGGGTGACGGCGCAGACACCGGCGCCGAGGACGCAGAAAGGGCCAGCACCGGACACCGCGCCGCGGGTTCAGGAAAGCGGCGAGCCGTTCTTCGAATCCCGCCAGTACCGCTGCCAGCCGGGCCGCCGGGAAGACTGGGTGCGCTACATGGAGGAGGTCATCATCCCCTTTCAGGTCGGCCGGGGGATGGTCGTCGGCGGTAGCTTCGTCTCACCCGACGAAGACGACCTCTACGTCTGGATCCGCCGGTTCGAAAACGAGGCCCAGCGGAGACGGCTCTATTCGGCGGTCTACGAGTCCGACCGCTGGCAGAACGAGATTGGCCCTCGCATCCCGGAGATGATGGATCGATCGAAGATCAAGGTGACCCGCCTGACGGCGACGTCGGCATCGGTGATGCGTTGAGTCCGGTCTAATGCAGATTCATCTGCAGGATCTCCCGCGCCATGATGTGCCTCTGGATCTCGCTGGGGCCTTCGCCTACACGCCGGATCCGCAGCTCCCGGTACCAGCGCTCGAAGGGTAGATCCTTCGTCATCCCGTAGCCCCCGTGGATCTGCATCGCCCGGTCCACGACACGCCCGGAGCCTTCGCTGGCGACGAGCTTCGCCATCGCCGCCTCGGTGCGGAAGGGCCGGCCCTTCGCCGCTCGGTCAGCCGCGGCGAGGGTCAGCCAGCGGCTGGTCTGGATGTCGACCTCGTTGTCGACGAGCATCCACTGAACGGCCTGACGGTGGGCGAGAATGTCACCGAACGTCTCCCGCTGCTTCGAGTAGGCGACGGCCAGCTCCTGCGCTTTCACCGCCACACCGATGCAGCCCGCCGCGTAGGGGATGCGCTGACGGGTCAGTCGGTCGTTCGCAACCGCAAAGCCGCGGTTCACCTCCCCCAGAACGTTGGCCTGCGGGATCCGCATGTCCTCGAACTGGAGCTCCGTTGCATAACCGCTCGAGCGCAGGGTGTGAACGATCCGGCGAACATGGAATCCGGGGGTGTCGGTGTCGACGATGAAGCAGGTGATGCCGCCGCGGCCGCGTGATGGATCAGTGCGGGCGAAGACGATTCCGAAGTCGGCCCGGTCGGCGCCCGAGATGAATATCTTTGAGCCATTGACGATCCAGTCGTCGCCGTCGCGGACGGCTGCCGTCTGGATGGCGCGCGCCGGATCGCTTCCCCCGGACGGCTCGGTGAGACCGAAGAAGCCCCTCTTCTCGCCTCGGAGCGTGGGGTAGAGATAGCGCTCCTTCTGGTCGTCGTTGGCTTCGAAGAGCTGGGCGAGGCCGGCTCCGCCGAACACCCCGTAGCAGGGGGCGTAGAGGCCTGCCCGATGCTGAGCCATTTCGACGGCCATGAGCGTCCGGGTCACGATGTCGATCTCCGGCCCCCCGTACTCGGGCGGGATGTCGAGCCCGTAGAACCCCATCTCCTTGACCATGGAGGCGAGCCTCTCATGGTCTTCCGGGCTGAGTTCGCTGGCGTCCGGATCGAGATCATCTTCGAGCGGAACTATCTCCTCCCGCACGAAGCGACGGGTCGTGTCGACAATCAGACGCTGTTCTTCGTTCGGTTCGAGGTCCATGTCCAGCTCCCGATGGTGGTGTGCAGCGCTAGCCGATGCGGCCGAGCCGCGGAAGCGACTCCCCGCGATTCAGCTCCGGCAGGTCGCCGTGGTCCGCCCGGTGGAGCATCAGCAGCTCTCGCCAGCGGGTCTCGTACTGCTGGTTCACCTCGACCCGGAAAAAGCGCTTCCCGGCGTCGTCGAGATGCTTCTCGACCTCGCCGCGGAGGCCGAACAGAGACTTCCCGCCGGCGACACCGACGTAGATGACCCGGCGGCGCTCGTCGGCGATCTGGTAGACGCCCAGCTGGCCCGGCAACCGCTGAACGGCAGCGGACTGGAGCGGGATCCAGGGTTTTTCGAGGCGCAGTCTCACGGCCTGCGCAGTCTACTCCCGACTGGTCGGTACAGGAACCGACGGTCGCACCACGCTTCCCGGCTAGGCAAGCGGGACACGGCTCGTGACGCGGGCCTCCTCCAGAGCGGCGACCTCACCGGCACTCAATCCGAGCAACTCGCGGAAGACATAGTCGTTGTCCTCCGCGAATCCCGGAGCCGCCTTCTCCAGTGGAATGGGGGTGCCGCTGAGCCGGAACGCGGGCCTCACGTAGGGTGTCGGACCGACACCTGGAACCTCGACGGTCTCGAGGCCGTTCCTTCCGGCCACATGCGGGTCATCGAGCAGGTCGAGCGCCGTCATGACAGCGCCGGCAGGGACCCCCGCCGACTGCAGTTCCTCCTGGGAAGAGGCCGGCGACCGCTCCCCCGTCCAGTCCTCGATCGCAGCCCGGATGGGGTCCCTCTGAAGACGCCGCCCTGCCGGATCACCCAACCGCCGATCGGCGCCGAGATCCGGCCGCCCGATCGAGACGCAGAGAGCCTGCCACTGCCGCTCATCTTCGACGCCTATCGCGACCCATGAATCCTCGCCGGCGCAGCGAAAGACTCCGTGAGGCTCGAACGACGGATGATCATTGCCGCAGCGCATCCGTTCCCGGCCGTTCATGGAATAGTCGATGCAGGCGTCGGCCAGAAGCTGAAACTCCCCTTCGATCATCGCCAGCTCAACGTGCTGGCCCTCTCCGGTGAGCTCCCGATGGCGAAGGGCCACCATGGCTGCGAAGGCACTGTGCACCGCTGCGTTCTGATCGCAGAAGAAGTTGCCCGGCTTCATGGGCGGACCGTCAGCGTAGCCCGTGAGATGCGAGTAACCGCTCATCGCATCGATGCCCGGCCCGTAAGCGGTCCGGTCGCGAAGCGGGCCATCGAGCCCAAAGGCGGGCATGGAGATCATGACCAGATCCGGCCTCACTTTCCGAAGGTCTTCATAGTGGAGACGCATGTTGTCGAGCGCCCGAGGCGAGAAGTTCTGAACAACGGCATCCGAGCGGGAAACGAGTCGTAGTAGCAGATCGCGACCGGTCGCTGCCGTCACATCAAGCGCGATCCCGCGCTTCCCAAGATTGAGGACGTTGTACAGCATGATCCGGTCGTAACCCCGGTCTTCGGCTCCGGGAAGAAGAGGGGCCGTTCCGACGGCCTTCAAGGGCCGCGCCGCCGGCCCCTCGACTTTGATCACCTCGGCCCCGAGATGCCCGAGGAGCGATGTAGCCAGCGGACCCGCGACCGCAGTCGTGAAATCGACGACCCGAATTCCGCGCAGCGGCCGTCCGCCCGGAGCCTTCGGCGGCGGCGCATCGACGGCCCTTCGCGCTTCCCAACCTCGGGCGGTGCCGCCCGAGGCCGGTGCCGGACGATCACGCCACGACGTGCGGCTCATCCTGATCGGACCCGACGGCTGCCGTACCGGCCCCGCGGCCGGATGATCGATCAGCGTGAAGCTGCCTCGGATACGGTGATGCTCCTCCTCCATCACCTCGCCGGGTTCCAGAACCTCCGTGAAGGGAAGGCGCATCTCCTGCGCCGCATGCACGGCTTCACGCCGGTCGCGATCTCTCAACCAGCCGTCGAGGGCGGCGTCTATCTCGTCGGCACGGCCCGTCATGAGCCCCAGCAGATCCTCCTCGAGCAGCCGCGGCTCGCCCAGCAGAACGCCGAGGAGATCGCGATGCCGGTTGTTCGAGTGGCAGTGAACAAAACCGTCGCGGCATGGGCGGATCGTGGAGGGATATGGGTGCTGCGGCGGCATCCCGACGAGACGGGTGCCGTTTCGGCGCGGTGCCTCACCGTAGAAGTGGGCTCGCTGCTCCACACCACCGAGCATGAACATGCCGGCATCAATAGCCGCGGCGTCCACGATCTGGCCCCGGCCGGTGAACCGCCGGGCCCGGAGTGCGGCCAGCGTCCCCGCAGCAGCATGCGCTCCCGCCTGGAATGCGGTCAGTGACCCGTACGCTTTGATGGGCTCTCGGTCGGGGGCGCCGGTCAATGACATATACCCGCTGATTGCCGACGTCACGAGTTCGTCGCCGAGGTAGTCCGCATAGGGCCCCGTCAGACCGAAGCGAGTGACGCTCGTGACGACGAGAGCGGGAAATCGTTCTACGAGACGGGCCGGCTCGAGCCCTCGCTGAGCAAGCTCCCGCGGGGGCCACGACAGAAGCAGCACGTCGGCTCCTTCGAGCAGAGTGTCCAATCCCGCCCGGCCTTCGGGCAGGTCCAGGCTGCCGCCGCGTTTGCCGGCGTTGAGGTGCAGGAAGAGACCTGAGCGGTCCGGATCCGGGACGTCGCCCGGGAAGGGCCCGGCCCGGCGCGTTTCGTCACCGCCGGTCGGCTCGAGCTTGAGGACATCAGCGCCGAAACCGGCGAGAAGGCGGCCACAGTACGGCCCTCCGACGCCGGTCGCCAGCTCAACCACACGCAGTCCTCGAAGGGCCATCGGGGCTGGATTGTAGCCTCCCGGGAACCGGGCCGCGGGTACCGGTCAACGCCGGCCGGGAGTACCGGCGGATAGAGATTTGGGAAACGGCCGTCACATTACTTCCGATTTGCGCCGGATCGGCTTGACCCGCGTTCGAGCGGCGCAACAGAATGATCTGCTCGCGCCCGCGCGGGCTGGACTCAGGCACCCTCCCGCCCGGGCAACTCAAGAAAGCAGGAGGTGCTCGCTTGGCAGAAGCCAAGGCACAGGAGGCCGAAACCAGGCCTATCGTCCCGTTCCTCCGCCTCGGGAATACCCGTGATGAGGACTATCTCTTCGCCAGCAAGTGCCAGAAGTGCAACGCCCTCTATACAGGCGCCCGCCGCTATTGTGGGTCCTGCAGTTCGGACGGCCCGTTCGACGAGGTCCGCCTGAGCAAGGAGGGAGAGGTGCACGTCTGGTCGATCATCAACCAGGCCACCCCATACGTTAAGGCTCCCTACGCGGTCGCAATCATCGATCTGCCCGAGGGCATCTCCGTGAACTCGAACATCGACGTCGAGCCCAAGCCTGACAACATGAAGTTCGGCATGAAGGTGAAGATGTACACGGAGAAGGTCTCCGAAGACCGCGAGGGCAATTCCTACATCGCCTACCGGTTCCGGCCCGCCTGAGCAGGGCCGCCAAGATTAAGGAGAGATTCAAAGCACATGCGTGACGTAGCACTCGTCGGCGTCTCCATGGTCAAGTTCGGTCGTTACCCCGACCGCAACGTGGCAGACATCGGGGCCCAGGCAGGCTTCGAAGCACTGAGCGACGCCGGCATGACGATCAAGAACATAGAGGCGCTGTACAGCGGCAACCTCTACCAGACCTCCGGCTCGGGCCAGCGGATCCTTCAGCATCTCGGCCAGACCGGCATCCCCGTCGTGAACATGGCCAACGCCTGCGCGACCGGCTCGACGGCGTTCCGAGAGGCCTACTTCGCCGTCGCCTCGGGCGCCTACGACATTACGATGGCAATCGGCTCCGAGCAGATGGGCAAACAGGGCCTCCTCGGATCCCGCGGCGACCCCGCCACTAGCCTCGAGGGCCGCGTCGGGTCATACATGATGCCGGCGGTTTTCGGTATGGCCGGCATGGAGTACATGAAGGAGCATGGGACAACGCAGGAGGAGTTTGCGCTCGCGAGCGTCAAGAACCACCTGCACGGCAGCCAGAACAAGCTTGCCCAGTATCAGAAGGAGTCGCCTCTCGATGAGGTGATGAACAGCCGGCCGATCGCCTACCCGAACACCTTGCTGATGTGTTGCCCGACCGGCGACGGCGCAGCGGCAGCCATCCTCACGACGATGGAAAAGGCCCGTCAGTTTACGACGCAGCCGCTCAAGGTCGCGGCCTCGATCCTCACAAGCGATCCGTTCACGTCGCGCACTCTGACCCTCCCGGACGTGAATCTGCTTACGAAGAACGCAGCCGCCCAGGCCTATGAAACGGCCGGCATCGGCCCTGAGGACCTGGACATGGTCGAGCTTCACGACTGTTTCGCGACCGCCGAACTGCTCCACTACGAGAATCTCGGCCTTTGCGGTGAGGGCGAAGCCGGCAAGCACATTGCCAGCGGCGCTCCCTGGCTCGGAAACAAGATCCCGACGAAGTACGAGGAGGACGTCGCTCCATACGTGGACAAGACGTATGCACCGAAGTCCAAGGCCGTGGTCAACGGCTCCGGGGGGCTGCTCTCGAAGGGCCATCCCCTCGGCGCAACCGGCGTCGCAAACATCGCCGAGATCGCCTTCCACCTCCGGGGCCAGGCCGGCAACCGTCAGGTCGAGGGCGCGAAGGTCGGTATGGCACACGTCATCGGCCTCTGCTCGGCCTGCACATTGAACGTAATCACCAAGTAGGAACTCCAGGAAAGTCCTCTCGCGGAGGGAGCGTCCGGAAGGCGCTCCCTCCGCCCTTCTGTGAACCACTTCACACAACGACGGTCGCGCGGACTGCTAGACTTCCCGGGATCGGGAAGAACGCATGTCAGACTTTCACGTACCCATCACAGAGGGCGCCGAACTCAACCTGGAGACCGCGTCCGGCGCGGTCTTCGTGCAGGCAGAGGACCGCAATGACATCCTCGTGATCTCCGGGTCCGTGGACCGCTCGCGGGACGGTGAGACCCGGATCCGGGGGGAGAAGCCCGGAGCCGGGAAGGTCGACATCCGGTGCCCGACCGGCATGGATCTCTCGATCGGCACAGCCAGCGGAAAGGTTGAACTGCTGGGCTCGTACGGGAGGGTGAACGTGACATCAGCTTCGTCGACGATCACTCTCGACAGGGCAGAGGCCGCCGACCTCCGGTCCGCCTCCGGAGCCGTGAAAGTTGGGCACTGCGAAGGGCGTTGTCGTGTACAGACGAAATCCAGCCGTGTCACGGTTGGCTTCGCCGGAAGCCTCGACATTGCGACCGTTTCCGGCAAGGTCACGGTCCTCGGAGCCGACGGTCCCCTTCGAGTGCACTCGGTCAGCGGGCGTCTCGATATCGGCTGCCTGCGCGCGGTGGACGCCAGCGTCAAGACTATGTCCGCCCCCGTCACCCTGCGGCTCCCCGGCGACGTGCACCCCGATGCCGTTCTGAAGGCCGTCTCCGGCAAGACGACGTGTGAGTGCCTTCCCGGCTCCGACTGCACCCTGGAGGTCCGAACCGTCTCGGGGAGGATCGAGGTCAAGCCGGCGTGAGCACGGCCCCTGCGGCCCCCCGGACAGTCACCGGAGCCGTCGTTTTCACCGACCTCGTCGGGTTCACGGAATTCACCGCTCTGGAGGGGGATGACCGGGCCTTTGAGCTGCTCGCAGCACAGGAGCGCATAGTCCGGGCCAGGCTGACGCCCGGCGCCAGGATCGTGAAAGAGCTCGGCGATGGACTCTTCCTCTGGTTTCCCGGTGCCCGGGAGGCGCTGTGCGTCGCCCTCGAACTTCAGCATGACTATGAGACGGCCTCCGACGAAACCGGCCTGCCACTCTGGGCACGGGTCGGCATCCACTGGGGCAGACAGCGGCCGCGGGGAGAGGACCTCGTCGGCCACGACGTGAACGTCGCTGCGCGGATCATGCAGGCCGCCGGCCCCGGCGAGGTGCTCGCCTCCGCCAGCACTGCGGCTCGCGCGGGCGACACCCTGGGAGACTGGACAATCGAACAGATCGGACCGGTCGTGATGAAGGGAATACAGGAGCCGATCCCCCTCGTCAGGCTCGAGCGGGTATCTGCAGACGGGGCCCTCGGTTGAGGCCCCCACGGGGCGCCACTACACTGTTTGAATGACGGCACCCCGCGAAGTAGAGACGCTCAAAGAGGGACTCACTTTCGACGATGTGCTGCTCGTGCCGGGCTACTCCGAGATACTCCCGGCCGACGTACAGACCGACACACGGCTCACCAGGAACATCCGCCTCAATATCCCCCTCGTCGCAGCTGCAATGGACACGGTGACCGAAGAGCCGCTCGCGATCGCCATGGCCCGAGAGGGCGGCATCGGCATCATTCACAAGAACCTGGCGATCGAGACTCAGGCCGACATGGTGCGTCGTGTCAAACGCAGCGAGGCCGGGATGATCGAAGACCCGGTGACGCTCCCTCCCCATGCCTCTCTCGACGACGCCGAACGACTGATGAGGGAGTACAAGATCGGCGGCCTTCCAGTCGTAAACAGTGAGCAAATACTCCTCGGGCTCGTAACAAACCGCGATCTGCGCTTCGAGAGAGATCTCAGCAAGACCGTCACGGAGGTGATGACGCCTCGGGAGCGCCTGGTCACAGCAATTCCCGGCACCCGGCTGGAAGAGGCCGAGGAAGTCCTGCGCCAGCACAAGATTGAGAAGCTCCCGCTCGTCGACGAAGGAGGGCACCTGCGCGGTCTTCTCACGCTGAAGGACATAGTGAAGCGCCGTGAGTTCCCATTCGCGGCGAAGGATGAGCGGGGACGCCTCCTGGTCGGCGGTGCCCTTGGGATAACGCGCGACCTAACGGACCGGGCCGCCGCCCTGGTCGATGCCGGCGTCGACGTTCTCGTGTTGGACTCGGCCCACGGTCACTCCCGCGGCATCATGGACGCTCTCTCCAGGCTCAAAGACACGTTTGGCGACCGCGTCGACATCGTCGCCGGAAACGTGGCCACGGCCGAGGGAGCAAGGGCGCTCGCCGACAGGGGAGCGGACGCAGTGAAGGTCGGGATTGGCCCCGGTTCCATCTGCACGACACGCGTCGTGACCGGCGTTGGCGTACCCCAGATCACCGCCATCAAGGACGCGCTCCAGGGCCTCGAGGGGACAGATGTCCCGGTCATAGGTGACGGTGGAATCAAGTACAGCGGTGACATCCCGAAGGCGATTGCAGCCGGCGCAGAGACGGTGATGATCGGCTCGATGCTGGCGGGCACCGAAGAGGCACCGGGCGAGGAGATCCTCAAGGAGGGGCGCCGCTACAAGACCTACCGCGGGATGGGCTCCCTGGGGGCAATGCGCGAAGGGTCTGCCGACCGCTACTTCCAGGCGGACGGCGACGGGCTGCCGGAAGAGGCTCGCAAATTCGTCCCCGAGGGCATCGAGGGCATGGTTCCCTACCGCGGTCCCGTCAGCGACGTCATCTACCAGATGATGGGCGGCCTGCGGTCCGCCATGGGCTACTGCGGCACACCCGATGTCAACACTCTTCGCACACGCGCCGGTCTCATCAGGATCACAATGGCCAGCCTCATCGAAGGCCATCCGCACGACATCACCATCACCAAAGAGGCACCGAACTACAGCCGCTGACGCCGGTTCGCCGCTCCGGCCGCACTGTCCGATACTTGAGACCATGGAAGAACTGCTGACCCGGGCCGAACACCTCAACTCACGCATCTCCGACATCCTGGTGCGCCTTTGACATCGCAGCCGACGAGAAGCGGGTAACCGAGCTCGAGGAGCAGTCGACCGCTTCGGGATTCTGGGACAACCCGGAGAGCGCCCGCGCGACCATGCAACAGCTGGCTGCCGTTCGGGGCTCGGCCGAGTCGTGGCGGACGCTCGAGCGGTCCGCTCGCGACCTGGCGGAGCTCATTGAACTTGCGATCGCCGAGGACGATGAGTCCCTCTCTTCGTCCCTGGAAGCAGATCTCAACGTCCTCGAGGAACAACTGAAGAGGCGTGAGTTCGAACTCCAACTCTCGGGCGAGCACGACGCCAGGAACGCCATCATCGCGATCCATGCCGGCGCCGGTGGAACGGAGAGCCAGGACTGGGCGGAGATGCTGCTCCGGATGTACCTTCGCTGGGGGGAGCGGCGAGGCTTCGCCGTCGAGCTCCTCGACACAACCGAAGGCGAAGAGGCCGGAATCAAGAGCGCCACCGCTGAGCTCCGCGGATCCCATGCCTATGGCTACCTGCGTAGCGAGCGGGGCGTCCACCGACTCGTCCGTTTGTCGCCGTTCGATGCAGCTCACGCCCGCCACACAAGCTTCGCCAAGGTCGAGGTGATGCCGGAGGTGGAGAGCACCTCCGAGGTCGAGGTCGCGCCCGACGAGATCCGCATTGACGTATTTCGTTCGAGCGGTGCAGGCGGCCAGAACGTCCAGAAGAACTCGACGGCGGTCCGCATCCTCCACCTCCCGACCGGGCTGATTGTGACCTGCCAGAACGAACGCTCCCAGAGCCGAAACAAAGAGTCTGCAATGAAGGTGTTGAAGTCGCGGCTCCTCGAAATCGAACTCCAAAAGGAAGAGCTGGAAAAGGCAAAGTTAAAGGGCAAACACGTTGACATGGCTTTCGGCAATCAGATCCGGAGCTACGTGCTGCATCCCTATAAGATGGTCAAGGACCACAGGACGGGCTTCGAAACCAGCGACACGGGAGCCGTCCTGGACGGAGACCTGGATCCCCTGATCGGGGCCTATCTCGAGTCGCAGGTGGGTGACCAAGCTTGAAGCAGGCACTCGCGCTGGCCGCCATGCTGGTGGCAGTCGCAGTAATCACCGACCCCGTTCCCGCGGTCGCCGACACGGTCTTCGACGCCGCCCCGCCGGAGAACAACTACCCGCTGGACATCACTTTCCGCGCCACCATCACCGCAGACCTCGAGATCACGGACGTCACCCTGCACTTCTCGCTCAAGAACCGCGGGCAGAGCGGGGTCGGCAAACCCGAGCCATTCGAGCCCTCAGACACCGTCAACGCGACAGTGGTGGTCGACACCAACCCGAACACCAACTGGCTTCCCGTCGGCAACGAGTTCGCTTACTTCTGGGAAGCCGATCTGGCGGACGGCTCGACGGTCGAGAGCGAAGAGCAATCCTTCCTCTATCTCCCACCGGAGCGCGAGTGGGAAGAGGCATCCAACGAACTCGTGACCGTTTACTACTTCGGCGAACGCAGCAACACCGCGAACCGGTTTCTCGAGGCCGCCGGTGAGGTATTCGCCGAGGTGGGCGAACGCCTGCTGCAGACAACCCTCAAACACCTCCCGGTCAAAGTCGTGTTGTTCGTGACGCCGGAGGAGATCGCGGAGTCACAGCCATCAAAGGGCCGAACGGTTGAGGAGGCCGGGCTCGTTACCTGCGGCTACCGGCCGGGGAGCGCCGACGACATCATCGTCGTCGCAGCAAGCTGCGGCGGTGGATCGAGCATCGAAACGTTTCGCCACGAGTTCGGCCACATCATCAACGCCGCCGCCGGGGAGAGTGCTCTTGTCAATCTGCCCGCCTGGATGGACGAGGGCCTCGCCGTCCACGCCCAGGCAGAGAATGACTTCGACGGCGGCTTTCGCTCGGCGATCCGGCGCGGCGAGCTTCTACCTTTCAATCGTCTGAATCGGGCGCCCTCCGACCCCAACGACACACTCCTCTTTTACGGTCAGTCCCACGCGATGGTGGTCTTCCTTCTCGACAACTACGGCGAAGACAAGCTCGCCGACCTCATGAGCCTCACGAGTAGCGGCACTAGATTCGACATCGCTTTCGAACAGACCTACGGGATGGACATGGCCGC
>CAZHMF010000072.1:0-11340 GCA_964533605.1 uncultured Anaerolineaceae bacterium
ACTGTTCCGCGGCGCACGCTGCGCACTCGCCGCCCGGGGGCGTGGACAGCGGCCACCGGCACGGCGCCGGCCGCGTCTTCGGCGGCGACCGGCGGAGCCTCGAGATGGAAGTTGGGGACGATCCTGTCGAGCCATTTCGGGAACCACCAGTTCGCTTCGCCGAGGAGCTCCATCGCGGACGGCACGAGGATCAGCCTCACGATGGTCGCATCGACGAAGATCGCCGTCGCCAGGCCCATGCCGAACTCCTTGACGATTCGGTCGGGACCGAGCACGAAGGCGAGGAAGACGGCGACCATGATCGCCGCCGCGGCGGAGATGACGCGCGCGGTTGCGGCAAGGCCACGACTGACCGCGATCCCGTTCTCCCTGGTCGTCAGGTACTCCTCGCGGACCCGGCTGATGAGGAAGACCTCGTAGTCCATCGACAGCCCGAAGAGGATCGCAAACAGCATCATCGGGAGGAACGGTTCGATGGGACCCTTTTCGATGCCCACGATGTTGCCGAGGTAGCCCCACTGAAACACCGCGACGAGGACCCCGTAGCTTGCTCCGATCGAGAGCAGATTCATCACGGCAGCCTTCGCGGCAATCACGATCGACCGGAAGACGGCCATCAGGAGGAGCATGCTCAGCCCGATCACCCCGAAGAAGAGGTAGGGGAGCCGGCTCTGGATGTGATTCGAGCTGTCCACGAGCGCCGCCGTGAGGCCGGTCATGTAGAACCGCAGGCCGGGCTCGATCTCCGTCCGCGTGGACATCCGCTCGCGGATGCGATTCACGAGGTCGATGGTCGCCGAATCCTGGGGGGAGGTCGTGGGGATTATCTGGACAACGGCGGCGTCGCCCGCCGGACCGGGAACCACCGGGCCCAGCGCGGCGATCCCCGCATCGTCGGCGAGGCCCGTGACTCGCGCCCGGACCTGCTCCACCGTCACCCCCTGGTCGAGCTCCGCGACCAGCAGCAGCGGTCCATTGAAGCCGGGTCCGAAGCCCTCGGCGAGGAGATCGTAAGCCCGTCGCGATGGCGAGGACTCCGGACGGTTGCCGGAGTCGGTGAACCCGAGCTGCATGTGGAGCACGGGGATGGCCAGGAAGAGCAGCACCGCAGTGGAGCCCGCGAAGTAGGCAATCGGACGCCGGCGGATGGCCTCGCTGAACCGGAACCAGATCGTCGACCGGTTCGGGTCGTCGGTCGTCGGGCCGCCCGGCAGGGGAATGTGCCAGCGGTCGATCCGTGAGCCGATGATCGACAGCAAAGCGGGCACGAGCGTCAAGGCTACGAGCACCGCAAACAGGACGACGATCGCTCCCGCTGTGCCCATCGCGGCCACAAACGGCATTTGCATTGCAAACAGCCCCAGGAACGAAACCGCCACCACAGCGCCCGCGAAGAACACCGACCGACCGGACGTATTCACGGCCACCGTCAGCGCTTCCGCCGGGGTACATCCGGTATGGAGACCCTCGCGATAACGAGTCACGACCAGGAGGCTGTAGTCGATCCCCACGCCAATCCCGATCATCCCCATGAATTGGGGCGAGAACTCCGGAAAGTCCCAGAACCGCGTGGAGATGGTGACAACAGATACGCCACCCCCCAAGGCGGCGAGGGCCGCGAGGAGCGGTACTCCGGCCGCAACGACCGATCCAAAGGCCACGAGGAGGACAACCGCGGCGACTGCGAGGCCGATCAACTCAGACCCCGGCCGCGGCTGCTCGTTCGCCTGGACTGCTTCGCCGCCCGTCTCGAAGACCAGTCCCTCGCCCCCGGCCGCCTCGACCAGATCAATGAGCCGCCGAACCGAGCCGGAGGGGATCTCCCGCGCGTCCGTCGAGAACTGAATCTCAGCCCGGGCGATATCGCCTCGAGGGGAGACGAAGCCGGGGCGCCCGTCGTAGGGATCCGAGATGCCGGTAACGCCGGGAAGCGTGCTGATCTGCTCGATCAGTTTCTCGACCCGATCGCGGACGGCCGGATCGGCGACCCCCGCGTCGGCCCGGAAGACAAGTACGGCCGTAGCCCCGGCACGCGCCGGGAAGCGCTCGGCCAAAATATCCTGCGCCTCGAGCGTCTCTGATCCGGGCAAGCGGAAACTCGTGGCGAACGAGCCTCCGTAACGGTTACCGAGGAAACCCAGAACGATGATGACGAGAACCCATGCCCCGACAACCTTCCAGTGGTGCCGCTGCACGATGCCGGCCCAGCGCTCGAAAACCGACCGACCCCCGCCGTTCGACAAGACCATGCAACCCTCCCCGGCCACACCGGTGATACATCAGCAGTGCCCTCCAGTATTGGGCTCCACCCGCTACCGATCACGCCAGACCGGCGGCAAGGCTCCTTCACCGGCGCCCGAAGCCCGCCTACTCCAGGATCGGAGCGCAGCTCGACCGCGGTGGTGCGAATGCCCTCCGGGCTGCGCACGCCCTCTCTCTACGCCTCGGCATCCGAAGCACGAAGCCGCCCGGCAAGGGTGACGGTACGCTCGACGAGCTCCTCGACAGGCATCTCACCCCAACCCGCAAGCCCTATGTGCACTCTGCCCCGCCAGGCCTGCGTCCAGGCTTCCGGAATCGGTTTCCCTGTCAGCCCCCAGAGACCGCCGACCGTGGCACCGTTACAGTCGGTGTCCCAACCCGCTGCCACAGCCTCGCCGACGGCTGCCGAGTAGTCATCCGGCCGGGAGCAAAGTGCCCAGACAACGACCGCAAGGTTGTTCAACGTGTGCACGGGTGACATATCTGGATAGGTCGCGTGGAGGCGGTCCACTGCGTCTTCGTTCCCCACCAGAGAGCGGCCCAGCGCGACGGCCTTCGCGGCCCCCGAACCGTCCGGAATCTCACGAAGAGCGCGTTCTATGGCTCCATCGAGAGACTTCTCGGCAGGAATGGCGGCGCCGAGGGCAGCCACGAAAACGGCACCGTACACCCCCTCCCCGACATGGGAGAGCTCCGCGTCCCGCCGGACCAGATCGGCCGCCAGCGACGGATCGCCCGGACAGACCCAGCCGTAGAGGTCAGCCCGGATCTGGGCTCCGATCCAGTCGTTGAAATCGTTCTGAGCGCATTCGGCGAGGTCGAAGCCGGGCTCCGCCCCAACGGCAAAACGGTCCGGCGCCCGGTTCAGGAGGACCCGGTAGGCAGCCCGCTCGGCCGTCCACGTCTGGCCCGCCGGCAGGCTCATCAGCCACTCGCGGGCGACGTCGGCGGTGGTGAGCGCCAGGCCGTGCTTCTCCAGGAGGAGGAGGGCGAGTGCGGTGTAGTTGATATCGTCGTCCGGCTCCGCTCTGACGAGATGGTCGCGGCAGGTGGGACGGACCTGAACTGGGAGCTCGCCCTCGATGAACGGCACGTAATCCCGCAGCGGCAGCGCGCCGGCACGCGCTAGGTAGTCCCGCAGCGCCTCACGGCCGCGGCGCATGGAGAGCCCCTCGACGGGCTTGCCGAGCTCGCATCCGGAGATACGGCCGAGCCAGGCGTTTCGTATTCGGGTGGGGTCAGCTTCGAGCATCACTGTCTCCTCGGGTTCGATTCCCGGTTCTCATATCGGGAGCGAACGAGCCCCTCTGCGGGTGCGGTTCGATTCCCCGGGTGCAGAAAACGCGAACGCAGGGTACGCCTGCCGGCCTCCTGCTGCGAGCCCGGCAGATTCCGGCCGGCAGGCTTTCCCCATCCGTTTCGGCCGCGCGGCCGGGTACGGCACACTCCCCCGACACACCTGGCGACGGAGCCGCGCAAGGCAGCACGCGAAGTGCACAGCCGGCTCAAGCTATACCCGCGGTGCCGGGGCCCCGGAGGGCGTACACTCTCAGGCGCCCGGGCTAACTGGAAAGGAACGCCTCATGGCCTACGGCGACTGGGACGAGTACCTCATCCATCAGCTCCCCACCACGATTGACCACGTGGGTGACGGTGATCCCAACTGGACGGACCGTTTCTTCTTCGGCTGCCATTCACGCGACGGACAGCTGCTGTTGACCACGGGGTTTGGCGTCGCCCCAAACCAGCAGATCGGTTCCGGGTACGCTCGGCTGGCGCTCGCGGACGGCCGCCACTGGGACCTGACGGCACGCCGTCACTGCAGCGACGATCGCCAGAAGCCCTTCGCCGGCCCCCTTAGCTTCACAGTGCTCGAGCCGCAGAAGCGCTGGCGGCTCGAGTGCGCCCCGAACCCCGCCGGTCTCGAGTTCGAGATCGAGTTCCTCCAGAGGCTCCCGCTCTACGAATTCAAACCGGCGTTCCGCCGCAAGCGCGGCCGCGTGATCCTCGACCAGCAGCACATGCAGCAGCCCGGCAGCTATCACGGCTGGATTCGAGCCGGCGGCGAGACTCTCACGGTGGACGGGTTTCATGGCGTTCGCGACCGCTCCTGGGGAGTCCGCAACCACGGCGAGACCGATATGTGGCTCTGGTGCGCCGCCCAGTTCGAAGATCGCGCGCTCGCAGCCTGGCTTCTCGAGGACAGCGAGGGGCGGCTCGTCTACGTGGACGGCTGTCTCGCCGGCTCGGAGGGTCCGCTCTCCGCGCCATTTGTGAAGGCGGAGCATCACCTCCGGTTCGACGGCAGCCTCAAGCGCCAGGCCGGATGCGACTTCGTCTTCCAGGACGCCGCCGGAACGCGCTTCGAGCTGAGGGCCGTCGCCGAACACCCCACCGTGAATGTCTACCACGGAGGGATGCTGGAACCGACGGCCGAAGCAGTCCAGGGCCAGCATTGGGACGAGAACGATCTCGATCTGCTGCAAAGGGTCGAAGCGCGAGCGCTGGTCGGCGACCAGCTCATGCGCTACGAACTCGACGGCCGGAGGGGCTACGGCGTGCTCGAACTCTGTGTGGGGGGCGACGGCTACCGCCCCTACGAAGCCAACTGGCCCGTACCCCGGAGTCACTAGCCGCCCGGCGGATGCGTTGCCTCACGACAGCCGCGACCGATGGCGCCCGGCTCTATCCGATTACGCCGACATCGAACAGATCGAGCTCGGCCTCGGCCTGGTGACCCACGTAGAGCCGTCCCGTGGCGGCACTGACGGCAACCACCGGGGGCAGCACATGCGTCCCCGGGAGCTCAACCGAATACATGGTCTCGAGCGTGACCATGTCCACCGCCGCCAGCCTCGGCGCTGCTTCGCCGCTCACCGCCCAGTAGATGCCCCTCGCCGCGTCGGCGGCCACCACCACGAGGCCGCGGTCCAGCTCACGGCCGGTGGCCTCGAGAGTCGCAGCGTCGACCTCCACCTGGCCGAGGAAGAGACGCCCGGCATCCGCGTCCAGGAACAGGTAGTCGCCGGTCACCGGAACCGCACGCCAGTCGAGGTCGGCGGTCCCGATCGAGCCGGTCAGACCGTACGTTGTGGTGTCGTAGACCTCCACCGTCCGGTCCGCTGCTCTGAGGACGAAGAGCCGTCCCGAACCTTCATCGACGGCCAGCTGGATCTGACCCGGCCCGCCGCCCGTGTCGCCGGTCCGGAATCCTTCGAGCACGATAGTGCCCAGCGGCTCCATGGCCTCGAAGTCCACAGCCACGACCTTGCCGAACTCCGGATAGGCCACGTAGGCGATGGATCTCGAGGAGTCGATGGCCATCGAGGGAAGCCGGTCGGTCGAGCCGGAGGGCAAACCGAGGCCGATTTCGGCGAGCAGTGTGCGCTCTCCGGCCACTCCGAACACACTCAACGTGCTCTCCCAGGCATTGACGACCAGGAGGCGGTCCCCGGCCTCGTTGGTCTGGACCGGGATGGGCCAGGCACCTGTCTCGAACGTCTCGAAGGCTCCGCTCGCGGGGTCATACTCGGTGAGATAGCTGCCGCCCAGCCGGCTGGAGAGATAGAGCTTGCCGTTCTCCGCCACCGCTATCTGCTCGACGCTGTCTCCGAGCCGGAGTGGGTCGGCGCCCGAGTAGCTGTCGGTATCGATCCGCCAGACGACGGACGCGTCCCCGTTGGGCACGTAGATCCGGCCATCCGCCGGATTCAAAATCATCCGTTTTGGCTTTCGGCCGAAGGAAAACGAGGCGACCCGACGGCCGGTGGACACGTCGTAGACGTCCAGCCGCCCTTCGGTGCTTGCCACCTGCTCCTGATCGGCCGGACGTACGCTCGACAGAACTGCGAGCCGGCCATGGGCGGAGTCAAACACCATCGAAGATGGCGTCCCATCACGCTCGAGACGGATGACCCTGAGAGTCGTTCCCTCGAGGTCCATGACAACGGCCGCCCGATCGGTCCCGACGATCAGCCGGTCCCCTTCCGAATCGAGCATCAGCCAGCGGCTGCGATCGCCGTCCGGCGCCTCGTAGCTGACCGTCCGCTCGATCTCGCCGGTAGCCGCATCAAGCACGTAGAAGTCGCGCGTCGGAGACGAATCCTGGGGGTCGACCACATAGAGCAGCCCTCGAGCCTCATCGAACACGAGCGACCCGGCACTCTCACCGAGCGAAGCCTGCTGCCAGACGAGCCCGAACTGATCGCCGCCGAAAGCCTGAACCCCGCCGTCGCGGGTCGCGAGGACCAACAGGTCGTGCACGGGATCCACGACCGCACGATGGCCATCGGTGAGCGACCGGATGTCGAGCACGCCATCGATCTCCCCCGTGGCCGGGTCGATCCGGCGGAGGGTGCCCGAGCCCGTCTCCGCAACGTAGAGCCACTCGTGCCCGGGTGCGGAGTAGAGGTACTTGAGTGCGTGCTCGCGGACGCCGGTGTCGATCGTTCCGATCCATTCACCGGTTGTCGTATCGAGGACACCGACGTAGGGGCTCATTATCCCCGACACATAAACGTTATTCTGGTCCGACCCGACAGCTGCGCTGAACAGCTTCAGCACGTTGTCGTCCACGGAGCGCCCGAGAAGGTCCAGCATGCTTACGCTGCCGGAGTCGCAGAGAGACTCCTCGCACGCAAGGGTGGCGGCGGCCGCTTCAGCGGGAGCAGCCGTCCCGGCAGAATCGTCAGTGGCCTCTGCGGGAACCGTTGCGGTCCCGTCGGCCGCCACATACGGAACGGTCACCGTAGCAACGCTTCCCTCTTCCACCAGAGCCACGTCCGACTCCGGCCCGGAACACGAGGCTTGCAGAACTGCCGTCGCGATGATTCCTACCAGCACCAGAACACGCATCTTGGATCCTCCATCGAGCCCGAGCTCTGCCGGCCGCTCATCTTCCAAAGGGAACGGGAAGGTTCCAAAGTGACGGCCTGCGCCGCAGCGCGACGCGCAGTCACCGCGCTGTAACGCGCTTTAAGCTGAGCGCCGTCCCCGAACACCCGCCGCGAACGTCTACCAAGGAGGTGTGCTCGAACTCTGGGCGAGGGGGACGGCCCACCAGCCCTACGCCACGAACTGGCCGATCGCACGAACGTGAGCTCTCCCCCTTCCACCCCGGGCCAATCGGCCCTCCACCGCGGGCCTGTCGGGCCTGTCCTCTTGCCGACTGGCCTCGCATGTTGGAACCAGAGATGGTTTGCGGTCACGTACCCCGCGATGACGTCAGGCAGACGAGAGAGCCGAGGACCGGATGTGGTTCGGGCGCGACGGCGCGGCCCCGGATGTCACCGGAGCGCGGGTCCGTGATCGCTCTTGCGCTGCTCATCACTACCGCAGCCTTCCTTCTTGGCGCCTGCGGCAGCTCCGCAGCGGACACCCCGGCCACGCCAACGGCCTCCCCGACGGAGTCCTCCTCAGCTCCTCTCACGGGGGCGGGACTTGTGCTCGACCCGCAACTGGTTCACGCCCTGGCACCGTCCGACTCATCCATCCAGATCGTGGACGCCCGCCCCGTGGAGGAGTACGAAGCAGGTCACATCCCGGGCGCTCTCTCGCTACCAGAGGGATCTCTCGCCGTTACCCGCGATGGGGTGCCGAAGCTGGCAGCCGACCCCGCGGACCTCGCCCGCGCGTTCGGCGCCGCTGGCATCGCTCCCGAAACGACCGCTGTTGTCTACGATGCCGAGGGCGGCAAGGTTGGATCCCGCCTCTTCTGGCTCTTCGAGTACGTGGGACATCCTGATGTGCGGTTCCTCGACGGCGGCCTGAAGGCATGGACGTCCGACGGGTTCCCCGTCACGAGCGAGGTCCCGACGCCGCCAGAATCCGACTATCCGGTACGGCCCAACCCCGCTGTGGCCATCACGGCCGATGACGTCGCTGCCCACCTCGACGACCCGCAGGTTGTGATCATCGATGCGCGCAGCCCTGACGAGTATGCGGGCCTCGACATCCGCGCCGAACGCGGCGGCCACATACCGGGAGCGGTCCTCCGTGACTGGCGCGGCAACCTTCAGCCGAACGGACGCCTGCTCTCCCTCACCCGCCTTCGCGAGTACTACCAAGGAACCGGCGCTCTTGATGCCGAACTCGTCATCGTCTACTGCCAGTCCGGGCATCGGGCGACACACACCTACCTCGCCCTGCGGGCACTTGGCCTGACGACCGTCGCACTCTACGACGCCTCCTGGATTGAATGGGGGAACTCCGATCGACCGATCGAGACGGGCGAAGAGGCGGCAGCGGATGTGGACGGTTGCGACATCGAGGACACTACGTGGCTCAAGGACGCGGACCTCAGGAATTGCGATCTCTCGGGGCGCGACCTCGCGGGCTTCACTCTGGTCGGTGCCAACCTGAGCAGTGCCGACCTCACAAAGACCAGCCTGCGTGAAGCTAATCTCAGCCGTGCGAACCTGCAGAGCGCTTCTCTGAGCCACGCGGACTTCAGCTACGCCGATCTCGGCGGTGTGGACTTGACGGGTGCTGACCTGAGCGGCGCAGACCTCTCCGAAGCCCACCTTCACGACGCAACCGTCATCGATGTCGTCTGGAGCGACACCATCTGTCCAGATGGGACGAATAGCGACTCAAACGGTGGCAGCTGCGACGGTCACCTCTACATTCCTTTCGAGGCCGAAGCCGATCCCTGCGCCTGAACGCTAAACCGACCGTGCAAACCAGGGGACGACCGGCAAAGCACCGAGCATGGAGCACTCGCTGAGGCGCCCGCCGCCTTGGTGACCCGCGTCACAGTCCGGTTTCTCAGCCTTGCTACCATCGGTTCACCCAGCCCCACGGGAGGCACCTTCGTGACCATCGCCGCCTCGGCGGCGGCCCGGCCGGCGCGCCGGACCGACGCCGACTACGTCTTCTACGAGCTCACACGCAGCATCTGCCCCGACTGCCGACGGGTCATCGATGCCCACGTCATCCTTCGCGACAACAAGGTCTACATGCGGAAGCGCTGTCCCGACCACGGGCCCGTCGAGGCTCTTGTCTACGGCGATGCGGAGGCCTACACCTCGATGGCCCGTTTCAACAAGCCCGGGACGTTCCCGCTCGATTACTCCACGGAGGTCGTGAACGGTTGCCCCTACGACTGCGGCCTCTGTCCCGACCACCAGCAACACGCCTGCGTCGGGATCATCGAGGTGAACAGTGCGTGCAACATGGACTGCCCCCTCTGTTTCGCGAACGCCGGAAGCGGCTTCAACCTCACACTTGAAGAGGTGGAGGAGATACTCGACCGCTTCGTGGCGACGGAGGGGAATCCGGAGTTCGTCCAGTTCTCCGGAGGCGAGCCCACGATCCACCCGGAGCTGCCGGCCATGCTCCGGGCGGCC
This sequence comes from uncultured Anaerolineaceae bacterium, assembly GCA_964533605.1. Classification (GTDB taxonomy): domain Bacteria; phylum Chloroflexota; class Dehalococcoidia; order Tepidiformales; family Tepidiformaceae; genus DASCML01. Next base: position 9,609 of record CAZHMF010000072.1, read on the forward strand.
AAGGCGCGGGGCATCCCCCACGTCATGATCAACACGAACGGCCGCCGGATAGCGAACGACGACGCCTTCCTCGAGGAGATCGCCGATATCCGGCCCTCGCTCTACTTCCAGTTCGACGGCTTCGAGTCGTCGACCTACGAGGCGATCCGCGGCGAGCCCGACCTCTTCCCCGAAAAGCTGCGGGCACTCGACCGTCTGGCAGCAATCGGCTGCGACGTGGTACTGGTACCGGCGGTGGAGCGGGGGGTGAACCTCCGCGAGGTGGGAAAGATCGTCGAGTTCGGGATCAACCATCCGGCGGTTCGGGGGATCAACTTCCAGCCCGCCTTTCATGCCGGCCGCCATGGCGACCATGATCCTCTTCAGCGGATCACGATCCCCGACATCCTCGGTGCCATCCAGGAGCAGACCGCAGGCACATTCGAAGTCTCCGACTTCGTCCCGGTGCCCTGCTGTTTCCCGACCTGCAACTCTGTCACCTACGCCTACCTGGACGACGACGGCACGGTGATGCCGCTGCCCCGCTTGCTCGAGGTCGAGGACTACCTCGATTACATCACCAATCGCATCGTCCCCGACGTCAACGCCGAAGTGCGCGAGGCGCTTGAAGGCCTCTGGTCCTCGGCCGCCCTGCCCGGCTCCGACAAGGCCTCCCGCGACTTCGCCCTCTCCTGTGCCGCCTGCGACCTCCCGACAATGGAACTGGGCGAACTCTCGAAGCGAGTGTTCATGGTGATGCTTCAGGACTTCATGGATCCCTGGACGTTCAACCAGAAGAACCTCATGAAGTGCTGCAAGGAGTTCCTCCTCCCCGACGGCAAGCAGATCCCCTTCTGCTCCTACAACACGCTCGGCTACCGCGAGCAGGCGCGCGTTCAGCTCGCCGCGCGCGAACGTGAGCGAGCTCGGGCGAAGGGGGAGGGACGCCCGTACAACCCGAAGCCGCTGGAGTTCCGCTTCGATCGAAGCGAGCCCGGCGCTTCCCCCTCTCCGGCCGGGGAGCCCCGCTCATGACAACCCCGGCATTCACCGCCGACAGTCCCGACGAGGTCAAAGCCTGCTGTGCCATGGCCTATGAGACGCCGTGGGCGAAGCTGTTGATGGGGGACTCATTCCACCCGGGCGGCCTGCCGCTCACCCTCCACCTCGGCGACCTCCTCGGGCTCGAGCCCGGGACGAGGCTGCTGGATGTCGCCTGCGGCCGCGGCACCTCCGCCATCGCCCTGGCGAAGGAGTTCGGGTGCGAGGTGGTCGGTATCGACCTTGGGGAGGAAAGCATCCGGGCGGCCCGGCAGACCGCCGAGGCCGAGTGCATCACGCACCTCGTTTCCTTTCGCACCGGCGACGCCGAAGGGCTACCCGTCGAGAACTCATCGTTCGATGCCGTGATCTGTGAATGTGCGTTCTGCACCTTCCCCTCGAAGGATGACGCGGCGGCCGAGTTCGTGCGTGTGCTGCGCCCCGACGGCCTGCTCGGCCTGAGCGACATCACCCGCGAGGGGCCGCTGCCGCCCGAACTCGAGACGTTGCTGGGCTGGGTGGCCTGCCTCGCCGATGCACGTTCCCTCGCCGACTACGAAGTGATCCTCGAGGCGGCAGGCGTGACCGGACTCACTGGCGAGCGTCACGATGAGACGATTGCGGACCTGGCCCGCAGCGTGAAGTTCCGCCTCCTCGGCGCCGAGGTCCTTGCGAAGATCGGCAAGGGGCCGGTGCCGCTGGACGAGGTTCT
>CAZHMF010000073.1:0-11179 GCA_964533605.1 uncultured Anaerolineaceae bacterium
CCGCCTCCGGAGGTCATGCTCTCTGCGATGGCGACTAGATCGCGAATCGGCGGTGCGCTGGCGCTGGAAGCGATGAATGACCTGCGCTCCGATCCGCCCGCTACCGTCGATCTCGAGATCCTCGATGCCGCCATAGCAGAGGTAGAGGAGTCCGAGAGTGCGTTCCGGCCGCCGGAGGAAGACGAGTGAAACGTCGGCCGTCCATCCGTCGAGTAGTGTCAGCCGGTGGCGTCGTATGGCGCCGGACCGAAGAGGGTGACATCGAGGTCGTCCTCTGCGGCCGCAAGGACGACGGGGTCTGGGCGCTTCCCAAAGGGACTCCGAACGCCCGTGAACGGCTCATTGAAGCGGCCCTGCGCGAAGTTCGGGAGGAGACGGGCCTGGAGGTCGAGTGCGGAACGAAGCTGGGCGTAATCGACTACTGGTTTGCCGCGGACGGCGTCCGCTACCACAAGTTCGTCCATCACTGGCTTATGGAACCGATCGGGGGCGACACTTCGCAGCACGACCACGAGTTCGACCGCGTTGAGTGGCGGCCTCTCGGCGAGGCGAGACGGACCCTGAGCTATCCCTCCGAGCAGAAGCTCCTGGACGAAGCCGAGCACGTTCTGGAGGGATTGGATTGAGCGCGTCCGCCCGGCAGGGTCCGCTTCTCGATTTCGGCGATTTCGGCATATGGCCCCAGACACTGGCTCAGGGAGTCGACGACTACGCCTGGCGACGGGATCCGGAGACGTCACGATTCGACGGTTCCGGTGGAGAGCCGGGCCCTCTGAGCGACTTCCTCTCGCGTTTGGATGCCGATCTCGCGGCTGCCTTCCCCTGGCGCCGCTGGTTCGCCCTGGTGAGCGAGACGGGCGACCATTTCGGCACGATCGTGTTGACTGGCGCCACTCCCGGCGCGGCTGTTGCAGAGCTCGGGATCACGCTCGGACGGCCGGACTACCGTGATCGCGGGATCGGCCCGAGGGCGGTGGCAGGACTGGTCCGCCACATCTGGGAGTCGACCAGAGTGCGGCGCCTCGAACTCCACACGTTCCCGTGGAACGAGCGTGCACACCGATGCTTCCTCAAGGCGGGGTTCCGTGACGTTGCCGAGGTTCTTCGGGGCGAAGAGCGGCTTCTGAGGATGGAGGCCCGCCGCGAGTGGTGGCTTCTCTGGGACGGTGAGGGACGGTTCGATTTTGCCCTTCCGACCGCCGGGGAACGGTTCTGATTCGGAAGGTCACCTGCCCGTAACCCTCGGTCCACACCGCGAGACCGTGGGTGGGCCTCGGCCTTGCCGACCTAAATGATGGCGGGATCTCAACAAGCGCCACGTGGAGAGTCATGGTTCAGACAACACCCTCGTCGGTCGGGAACCTGGCATTGAAGTCGGATGACGCCTACGGAGGGGCGTCTTACGAAGAGGTTCCGCGTCCCCAGGGACAGCAATCGCGGAAGCTCTACGCACTCCCGGGGATACCCCCGGCCCCCGAGTCCGTGGCCGAGCTCGGGATCCCTGAGAGATTCCTTGAAGACCTCCTGCTGAAGACACTGCACCGGCTTGATACGACCACGACGGGCCTCGCAACAGCTATGCGGATCTCTCCGATGGTTCTTCGGGCGCTCCTCGAAAGCCTCAAGCGGCAGCGGCTCGTCGAGACGACTGCCGGCTCGGGCCGCCTCGAGCGTGAGTGGAAGTACCGGCTGACCGAGCCCGGCATGCGCGAGACCGAGAATGCGTTTGCGCGAAGTCGCTACGTCGGACCGGTACCCGTGCCGATCCATGAGTACTTCGCTGCTCTGGAGGAGGACGAATCGGTTGGTCTGGTCGACCCGGGCAGCCTCGCTCGCTCCCTCCAACAGCTCGTGCTCTCACGCGAGACCGTCGCGAAGATCTGCCTCGGCCTCACCTCCGGGAGGCCATCCATCCTGTGGGGGCCGCCGGGAAACGGGAAGACGACCGTCCTTCAGTTCTGCGGTGATGCTCTTGTCGGTTCGACACTCCTTCCGGTCTCGGTGTTCGTCAGCGGACATGTGATCGCCCTCTACGACGAGCGCACGCACGTCATTCTCGACCCGGACGAGGGCAACGACCCGAATCAGGCCGGAGATCGGCGATGGTTGAGGGTGAGACGGCCCTTCGTCTTCGTGGGCGGAGAATTGCGACCCGAGGACCTCGATCTCGCCTATGACGCTTCCACGGGCGCCCACCAGGCGCCCCCGCACATGAGGGCGCACGGGGGATTGCTGGCAATCGATGACTTCGGCCGGCAGCAGGTCGCCCCGGCCGCCCTTCTCAACCGCTGGATTGCGGCGCTCGAACGCGGGGACGACACTGTCTCGCTCGTGACCGGAGAGAGGATATCCTTCCCCTTCCGGTGCGCGATCTGTTTCAGCACGAACCTCGAGCCGCGGTCGATGCTCGACGAGGCCCATCTCCGCAGGGTTCCCTATAAGGTACTGCTTCCCGAGCCGAGCCCCGCTCAGATGGCTGAGATCTTCCGCCGCTTCGCGCGGGCGATGAACGTGGAAGCCGACCCAAAGGGAATCGCAGCGTCGGTTCGTCTTGTCGACCGAGCCTCGGAGGGCCGGCTTCGTTCCTGCCATCCGCGCGACATGCTTCAGCTCGTAGTCGAAGAAGCGCACTTCCTGGGTGAGTCGCCGACGTTGGAGCCGGAGGCGGTGCGACGCGCCTGCGAGCTCTATTTCGGTCTCGATCCCGGTCCCGATGACTGGGAGGCCGAGCACACACCGGAGCCCACTCCGCAGTACCGATCCTGACCGATACTTTGCCGAAGGTGAATCTTCATCTTTGGCCCTCCCGCGTTCGCTTCGTATACTTCGCTTGCGGGCTCCGCCCCGCTCCTCCAACAGCATCCGAGGTCATCCGTGCCGAGAAGACAGAAACGAACGCAACAGCACCTTCGACAGGAACCCTCCCGCCGTAAGGCACGTCCGCAGCCCGATGCCATCCACTACGCGAAGCCGAAACCGGGCTTCCCGATGAATCTCTTGACCGATGTGCGCTACTTCTCGGTGGTCGGCCTTGTCGTCGTCGCTGCAATGGTCTTCGCCGCTATTCTGACCCAGGCCCGCGGCGGCTCCCACGGCGCGGATGTGGGCCACACGGCGACGGCGGCCGTGTCCACTGAGGACCCCAACGCCACGGCCACTGAAGCGGCGGCTCCCACCGAGGCGCCGCTTTCGTTCACAGCTGCGGAGACGGTTATCGATGCAGAGGCCAGCGACTACACGGCCACCATCAAGACCGCCCGCGGCGACATCGTGATTGCGCTCTTCGCCGACCAGGCTCCGGATACCGTCAACTCCTTCGTCTTCCTTGCCCGGCAAGGCTACTTTGACGGGATCACCTTCCATCGCGTGGTGCCGAATTTCGTGGCACAGACCGGCGATCCCTCGGGGACGGGTGGCGGTGGGCCCGGCTACGAAACGGAACAGGAGGCAACCGACCTGACCAACACGCGCGGTACGGTCGCGATGGCACGGGCCGCGGGAACGACGAAGTTTGGTAGCCAGTTCTTCATCAATCTGAAGGACAACCCGGCGCTCGACGTCAGCCAGACCAACCAGGCGCGCTTCTATCCGTTTGGGGAAGTTGTCGAGGGCATGGACGTCGTCGACCAGATCGTGCAAGGGGATGTCATCCTCGCGGTCACGGTCGAGGAGACCCCGAAGGAGAGCTGAACGCCGCCTGCTGCTGCGGCGCCGTCGGGGGTCACTCGCTGTCGGACGTGGCCGGCCCGATGAAGCCACGGCGGGCCTGCAAGCGCTCGACCACCACTATCAGGAGCAGGAACGGCACAAAGGCGGCGATTGCCGCGAGCGCCCACCACCAGAACGCGCCGACGAGGAAGAGAATGGCGACCGCTGCGGTGAAGCCCATGCCCAGAATGGCAAGGATTCGACCGGCCAGGATGAACGGTGTAACCGGCGAGTTCATAGAGAGAGCGTAGCCCGGACCCGCCCGAGCGCGAGGTCCGGCCCACCCCGCAAAACGTCCGCCCCCAACGACCGGGTTCGAGTCAACACGTCCAGTGTCGGAGCAGGTCGTTGTGGCCCTCGCAGGCGAGGCTGAACGTCGCGATCTGAATCGATGCCATCATGGTCAGCGACAACATCACGAAGAGGGCTGCGTAGGCCAGCCCCACCCTGGATACGAGCCTCCCGGTTAGGAATCCGAGGAGGGCGGCGAGCAGAGTGACGCCGCCGTGAATTCCCAGGTAGGCCAGATCGCGGGTCTCGGGGGACCGCCCCAGATCCGTCCGGGTGAGATCGAGACTGAGGCGCAGGGCAGTCGTGTAGAGGGCCGTGAGTAGCGCGAGGCAGATAGCGGTCACGACGATTCCCAGCGAGGCCCTCATGGCATTTCGGTCCGCTGAGACTGCGGGTAGCAGATCGTCGGTTGCTAGGAGAGTAGATCGATTACTTCATCGACCGTTGCGTCGCGCCATCCGGCCCAGGTCGGTCCCTTCTGCCAGGCAATGTATTTCGTGCGTGCTTCGGCCCGGGCCTGGCGGATCTCGTCCTCCGACGGCTCATGGCCGAGGCGGGCGGCGATTCCCTGCGGAGAGACGTCCCCCATGACGTCGCGGATCTCGTGCATCTGCTCATTGGCGACCTTGGGGCGCTCGATGAAGTGGCCGAGCTCGCGATGTTCCTTGTCATAAAAGACAACCACCGGGATCGACTCGAAGTCGCCATTCATGAACTCGGCGATCAGGTCCTTGTTCTGATCCCGCTCGAAGAACCGGTACTCGATCCCCATCGTTTCCGCGATTCTGGCGGTCACGGGTGCTCCCCGATAAACGTCCGGGCACCAGTCCTCGCCGATCACCATGACGTGGTCGGCACCGTTGTCGCCGCCCAGGGCCTTGAGTTTCTCTTCCTGTTCGGGCGTGATCCTGGTTGCTTCGTAGTTCTCCTTGAACAATTCGAGGTTTCGAATGCCACTCTTGATGTACTGGTCAAACGTCTTCCCGGTCTTATAGCGCTCGGGCGTGTCCGCCCGACCTTCACCGTCTGCCATCGATGCATACTCCAATTGCTGTTTCCCCAAGCCTAGCCCGGCCGCGGCATCCGTCTCAACCCGAGAGCGTCTCTTTCGCTTCGTCCCAGAGCCCGTCCAGCGCGGCGATGTCAAGCTCGGAGAGATCGAAGCCGCGCTCGAGAACCAGCCGCTCGACCTCCGTGAAACGGAGACGGAACTTGCGATTCGCGCCCCGGAGGGCCTGCTCCGCGTCTATCCCCAGATGGTCTGCGATGTTCGTGATCACGAAGAGCACGTCGCCGAACTCATCGTCCCTTTCCGCCGCGTTCTCTGCCTGAGCGAGCTCGCCGATCTCTTCTCGGAGCTTCTCCAGCGGGCCGTCTACGTCGGGCCAGTCGAATCCGGCTCGCCGGGCCCTGCTCTGGATCGCCTGCGAAGCGGCCAGAGCGGGAAGGCTCGCAGGGACCCCTTCGAGGATTGAGCGCGCCGGTTTCTCCCTTCTCTTGAGAACGTCCCAGTTTCGCCACGCCTCCTCCGCCGAACCGACGTCGGCGCTCCCGAACACGTGGGGGTGGCGCGAGATGAGTTTCTGCGAAATGTGCTCTGCGACGTCGTCGAGCGTGAAACTGCCCCCCCGTTCCCCGACGGCTGCGTGCATGAGCACCTGAAGCAGCACATCGCCCAGCTCTTCGATGATCGCGTCTCGGTCTCCGGAGTCGATCGCCTCGAGGCATTCGTAGCTCTCCTCGAGCAGGTGGTGGCGAAGGCTCTCATGCGTCTGTTCACGATCCCAGGGACAGCCGTCGGGAGCGTGCAGTCTGGCCACAACGCCGACGAGTTCTTCGAGAGTGCCCGGCTCGTCGTCCGCTCCGCGAGCCACGAGCGCCCCGGCGGTCGGGAGGATCGTGGTCTCGATTGCTCTGCGGGCCGCTTGCCGCACGACGTGCATCACCGAGTCGCCGTCGCTGAACGGAGTCCCGGGGACCGCGAAGATCACGTCGCTCTCCGAGGCGGCAGTCAGCACACGCGCGGCGATGGCTTCGTCGGCCCCCGGCCCCGGGGCGATGTCGTCGCAGTCGTAGAGCCTGCCGGCGCCCGCGAACTCTGCCGCAGCGGCGTGGTGGCGCGTGCGCATGATCACCGTCGTGCCATCGCGGACGAGGGCCGAGAGTGCGGTCCCTGCGGTGCGCTCCGATTCCGGTCCGAGGCCGACGACCCGAAGTGTCAATTGAGTGCCCTCCCTGCTCGCCGCGGGCACGCTCACGGCCGGCGGCTCCGCGACTGCAACAGGATAGCCTGCGCCGGGCGCCCGGGTCTGAGCGTCCGCCGATTGTCCCGTGTGGTTCGCGGTGCGAACATCGATCCAGTCGAGAGGCCGCGGTCCGAATCCAGTATGTCCATCAAAGCAGTGCTGTTCGATGTCGGGGAGACGCTCTGGCATTCTCCGGCCCCCCCGGCGCCGGAGGATCTGAGGCGGCTGGCGACCTGCCGTGTGCGTGCCGTGATGGAGTCCGAAGGACTGGCGGACGCAGATCCGGAGCAGGTGGCCGTCCACGGTTTCCGCGCCGTGGACGACGCCGTGCGCCTGGCTCGTGGCGGCTCCCTTGTCGAGCCGGACTACGTCGATCTGGCTCGCAGGGCATTCCACCGTCTTGGCCTAGAGACGACCGCCGCCCAGGCGAGGAGCCTGATCGAGGCTGCCTACGTGTCGGGGCGTGAGAGCGGGAAGGTCGCGGCGAGCGACGCACGCCCGACACTGGATGAGCTCCACTCGCGGGGGCTGCTTCTTGCCACCGTCACAAATCGCGCATTCGGTGGAGAGAGATTCCGGGATGACCTGGCGGAGGCCGGCCTGAATGCCGCCTGGAGCGCCCAGTCCGTGTCCGGCGAGGTGGGGTATCTGAAACCGCGACCCGAGATCTTCCGCCACTCTCTCGGTGCTCTGGCGGTTCGGCCGGAACAGGCTGTGATGGTGGGTAACTCGCTCCTGGAGGATGTCGCAGGGGCGCAGAAGGTGGGGATCAGGACCGCCTGGCTGCGGTCAGTGCCCGATACCGAGGGCGTGGTCCCCGACTATGTTCTCGGGCGACTGTCGGATGTACTCTCGATTCCCGGACTGGAGGGACTCGATGCCTGAGCAGGGGAGGCAGTGGGGCGGGCGCTTCGAAGGCGGGATGGCCGAGCTTACTCAGCAATATACGGCGGGTGCCGATCAGGACCTGTTCGACCTCGACATCGAGGGATCGATGGCCCACGCCCGTATGCTCGGGAAGACGGGGATCATCTCCCGCTCGGATGCGGACGCAATAGTCGCAGGTCTCGAGGACCTGCTCGAGACCGTGCGCCGGAACGGCGTTGAGTGGCGGCCCGAGCTCGAGGACGTCCACACGCACGTCGAGGTCCTGCTGCGCGAGCGAATCGGCGAGGCGGCCGGGCGACTACACACGGGGCGATCGCGCAACGACCAGGTGGCCCTTCTCAACAGGATGCTCGTGCGGCGGTGCTGTGACGAAGCTTCTGCCGCTTGCGTCTCTCTGATAGAGGCGCTGGCCGACCTGGCAGAGCTGTATGCCGCGGCGGCGATGCCCGGCTATACGCACCTGCAGCGTGCCCAGCCGGTCACCCTCGGTCACCATCTGCTCGCCTACGGTGAAATGATTCTGCGCGACCGGGAGCGGTTTGACGACTGTCGCCGCCGCACGAACCTGATGCCACTCGGTTCCGGTGCGCTTGCCGGCGCGCCCTATCCGCTCGACCGGGAAATGGTGGCGGCTGAGCTCGGGTTCGACGGTGTGACCCGGAACAGTCTCGACGCAGTCGCCGACCGCGATTTCGTCGCCGAGTACGTGTCCGCCTGTGCGATCACGCAGGTGCATCTCTCGCGACTGGCCGAGGAGGTGGTGCTCTGGGCTTCCTCCGAATTCGGCTATGCGGTGCTGCCGGACGGCTTCGCCACCGGCTCCAGCATGATGCCTCAGAAGAAGAACGCAGATGTGGCCGAGCTGGCGCGGGGCCGCACCGGCCGCGTGATCGGGGTTCTCGTCGGGATCCTCACCGCCCTGAAGGGTCTGCCCCTGTCCTACAACCGGGATCTCCAGGAGGACAAGGTGCTGGTCCGGGATGCGACCGACGTCGTCGTACCGAGCCTGAAGATCTTCGCTGCAATGCTGCCCGGGCTGGAGTTCCGGCTGGAGACGATGGGGGCGGCCGCGGACGGCGGGTTCAGCCTGGCCACGGACGTCGCCGACTATCTGGTGCGAAAGGGGCTGCCGTTTCGGGAGGCCCACGGCCTCGTCGGGCATCTAGTCCGCGAGTGCGAGGAGCGAGGGTGCCGGCTGAACGAGCTCCCGCTCGAGTCCTACAAGCGGGAGAGTAGCCTGTTCGACGCCGACGTCCTCGAGATCAGCGTCGAAACCTCCCTGGCGGACCGGAGCCTTCCCGGGGGAACTGCGCCCGTGCGCGTTCGGGAGGCTGTTGCTGCCCTGCGGAACGCGATCGCCGGCGGCGACTGATCCGCGCGCGGAATGTGCCTCCGAACCCTGCTCGCCGGGGAGGCCGGGACCGCGTTCTGAAAAAGGCGGCGCCGGCCTCCGGTGCGAGGTCTCAGCCGAGAAGTTTGAGCAGCCCCTTCGTGGCCTCACCGGCGGCGACGACCCTTTCGCGCTCCTCAGCGGCGAGCGGAAGCTCGAAGGTGCGCTTGATCCCGCCGGAACCGAGCTGCGCCACGGTGCCGGAGAAGACCCCTTCGATCCCGTACTCGCCGGTGTGCAACACGGAGCAGGGGAAGAGGCGTCCCTGGTCCTGGACGACCGACTGAACCATGGCAATTGTGGCGGCGCTGGGAGCGAAGTAGGCGCTGCCCGTCTTGTAGAGCTCCGTGAGCTCCGCCCCACCGCGCATGGTCCGCTTCACCAGCGCTTCGACTTTGTCGGCCGGAAGGAGTTCCGTAATCGGCATGCCGCCGACGCGGGTCTGTGAGACGACGGGGACCATCGTTGTGTCAGTGTGGCCGCCGATCACGAAGCCGTGAACGTCGGAGGGGGAGACATCGAGCGCTTCGGCCACGAAGAACCGGTAACGGGAGCTGTCGAGCATGCCGCCCTGGCCGATGACGCGTTCCCGGGGGAAGCCGCTGGCCTCGAGTGCGACGCTACACATGGCGTCCATCGGATTCGAGAAGACGATGATGACTGCGTTCGGGGAGGCCTTGGCTGCGTCGGCAGCCTTCGAGCGAACGATCGCAGCGTTGCCGTTGAGTAGCTCTTCGCGGCTCATGCCGGGCTTGCGGGGCGCGCCGGCTGTGATGACGACGACGTCGGAGCCGGCGGTCTCGTCCCAGCCGTCGGTCGCCGTGATGCGACCGCTGTATCCGGTCCAGGCGGCGGCCTGTGACTCGTCCAGTGCCTTGCCGTGGTGCATGGTTCCGGCAAACTGCGGATCATCCTGAAGGATGACATCGCAGATATCGCGCTCGATCAATCGTTGTGCCATCGCCCCACCGGTCATGCCGGCGCCGACAATTGTGACCTTCTTCCGGGCCATGAGTGCTCCTCGCTGAGATTGGGTGTAGCGGAGATTATCACGATCCACCCCTATGCTCGTGAACGGACGGGCGACCCAAACATTGGTGCCTGTCTGCCCTAAGCTGGGCCTGATGGCAAGATAGCCGGACCGGCGTCGGGAAGGCGCCGGAAGGAGGGTGACGCATGAAACTGGCATTCGTGGGGGGGACCGGCCCGGAGGGACTGGGGCTCGCCGTTCGGTTCGCGAAGGCGGGCCACTCTGTGGCCATCGGCTCCCGCTCACAGGAGCGCGGAGAGGCGGGGGCCGGGAAGGTGCGTGAGGCCGTCCCGGGAGCCGACACAGGTGGTGGGGCGAACGAGGATGTGGTTGGGACGGCCGATGTCGTCTTCCTCACCTTTCCCTACAGCGGCCAGCGGGCGACGCTTGCCGCTCTCGGCGGGCTTCTGGCCGGCAAGCTCGTGTGCAATGTCGTCGCTCCCCTGGAGTTCCGGAAGGGTGTGGGCGCGGTGGCACTCAATGTGGAAGGCAACAGCGCGCTCGAGGAGGCGGCCGCTCAGCTCCCCGAGAGCCGCGTGGTGTCCGCCTTCCAGAATATGAGTGCCGAGGAGCTTATGAAGCTGGACCACCCAATCGAAGCGGACGTGCTCGTGTGCGGGGGGGATGCCGAGGCAAAAGGAGTCATCATCGACCTCGCCGCCCAAATCGATGGAGTGCGTGGGATCGACGGGGGTGGTGCATCCCAGAGTCGCTATGTCGAGATGCTTACCTCCCTTCTCATCAACCTGAATCGCAAGCACCGGACGCAAACCAGCGTTCGGATTGCCGGGATTTGAGGAGTCCGAGGTGAACGGTTTGCAGATCTTTCCCGTGCGTGGCCTGCCGGAGATCCAGGCCGGTGCCGACCTTGCCGGCATGATCCACGAATCGATGGCAGAGGCGGAGACCCCGCTGGAGGCGGGTGATGTCGTCGTTGTCACGTCAAAGATTGTCTCCAAGTCCGAAGGGCGGATCGCTCGTCTCGCCGATGTCGAGGTATCGACCTTCGCACGCAACTATGCGGAGCAGTGGGAGAAGGAGCCGGCCATCGTCGAGCTGGTGCTTCGAGAGTCTCGCCGAGTCGTGCGCCAGGTCGGGCCGATCCTGATTACAGAGACCCGCCACGGGTTTATCTGTGCCAATGCCGGGGTGGACCAATCGTCGTCCGGAGGGGAGGGACTGGCCGTGCTCCTCCCCCTTGACCCGGACGCCAGCGCCCGGCGGATGAGGGACGGCTTCCGGGCGCTCGGGCTCGAGCTGGCCGTGATCGTCTCGGACACCTTTGGCCGTCCCTGGCGCGAAGCGCAGACGGACATCGCGATCGGGATCGCCGGGATGAACCCCGTGACCAGCTACATAGGACAGTTCGACCCTCATGGCCATGAGTTCAAAGTCCAGGCAGTGTGTGTCGCGGATGAGCTGGCGGGGGCGGCCGAACTGGTCAAAGGGAACGTGAGCAGAGTGCCCGTCGGCGTAGTCCGTGGATTCCCCTGGGAGCCGGATGAGGACGCGACGATGCAGATGATCATCCGTGAGGCTGAACGCGATCTCTTCCGCTAACGCCAACGCCACTTCGAAGACAGGGAACCGGGAGGACCGCGCCCTCGGGGCAGGGGGCGCTGCGTC
>CAZHMF010000074.1:0-2667 GCA_964533605.1 uncultured Anaerolineaceae bacterium
GTGGATAGAGCGCGCTCGCCAGTGTGTGCGGCCCCCCGCGCGCGTGTCCGGCGCGCCTGGCCACCCCGCCCCGCCCCCCACCGGCGGGCTTCCGCCCGCGGCTCGGATCCCGTGTGTGGCTCGGATCCCGTGTGGCTCGGATCCCGTGTGGCTCGGATCCCGCGCGGCTCGGTCCCGTGCGGGTCGGCGGCTACTGCACGCGAGTCCGGCGGCGTGGCCTCGGCTCGGCACTGTCTCGCCTTCTGCGGCGGCGGTTTCCGGCCGGCGAGACGAGATGGCCCGGCGCCGCGGAATCTCTGGACGGACCCGGCCGGGCCCATGTCTTCGCCTCCGCCTCCGCGTGAGGGTCCCCCTCGCCGGCGTCGGTCCGGGGCGTCGGGGCGACGCCGGAGGGCTCCGGCGCTGCTTTCAGGTCATCGTGTCCCGGTGATGGGTTCGAACCGTTGGAAGAGGTGCGGTCTACGACACGGAGGGCGTCGAGGCCCTCGCTCCGCATCGCCTCAAGGACTTCGGTGACGACCTCCTCGCGCATCTCATCGAGGACGTCCGCGAGCACCTTGGCGCGCATCTCGGCCATGATCGCCGCGAGCGCCTCGCGCGTGTCCTGCTTCCAGTGCTCGGGCCCGAGGGGCTCGTGGATCTGTGTGTCGAGTCCGGAGCCGGCTTCGGCATCGACCGCCGCGCCGGCGGCACGCGGTGTCGATGCCTTCTCGTCTTCGCCGACGGGTGAAGCCGGCGGGAGAGCGGAGGGCACGGCCCTCGCGGTGGCGGTGTGAGTATCGACGACGGCGGGCGGTGGGGCTTTTCCACCGTCCGGCGATGCGGCTGGCGAGGCCGTTGTGCCCGAGGCAGGGCTGCCGTTCGTGGCGCCATCGGTGGTCGAGAGGGATGCTGCAGCGACTCCCGAGGCCAGGCTCTCGTCCGGTTTCGCCTGCGGTGTGGACGACTGGGCCGGCGCACTTTCCTCGGCAGCACTCACCTCGGGCCTCTTGCCGTCGTCGGGTGCCCTGCCGGCCTCGCCCTTCGCCATCGGCGTGGATCGCGCGACCGGCGTTGATGGGGCTAAGGGCCTGGCCGCCGCTGCGGGCTTCGCAGCCACCTCCGGCTTGGCCGCCGTTTCCGGCTTCGTTGCCACCTCGGGCTTGGCCGCCGTGGCCGGCTTCGTTGCCACCTCGGGCTTGGCCGCCATGGCCGGCTTCGCAGCCGCCCCGAGCTTGGCTGCCGCTGCGGCCGGCTTCTCCGTCGCTCCCGCCTTGGCCACCGCAGGGCGGGGCTGGCGGACGGGCTTCGGCTTGAGATACGTGAGACGGATGACGACCGCCACGACGAGGAGCCCGGATGTGACGATGTAGAGCGGCAGCGCCCAGGGCTCGGTGGAGTCGGTGCCGAGAGCGATGCCGTGCCAGAACGCACCCGCGAGGGCGATGAACGATGTGAAGTGGATCAGCCGCCAGAGCTGAGTGCCGATCGCTCCCCGAACCCAGAATGAAAACGCGACCAGGGCGAAGAGGTAGAGGGCCAGTGTTCCCAGCGCGGTCTGGGTCGGTTCGAAGTAGGAGGCGAACGGTACGAAGAGGTCCTTCATGCCGAACTGGGTCCACTCGTCCGGGATCAGCACCAGCGCATGACCGACGCCGAGGAGGAGGCCTCCGTAGGTCGACGCCTGGTGCATCGCGAGCAGCCGTCCGCGGTTGACGAGTCCATCGAACCAGGCGGAGGACATGAGGGTGCCGATGATGGCGGCCAGCCAGAGCATGAAGTAGCTCGCCATCCCCGCGGCGCGCGAAGCGAACCAGGGGCCGTGATTCGACCCTGAGTCGGGGAAAATCACCCCCAGTGCGTCGCCGAGGTAGGCGCCTCCGAGCACCGCCCCGGCGAGCCCCAGAACTGCGAAGAGTGCGAGCTGTTTCACGCTAGGAAGCCCTCGACTGTGTGGGCGCCGGCGGCGGCGGGGGTTGCCGCTTCGGTGGGGCCGGAGGCGGAGCCGGCGTCGGAGGCACGGGCGTCGGAGGTACGGGCGTGGGCGGCAGCGCCTTCGTGGGCGCCGGTTGAGGCCTCGCCGTCGGCACGGGAGCCGCCGGTTGAGGCTGGGCCCTCGTGGGCGCAGGTTGAGGTCGTGTCTGCACCGCCTGAGGCACCGGAGTCGACCTCGGCAGCACCGGTTTATTCGAATCCTGAGCTGGCGAGGCAGATGAGCCGGCAATCGGTGGAGCACCGGATGTCTGGATCGGCGCCGGTACGGGAGTCTCGTACACGTACTTCGTCACGTAGTGGATCGGCTGACGTTCGACGATGATCACCGGTGCGGCGGCCGGGGCAGCCTGGGCCGGCGCCGCCGCCGCGGCGACAGGCTCGGACCAGTCGGATGCGTCCGTGCTCGCCGCGTCTTCGACGAGTACCCAGTCCTGAAGGCCCTCGTCCCACCGCCAGCCATCGACGATCAGCGGCTCCTCTTCGCCGCCGGCGGCATCGGCCGACCACTGCGCCGCCCCGTCGGAGGCCCCTTCGGACGCCTCAGCGTCGCTGGGCCGGTTCGCCCAGGCGACGCCGGCCCAGAGCCAGACGAACGCTCCCACGGTGAGGCTGAAGATGGCTATTCGCGTGAAGACGAATTTGACCGGCCGGGACGGCTTCTTAGTCGTCATCGTCCTCGTGATCCTGGTCGTG
>CAZHMF010000074.1:2767-6227 GCA_964533605.1 uncultured Anaerolineaceae bacterium
TCGTGATCCTGGTCGTGGTCCTGGTCGTGGTCCTGGTCGTGATCCTGGTCGTGATCCTGGTCGTGGTCCGGCCCGGAGTCATCCCATCCGGATCCGGACGAGGTCGGTGGCGCGGCTGCCGGCGGAGGAGACGAAGGGGCGGCGGCCTGGACGGCCGGCTCCGGCACCGCCGTCGGAGACGGTGGCTCCTGGGTGGCGGGCGGCTGCGTAGACGGCGTATCGGTGGACGACGCCGGAGCGGCGTTCACGACCGGCTGCTGTGCCGGAGCGGGGACCCTGACCTCTTCTGTGACAATGATCGGGTCCTTATCGACGTACTGAACGATCGGTTCGGGGGAGGGCTGGGCCGCAGTGAATGCGGCGACGGCGGCCTGGGGCTGGGCTGCCGTCGGTTCGGCCACCGCTGCGGCGGTCGGGGTATCGGCGGCCTCCTCCTCCTGGACCTGGGCGCCGGAAGCGAGTTGGGGCCAGGGGATCGCCGAGAGGACGCCCTGATCCGCTGCGACTCCCGTCACAATAGCGCCGGCAAGAACGACGGTTACGCCGCCCGCAAGTAGAGAACTTAGTCTATTCACTGAGTACCTCGGTGGATGTGCTATTCAGGACATGGCGGAAAAGTCGCCGGAGGAGTCGGCCGGGAGATAAGAATTCTCTTAACGAGGCCTTGCTCCCGTGTCTCGAGCCGCCCGGTGTGAGCAGTCGCCGCTGCCGGGTTCAGCCTTCGAGGGCCAGCACCCGGCACCCGGCCTGCTCGGCCGCCCCGACGGCGGCCGGTCCGCCGATGAGAACGGCTTTCGCCCAAACTTCGGCCCACCATGTCTCGCCTGCCCAGACGCTCACCTGTACGCACGGCGAGTCCGCCGGGAGGCCCGTGCGGGGGTCGATGAGGTGGTGCGCGAGCCGCCCGTCGTCAAGCTGCCAGCGCCGCTTGAGCGTGGTCGAGGTCGCGAGGGCCCCGGTGGAGAGGCCCTCCCAGGCAACGGTGCCCGGCGTTCGGTGGTCCGCGATGGACAGCGTCCAGCCGCCCGCGGATCCCTCGTCCTCGGCGCCCTCCACCCGGAGGTCGCCGCCGGCGTTTACGAGCAGGTTCTGGTGCTCATCGCGGAGCAGTTCGATGGCCCCGTCCACCGTCCATCCTTTGACGATGCCCCCGAAGTCGACTGCCCCCTGCCTCAGCTGCACTTCATCCCCGCTCAGACGGAGGGCTTCGGGGAGGGATGGCGCGGGTTCCGAGAGTAGCCGGCCGCCTTCGACCTCGTCGAACGTCCGGTCGTAGCCGGCGGCACGGAGCGAGGGCAGAACCATCGGATTGAAAAGCCCGTCCGTGGCTTCGAAGGCGGTCAGCGCAAGCCGGCAGACGGAGGCGAAGGTCGTGTCGGCGATCGCCTCACCGGCGTTGAGCCGGGAGAGCAGGCTGTCCGGGCGGAAGCGGGAGAAGCGTTGTTCTTCTCGCTCGAATAGCAGATGGAGTGAGATGAATGCGTGGAGGGGTGGGGATTCCGCGCCGACGATGGTGTCGACCTCGGTTCCCATGGCCCGGAAATGGTCCTCGAAGTTCATGCTGGTGCCTCGGCGTCCACGCAACGAGCGTACATGGGACGGTGGCGAGGGGCGCCGTGGGCCCCGCATCGAGGGCCGGTCGATCCTGGGTGCCGGGCCCCTCGGGCTCTGGCGCGGGCCGAACCAGCGGTGGATAGTGGACGGTTGCCGGAGCAATTCCGGACGCCAACCAGGGAGGGCGAGAAGTGCCACCCATCAGCAGGTACTACGATGTTCGCAGGGACGAAAACGGCGACCGCTACCTCGAGGTCCACGTGGCCGGCGTGCCACTCCAACGCATCCCCCTCCTCAACAAGGGGACCGCGTTCACGGATGAGGAGCGCGACCTGCTGGAGCTCGAAGGGCTCCTCCCCCCCCGCGTCACCGTCATCGATGAGCAGAAGCAGCGCGTCTACGCGGAGTTTGCCCGCCAGCCGACGCCGCTCGACCAGCACATCTACCTGCGCCTCCTCCAGGATCGAAACGAGGTCCTCTTCTATGCACTCGTCGCGGAACACCTCGAAGAGATGCTGCCCATCATTTACACGCCGACCGTTGCAGAGGCCGTGCAGCTCTTCAGCCGGATCTACAGGCTGCCTCGAGGGCTTGCCATCACGACGGCGAACATCGACGAGGCCGAGCGGGCACTGGCGAACGTTCCCCTCGAGGACGTCAGGCTCGCGGTCGCGACCGATTCGTCCGCGATCCTCGGGATCGGTGACCAGGGCTTCGGCGGCATGGCGATCAGCATCGGCAAGCTCTCGATTTACACGGTGGCCGGGGGTGTGGGACCGGACAAGACACTCCCGATCGAGCTCGACGTTGGGACCGACCGCGAGAACCTGATCAACGACCCGCTCTACGTCGGCGTGCGGCACGCCCGGCTTCGCGGTGAGCCCTACTTCGCGATGATCGACCGCTTCGTCGAAGCCTTCGCAGCCCGCTACCCGGGCGCCATCCTTCAGTGGGAGGATTTCTCGAAGGACGTCGCGTTCGCCGTTCTGGAGCGCTACCGGAAGCGACTGCCGTCGTTCAACGACGACATCCAGGGCACCGGTGCGACGGTGCTTGCGGGAGTGCTGCGAGCCTGCGAGCTGACAGGCGTGCCGGTCACCGAGCAGCGCTTCGTCGTCTACGGGGCCGGCGCGGGGGGCATCGGTGTAACCTGGGCGCTGACCGAGGGCCTGGTGGACGCTGGGTTGAGCGCCGAAGACGCGCGGGCCCGGGTGCTGGTCCTCGACTCTCGCGGGTTGCTCGTCGAGGGGCGCCAGATGGACGCTTTCAAGCGCCCTTACGCGCAGTCGAAGGCCGCCGCCGAGGCGTTGGGGCTCGAAGGCGGCGCCGGTCTCCTCGAGACGATCCGCACCGCGAAGGCGACCGCCGTGATGGGTCTGTCGGGCCACCCCGGGGGGTTCGACCGCGAGATCGTCGAGGCGATGTGCGCAAACACCGAGCGGCCGATGATCTTCCCGCTCTCGAACCCGAGTACGTCGACGGAGGCCATCCCCGAGGACGTGATCGCCTGGAGCGAGGGCAAAGCGATCGTCGCGACCGGGAGCCCGTTCGCGCCGGTCGAGTACAGGGGCACGACGTTCGAGATCGGGCAGGGGAACAATGCATTTGTCTTCCCGGGCCTGGGATTTGCGGCAGTGCTGGCGAAGGTCTCCGAAGTGACGGACGGCATGGTGATGGCCGCGGCGCACGCACTGGCCGACTTCACGAAGAGCATGCCCGACCGCGTCTATCCGCCCGTGCCGGAGATGAGGCGGTCGAGTGTCTGCATCGCGGCCGCCGTCATCGAAGCGGCGCAGCAGGCGGGAGTCGCCCGCGAGCCGCGTCTCGAGGGGATGTCGCGAGCGGAACTGGAAGAGTACGTGCGCTCGAAGCAGTGGGTTCCGCACTATCTACCGTACAAGAAGGG
>CAZHMF010000074.1:6327-9762 GCA_964533605.1 uncultured Anaerolineaceae bacterium
CCGGTTGTTCTGGGGACCGGTTGGTGCTCACGCCTCGCGTTCCGGCGCCCTTCCGGGCGCGGCTCGGACCCGGTTGTTCTGGGCACTGGTTGTTTTCGGAACCGGTTGTTCTCGGAACCGGTTATTCTTCACGCACTACCGTCCCTCGCGGCCACCGGCCGGTGGTTGGCCGCCGAAAGTTCTGCCGACCCGTTGTTACGAAGACTCGCGCCTAACGTCTACGAAGGCTGGCTGGTTGTCGGCTCGGTGGCGCTCATCGTTACGATGGTCGGCGCCTCCTTCTTCTACGGTTTCGGGCTCGTCTTCAACCCCATTCGCGACGAATTCGGATGGAGCAACGCGGCGGTTTCGCTCGCCTTCTCCCTTCGCACCGAGGCTGGTGGGATAGCGGCCCCGGTCGTCGGCTTCGGCGTCGACCGGGCGGGCCCACGACGGGTGCTCGTGACCGGGATCTTCGTGATGGCGGCGGGCGTCTTTCTCATGTCGTTCATGCAGGCGCTCTGGCAGTTCTACGTGACGATGATCATCATCGCCCTCGGTACGAGCGCGGCCGGAGGGCAGGTCGGGCTCGTGGCAACGGCGACCTGGTTCGAACAGAGGCGCGGTCGGGCGATGTCGCTGATGACGCTCGGCGGCGGGCTGGCCGGAACGCTCGTCGTCGGGATCGCCTGGCTGGTCGAGGCCGCCGGCTGGCGCGGAGCCCTGCGCTGGCTCGGTCTCATGGTCCTCGTGATCGGCATCCCGCTGGGGCTGAACGTCCGGAATCGTCCGCCGGGGCATCCCCAGCCGCTGGACGGCCTGCCGGCCACGGCCAGCCCCCTCGGCGGAGCCGGTGGTATTGACTGGGGCGTGCCGCCGCGGGTGGCGATGACGTCCGGCACGTTCATCCTTCTTGCGATCGCAACGGCCGGGATCGGCTGTGCACAGACGTCGATCATCGTTCACCAGGTCCCGTTCCTGGAGTCGCTCGGGATGTCGAAGGGCGTGGCCGGCTCGATGGTTGCGGTGTTCACCTTGACCTCGGTCAGCGGCAGGCTCGGCTTCGGATTCCTGGCGGACAAAGTCGACAAGCGCCTTGTGCTCGCCGCCGCCGTGTCCCTGACCCTCAGCGGGATGGTCGTTCTCGCCCTGGCGCAGAATCAGTGGATGGCCGTTGCCGGCCTGGTCGTCGCCGCTCCCGGGTTCGGGGGTGCGATCCCCGTGCGTCCGGCGTTGGTGGCCGACTACTTCGGGACGCGGTTCTTCGGGACCCTCAACGGGACCCTGTTCTTTACGACGTCGATCGGAGCCTTCACCGGTCCGTTGCTGATCGGCTGGGCCGTGGACCGCAGCGGCGACTACACCCTCGGCTGGTTCACGGCCGTGGCACTTGCCTCGATCGCCGTTCCGGCCTTTCTCGCTGCCCGCCGCCCGACCGCCCTCGCCGATCGCTATCGCCTCGCGCGCCTGACGGTGTGAGGCATGGAATAACTATGGCTGTTCCAGCCAGGCCGGGAGGCCGTCGCCCTTCGTAGCCCTCACCAAGGCGGTGAGGGTGCCACACCCATCACCAACCAGCGCACGGTTGCGGCCCCGCGCATTCCTCTTCCCCGCCCGCGAAGAACACCGGGAGCACGCGCAGCGTCAGCTCCACCGGTGTCTGCAGCTGCCGCGCGAGACCGCTCTTGACCGCGTCCGCATCGTCCCCGTCGATCGTGCGGCCGCGGACGTCGAGATCCACAACCACGAGCCGGTCGCTGTGGCTCACCAGCTCAAACCGTTCGACGGTCGCCTCCGGGTCAACCGCCCGGACCGCACTCTCCGCGGCTCGCTGAACCGCCAGCCGGTCGCGCGACACCGCGGCATCCTGCCAGATCAGGACTGCGACGAGGATCAGGAGGACGATTCCGCCGAGCGTTCCGACCCCCCTCGTGAACACCGCCACGCGATTGGTCGGGCCGGACCGAGGTCGGAATCCCAGCCAGAAGAACATCCCGCTCGCGGTCGCCGCGATGGCCGACAGATTCACGAGGAACAGGAGGAGCGAGCCGACGGCCACCTCCATGTCGCCCAGCCCCACCCCGAGCCCGACGACGGCGAGCGGTGGCACCAGCGAGACTGCTATCCCGACACCCGCCAGCGAAGACGCAACCTGCCTGCGACAGGTCGCGTAGGCACCGGCCGCTCCCGACGCGACGGCTACCAGGAGGTCGCTCACGGACGGCTCGGTCCGCACCGCCATCTGGGCCGTGACGCCTTCGTGGGGGTGTACGAACCCCACGCCGCCCCCGACGGCAACGGCGGTCAGCGCACCGATCGCCAGCGTCGACAACGCCATTCGGACCACACGACCGTCGCCCTGGGTGACGCCGAGCCCGGCCGACATGATGGGAGTCATCAGGGGCGCGATGAGCATCGCCCCCACGATGATCACGGCGCTGTCCATGAGCAGTCCCAGCGCCGCGATGGCGGTCGAGAGGATCACCATGGTTCCGAAATCGACGCCGCCGCGGGCAGCCCGCCGGAGACTCACGTAGACGGCGATGCGGTCCTGCTCCGACAGGTCCGGAAGCACGCCGGACAGCGAGGCGAGCGCCTGCAGAAGTACCCGCAGGGGAGGCGGAAGGGGACGCGCGACGGCGACAACCGGGACGCCTGCCCTCGTCCCGACCAGCTCCCCTCCGGTGCCCCGCGCCAGCCACTCCGCCGGCCCCTGGCGAGTCGCATCGACGACGATCCCGGCCGCTCGCTCGTCGCGTTGCGTGGCCAGCACCGCCGCCTCGCGACTGCGGGCCGACGGCCTGCGAAGGCGAACCGGCGAGGTAAGACGAAGGGGTTGTCCGATCCGGAGCTGGAGTTCGAACTGGCTGCGCTCGAGGGCGAGTAGGGTCACGCTGCCCGAATCCCCGGCCAGCGCCGTGGCGAGCCCCACCATTCGTGCGGCGTCCGGCCCGGCCGCAAGCACCCGCGTGCCGGGACCCGAATCCTGCCATTTGCCCCAGAGCATCGCCACCTCGACGGGAGGATTGGCGAAGAGCGTGTCGCAGACGCGCAGCTGGCGGGGATTGAGGCCGGATCGAGCGGCAACGATCATCCGCGCCTCGAGATCGGCGGCCGCGGCTGCGATCGCCCGGCCCGGATCCTGCGGCCCGGCCCGCTCCATCCGGGCCTCGACGTCCCGGCTGCGGGTCTGCCGCAGGGCGGCCCCGGCCCATGCCGGCTCCTCCCGGCCGCGGGACATGTCCATAAGGACGAGCTGCCGGTTCTCAGAGGCTGCTATCCGTGTCGCGAGCGCAACCGCGGCCCCCGCCTGCCGCTCGCCAAACAACGGGACAAGGATTGGCCCGCCACCCGGACACGCCGCTGGAAGCGGTGGTTGAGCGACGACCACGAAGAAGCAGTATCGGGACGTTATGTGAGCTCGAAGGCGCTCCGGCGTAACCGGACGGTAAAAGC